>NZ_CP061313.1:0-300000 GCF_018688235.1 Polynucleobacter sp. AP-Nino-20-G2
ATGAGCAATTTACAGAACCCACCCACCTTGAATTCACTTAACCCTCTGGGTTTTTGGGATGACGCGCTTGGAATCTTTGCGCGCGAACTCTCCCCGCAACAATTTAAAACTTGGATTCAACCCTTAAGCCTGGTCTCCTATGATGAAAGTGAGCAGTTACTCACTGTTGGGGCGCCAAATAGATTTAAGCTGGATTGGACCAAAAAAACTTTTTCTGACCGTTTTCAAGAACTGGCATCACAGTATTTTGGTTGCCCCATTTCGCTCAATTTTGTACTTAATGTAGAGGGGGGCGCCACTGAGACTCCCGAAGTAAACCCACCCCAAGGAAGGGCTGAAACACCAGAGAGTAGTGTTGAGTTAGACACCACCTCAACAGAAGAGCAGGCCTTCGAAATTGAGGACCACTCCAAACTCAACCCCAATCTCACCTTTGATACTTTTGTTACCGGCAAAGCAAATCAGTTGGCTAGGGCCGCATCGATTCAGGTGGCACACAACCCCGGGACATCCTATAACCCCATGTTTTTGTATGGTGGGGTAGGGCTTGGCAAAACCCA
The DNA here is from genome assembly GCF_018688235.1 of Polynucleobacter sp. AP-Nino-20-G2. Taxonomy (NCBI): domain Bacteria; kingdom Pseudomonadati; phylum Pseudomonadota; class Betaproteobacteria; order Burkholderiales; family Burkholderiaceae; genus Polynucleobacter; species Polynucleobacter sp. AP-Nino-20-G2. Next base: position 561 of record NZ_CP061313.1, read on the forward strand.
CTTAATTCATGCTATTGGCAACCACCTCCTTAAAGAGAAGCCAAGCGCTCGAATCCGCTACATTCACGCGGAGCAGTATGTTTCGGATGTGGTCCGCGCATACCAACAAAAGGCGTTTGACCGCTTTAAGCGCTATTACCACTCCCTTGATTTATTACTAATTGACGATATTCAATTTTTTAGCGGTAAATCTAGAACACAAGAAGAGTTCTTTTATGCGTTTGAGGCGCTTTTAAGCAACAAGGCTCAAGTCATCATTACTAGCGATACCTACCCCAAAGAAATGGCAGGCATCGATGATCGCCTTATATCTCGATTTGATTCGGGCTTGACGGTTGCGATTGAGCCACCTGAGCTGGAGATGCGGGTCGCTATTTTGATGAAAAAGGCATTAAGTGAGGGCATCCCCATGAGTGAGGATGTGGCTTTTTTCGTTGCAAAACATTTGAGGTCCAATGTTCGGGAACTTGAAGGTGCGTTGCGAAAAATTTTAGCTTTTGTGCGTTTTCATGGGAAAGAGGTCACTATTGATGTGGCCCGTACAGCCCTAAAGGACTTGCTTTCAATTCAAAATCGACAGATTTCAGTTGAAAATATCCAAAAGGCAGTCGCAGATTTTTACAGCATTAAAGTCGCCGATATGTACTCCAAGAAGCGTCCTGCAAATATTGCTCGACCACGCCAAATTGCTATGTTTATGGCCAAAGAATTAACTCAGAAGAGTCTCCCAGAGATTGGTGAGTTGTTTGGGGGGCGGGACCACACTACCGTTTTACATGCTGTGCGCAAAATTGGTGAAGAGCGGTCTCATGATGGGCAGCTTAACCATGAGATCCATGTTATTGAGCAAACACTAAAGTCCTAACCTTGGCTGTGGATAAGGTTGTGGATAGCCCAATGGATAACTTTGGGGATAGTCTGTGGATAAATTGTGGAAAGCTGCGGCTTCATGCAAAAATAGGGTGTTGATAAAAAGTTATCCAATATTTATGCAGCGCTTATACAAAAGTTTTCCACAGGTTTTTTTAGTTTTAATAGGTTGTTTTATATACAGTTTTTGACTTATCCACCGAAAAATTGAGCCTTATTACTACTACTAATAAGATATATACAAGGATTTAAAAGCAATGCAACTCGTAAACACCTCGCGCGATAGTTTATTAAAACCCCTTCAGGTTGTAAGTGGCATTGTTGAACGTCGACATACATTGCCGATTTTGGCTAATTTGCTTTTCAAGAAGCAAGGCGACAAAGTTTCTTTTGTATCAACCGATATAGAAATTCAAATTACAACCAACGCCAGTTTTGGTGTTGGTGCTGAGGATGTAACAACCACTGTAGCCGCCCGAAAACTACTTGATATTTTGCGCGCCCTACCTGAGGGACCGGTTGCCTTAAACCTTAAAGATAACAAGATGGTTGTTCAAAGCGGTAAGAGTCGCTTCTCTTTGCAAACTTTATCTGCGGCAGAGTTCCCTGTAATGCAAAGCGTTGGTGAGCTTACTGCTAGCTGGAAAATGACTCAAAAAAGTTTCCGTCAGTTGGTTAGCCAAGTGCATTTTGCAATGGCCCAACAAGATATTCGCTATTACCTAAATGGTATGTTGTTGGTTGTTGAAGGAAAGCAAGTGATTGCTGTTGCAACCGATGGACATCGTTTAGCTTATTCTCAAGTGGAGTTGGCGGAGGCGCCAACCGGCTCTGGTGAAAGACAGGAAATTATTGTTCCTCGTAAAACCATTTTAGAGTGCCAACACTTACTTGAAGACTCTGATGAATTGCTTGAGATGAGTCTGACATCCAATCAAGTGAAATTTACTTTTGGTGATATCGAGCTGATTTCTAAATTAGTTGAGGGTAAGTTCCCAGACTTCCAAAGAGTAATTCCTAAGGGGCATAAAAACTCATTAGTAGTGGGTCGTGATGTTTTGCAATCCGCTCTACAGCGGGCTGCAATTCTAACTACCGATAAATTTAAGGGTGTGCGCTTTTCATTATCACCAAATCGAATTACCGTTCAATCTACCAACGCTGAACAAGAAGAGGCGCAGGAGGAGATTGAAACTGAATACAGTGGCGATAGCGTTGAAATCGGCTTCAACGTTAGTTACCTATTAGATGTTTTATCAAACCTCAAAAACGACAAGATTCAAATTAGCCTGGGTGATGCCAATAGTAGTGCGGTTATCACACTCCCGGGCTCTGAAGATTTCAAATATGTTGTGATGCCAATGCGTATTTAATTTAGAAAAAAATGACTGAAGAAAAAAAAGTAGTTGAGCAGTACGGGGCATCATCGATCCAAATCTTAGAAGGTCTTGAGGCTGTTCGTAAACGTCCCGGAATGTATATTGGGGACACCTCCGATGGCACAGGCTTACATCACCTAGTGTTTGAGGTGTTGGATAACTCAATTGACGAAGCTTTGGCTGGGTACTGTTCTGAAATCACTGTAGTTATTCAAACTGACAACTCAATTTCTATTGTTGATAACGGGCGCGGCGTCCCGACTGGAATCAAGTATGACGATAAGCACGAACCAAAAAGGAGTGCCGCTGAAATCGTCATGACAGAGTTGCATGCAGGTGGTAAGTTTGACCAAAACAGCTACAAGGTTTCCGGTGGTTTGCATGGTGTTGGTGTAAGTTGCGTAAACGCATTGTCAAAGTGGTTAAAGCTTACCATTCGTCGTGATGGCAAAACCCATTACATGGAGTTTGCTAGGGGCGTTATTCAGAACCGTAATATTCAAGAAGAGAATGGTGTTGCTGTATCTCCAATTACGGTAACCGGAGACACAACGCTATCTGGCACTGAGGTGCACTTTTTAGCGGACGAAGAAATTTTTGGAAACGTTGAGTTCCACTATGAAATTCTAGTAAAACGTATTCGTGAACTCTCATTCCTAAATAATGGCGTTCACATTAAGTTGATTGATCAACGCTCCGGTCAAGAAGAGGACTTTGCTTTCTCTGGTGGTGTAAAAGGGTTTGTTGAGTACATCAATCAAACCAAAAACGTTTTACACCCTAATATTTTTTATGCCGAAGGTGTTCGTCCATCAGATCTCGGTGGCCAAATTACCGCTGAAGTATCTATGCAGTGGAATGATAGTTTCAGCGAACAAGTACTCTGTTTTACCAACAACATTCCTCAGCGTGATGGTGGAACTCATTTAACCGGCTTACGCGCCGCGATGACACGCGTTATCAATAAATATATTGATGAAAACGAAGTTGCTAAAAAAGCAAAGGTGGAAATTTCTGGCGACGATATGCGCGAGGGTCTTGCCTGTGTTTTATCTGTAAAAGTTCCTGAGCCTAAGTTTTCAAGCCAAACAAAAGATAAATTGGTTTCTAGTGAGGTTCGTGGGCCCGTAGAGGAGATTGTTGCGGAGGCATTAAGTGCCTACCTACAAGAGCGCCCGGCTGACGCGAAAATCTTGTGTGGAAAAATTGTCGATGCAGCTCGTGCGCGAGAGGCTGCGCGTAAGGCGCGCGATATGACAAGGCGCAAAGGCGCCCTTGATGGACTTGGTTTGCCTGGTAAGTTGGCTGACTGCCAAGAAAAAGACCCTGCAAAATCTGAACTGTTTATTGTCGAGGGCGACTCCGCGGGCGGTTCTGCGAAGCAGGGTCGAGATCGTCGCTTTCAAGCCATTCTTCCTTTAAAAGGAAAGATTCTCAACGTTGAAAAAGCGCGTTTTGACAAAATGCTGGCCAGCCAAGAGGTTGTTACTTTAATTACAGTGCTTGGAACCGGTATTGGAATTGAAGAATACAAGGCAGATAAACTGCGCTATCACCGCATCATCATCATGACCGATGCGGACGTAGATGGTAGTCACATTCGCACTCTTTTGCTCACATTCTTTTATAGACAAATGCCTGAGCTAATTGAGCGCGGGCATATCTACATTGCTCAACCACCTTTATATAAGGTGAAGTTTGGAAAAAACGAGCAGTACATTAAAGATGATGCCGAGCTAAATCAACTCTTGTTAAAAATTGCATTAGAGTCAGCCTCACTACAAACGCCTACTGGTGAAATTATCGAGGGTGCCGCTCTTGGAGAATTGGCTAAACACTATCAAGTGATTCAGTCGGTTGTTGATCGTCTATCACGCACCATTGATGAAGACGCTTTGCGAGCAATTGCTTCGGGTACTAAATTAAATCTAGATACAGAAAAAGAGGCTCAAGATTCTGCTGAGCGTTTGCATGCAGCGCTTGCGGACTCTTTGAATCCTTTAGCCTTGCCGCCAGAGATTATTGTGCAGAAAGAAGAGCGCACGGATCGTTATAAGCTTTTGTTGTCCCGTCGTATTCACGGTAATCTCAAGTTATCTGCAATTAACTCCGACTTTGTTCACGGCGATGATTATCAAAGCCTTGCAAATGCCGCCGCAGTTTTATCTGGAAAAGTTCTTCCGGGATCAAAAGTGCGCCGTGGAGATCCAGACAAAAATCAAAAAGAGCAATCTATTCAAGATTTCAGGGCAGCTTTTGCTTGGCTGCTCTCTGAGGCTGAGCGCGTTCTAAGCCGTCAACGATACAAGGGTTTGGGTGAGATGAACCCTTCTCAGTTGTGGGAAACCACCATGGATGCTGGATCACGCACACTGCTGCAGGTAAAAATTGAAGATGCAATTGCTGCTGATCAAGTATTTACAACTTTGATGGGTGATGAGGTTGAACCACGCCGCGCCTTTATTGAGAAGAATGCTCTAATCGCTCGAAATTTGGATGTTTAATTTAGATGAGTAAAAAGAAGTTGTCGGCCCCAAAAATTGATCGGTCTCGTATTGTTGTGAAATCCTCTCCTATTCACGGGAAAGGGGTTTTTGTAGCAAAGCCAATTAAAAAAGGCGACGCCATTATTGAGTACAAGGGTGAGCGGATTAGTTGGAAGTTGGCCGAAAAGCGCCACCCACATAATCCAAAAGATCCAAACCACACCTTCTATTTTTCTCTCGAGGATGGCCGCTGTATTGATGCAAAGTATGGGGGCAATGCAGCGCGCTGGATTAATCACTCTTGTAAACCAAGTTGTGAAACTCGCGAGGATAGTTTTAAAGGTGAGCCTCGCGTATTTATTTATGCAAAACGTGACCTCAAGGTGGGGGAAGAGCTTTTTTATGACTACTCTTTAGATGTGGAGGGTCGTGTGACCAAGCAGATGATGAAGGATTATGAGTGCCGCTGTGGTGCTAAAAAGTGCCGCGGTACCATGTTGTCGCTCGACAACAAATAATTTATTTTTTATCAGCATGTTGTTCATTAGTATTCAAGAGTTGGAGGCGGCAATTAATTATTGGCGCAGTCAATCCCCAGCCTCTGGCGAAGAGTTGCATTTATGTTCAGAGGCCGCAGCGCTTGCAAAGCCTTATGCCTTAATGATTGTCCAGGGGGCACAAAGAGTGCCAATGGATGTCTTAGATGAATCTGCTAAATCTGCAATTCAAAATTACCTAAAGACCTTGTAAGTATTTGCTCATGCGCCCCCTGTCCTTTTAGGGTTATCGCTATATAAGTAAATCCACTCTTGGGTTATTCTCAAGCTCTTACTCAACGAAGGGTTTGAGGATTTAAGCTTGCAAGAAACAATATTAAAAACCATTGGACTTGGAAAAACCTTTAAAGGCTTTTCCGCTGTTAGTGATGTAAATCTGGACATTACCCGGGGAACTATCCATGCCCTTATTGGTCCGAATGGCGCTGGTAAAACCACCTGCTTTAATTTACTCACCAAGTTTTTGGAACCCACTAGCGGCCAAATTTTATTTAACGGCTTTGATATCACCAAAGAGCGCCCAGCTCAAATTGCGCGCCGTGGGGTCATTCGTTCTTTCCAAATTTCAGCCGTTTTCCCCCATTTAACCGTTTTAGAAAATGTCCGTGTTGCACTGCAACGAGGTTTAGGGACGGAGTTTCATTTTTGGCGGTCGGGCGACTCCTTAAATGTGCTCAATGAGCGTGCTGAGGAGCTTTTGCATGAGGTGGGTCTTGCTGATTTTGCCCAAGAGGAGACTTTAAATCTGGCTTATGGCCGTAAAAGGGCTCTTGAGATTGCTACCACCTTAGCTATGGAGCCCGAGTTAATGCTCCTAGATGAGCCAACTCAAGGTATGGGTCATGAAGATGTTGAGCGCGTGACCGAGTTAATAGATCGGGTGGCCAAGGGTCGAACCATCCTCATGGTGGAGCACAATATGAAGGTGGTTTCTTCAATTGCCGATCGCATAACGGTTTTACAGCGTGGCTCGGTCTTAGCCGAAGGTTCTTACCATGAGGTTTCAAGCAACCCCTTGGTTGTTGAGGCCTATATGGGTAGTCGCGGCGGAGAGGCGCTATGAGTTCGCTAGCTTTAGAGGTTAAAAACCTAGAGTCTTGGTATGGCGAGTCGCATATTCTGCACGGCGTAGACTTTTCTGTGAATGATGGTGAGGTAGTCACACTACTGGGTCGAAATGGCGCTGGCCGTAGCACTATCTTAAAGACGGTTTTGGGTCTTACCAGCAAGAGGGCTGGCTCTGTCAAGGTTTATGGCCAAGAGGCTATCACCATGCCAACTTATAGGATTGCGCGCCTTGGTGTTGGGTATTGCCCAGAAGAGAGAGGTATTTTTGCTAGCCTGAGCACCGAAGAAAACTTACTGTTATTGCCAGAAATCTCCTCTGGCGGTATGGGGTTGGATGAAATCTACGAGATGTTTCCCAATCTATATGAGCGCCGCCATAGCCCTGGAACACGCTTATCTGGTGGTGAGCAGCAAATGTTAGCTATGGCACGGATCTTAAGAACGGGCGCCAAATTATTGTTGTTAGATGAGATTACCGAGGGCCTTGCCCCGGTGATTGTTGAGAAGTTGGGTGAAGTCGTTGGAAGTCTAAGAAAAAAAGGCTTCACCATTGTTCTTGTGGAGCAAAACTTTAGATTTGCAGCGCCCTTGGCGGATCGTCATTACGTTGTAGAGCATGGCAAGGTGGTTGAGGTTGTTGCGCAAAACGAATTGGCAGAAAAAGCCGCTCTATTAAATGAGTATCTTGGTGTTTAGTGGTTTTCAATAGGAGATAGAAATGAAATTAAAGCAAATTACAGCGTGCCTAGTTGCGGCAACGATGTTTGGGGCAAACCCGGCCTTTGCACAAAGTGGCGCAAAGGTTAGTGGTGATGTTGTGAAGATTGGGGTGTTAACTGATCTTTCATCTACCTACTCTGATTTGGCTGGGCCTGGTGCTGTGATTGCCGCAAAGATGGCGATTGCAGATTTTTCTAAAGACGGCACTGTCATCGGCAAAAAAATTGAACTGGTTAGTGCAGACCACCAAAATAAGGCCGACATCGCTGCCAACAAAGCACGCGAATGGTATGACAAAGATGGTGTAGATGTCATTGTTGAGCTGGTATCTACCAACGTGGCTTTGGCTGTAATGGAAGTGGCTGAGCAAAAAAATAAAATTACTTTGGTTTCTGGTGCCGGTTCATTACCCATCACCAACGAAAAATGTACTGCCAATAACGTTCATTGGACTTACGACACTTATGCCCTGTCAAATGGCACAGGCAAAGCGGTAGTTAAGCAAGGAAAAAAGAATTGGTACTTCATTACTGCTGATTATGCATTTGGTGCGGCTTTGGAAAAAGATGCAACTAATGTTGTGACCGCAAATGGTGGAAAAGTGTTGGGCACCAGCAAGCACCCATTCCCCAATAGTGACTTTTCGTCTTACCTCTTAAAGGCTCAAGCAAGCGGAGCGGATGTTGTGGCGTTGGCCAACGCTGGTCAGGACACTATTAATACCGTTAAACAAGCCTCCGAGTTTGGTATCAATAAAAAACAAACCGTTGTTCCTTTGTTAATGTTTATTTCAGATGTTCATTCTTTGGGTTTGAATGCAGCGCAGGGTATGTATCTCACAGAGGGCTTCTATTGGGATAAAGATGAAAAAACCCGCGCATTCTCCAAGCGCTTCATCTTGCAACATAAGCGTATGCCAACCAGTGTTCAGGCTGGTGTTTACTCATCTGTTCTTGCCTACTTAAACGCCGTACAAAAAGCTGGCACTGATGACACTCAAGCGGTGATGAAGGCTTTGAAATCTACCAATATTGATGATGGCCTCTTTAAAGGCAAGATTCGTGCCGATGGTAAGTTTGAGCATGACATGTATTTGCTCGAAGTGAAGAAGCCTTCTGACTCTAAGAGCCCATGGGATTACTACAATGTGCGCGCAGTGATTCCTGCCGCTGAGGCAACATTACCGCTCTCACAGTCCAAGTGCAAACTGGTTAACAAGTAATTAGAAATCAAGCATGTTTGAACTTCTTGGAATTACCCCACAAGGGCTGGTAGCCCAGCTCTTGGTGGGGCTTATCAATGGCTCGTTCTACGCCATATTGAGCTTGGGGTTGGCCATTATTTTTGGCCTTCTCAACATTATTAATTTTTCACATGGTGCTCAGTACACCATGGGTGCGTTTATTGCCTGGATTGGGTTGACACAAGTTGGTCAGTGGCTTGGCTTTCCAGAGCTATCAATTAATTATTGGTTTGCATTAATTCTTGTGCCGCTGGTGATGGCTGGTTTTGGTTTGATTCTAGAGCGCACGATGTTGCGTCGTCTTTACCATCTTGATCATCTGTATGGCCTTCTGCTGACTTTTGGTTTGGCTTTAATTATTGAAGGCATGTTCCGTCATTGGTATGGAATTTCTGGCGAGAGCTATCCAGCCCCAGAGTTACTACAAGGCGCTATTCCGCTTGAGTCGATCGGCATCATTTTGCCCAAGTATCGATTGTGGGTGGTGGTTTCTTCTCTGGTGGTTTGTTTCTCAACCTGGTACGTTATCGAGAGAACAAAATTGGGTGCATATCTGCGCGCTGGAACAGAAAATCCAAAATTACTACAAGCATTTGGCATCAACGTTCCTTTGATGATTTCCTTGGCCTATGCATATGGTGTGGGTCTTGCTGGTTTTGCTGGTGTATTAGCTGCGCCAATCTTTCAGGTGAATCCATTGATGGGTTCAAATCTGATCATTGTTGTTTTTGCTGTGGTGGTTATTGGTGGAATGGGTTCCATTATGGGCTCCATTTTGACCGGTCTTGCCTTGGGTTTGGTTGAGGGCTTAACCAAAGTGTTTTATCCCGAAGCATCGGGCGTTGTCATTTTTGTGATCATGGCGATCGTGTTGTTGATTCGCCCCGCTGGACTTTTTGGCAGGGAGAAATAAATATGAATCCAAAATTGAAATTACTTTATGGCATTTTGGTTTTAATTGCCCTGCTTCTGCCTTTCCAAGATTTTATTTATCTAGTATTTGCAATGAAGGTGTTGTGCTTCGCACTCTTTGCGTGTGCATTTAATTTATTGCTTGGCTTTACTGGGCTGCTTTCTTTTGGTCATGCCGCATTCTTTGGTACCTCTGCTTACATTACAGCTTATCTATGCAAGGAGTCCGGCCTTTCTCCAGAGGTTGGAATTATTTTAGGTGTTCTTGGTTCTGGCGCTCTTGGCTACTTAATTGGTTCATTGGCAATTCGCCGGCAAGGAATTTACTTTGCGATGGTCACCTTGGCCCTTTCTCAAATGGTGTACTTCCTTGCTGTTCAACTCCCCTTTACTGGTGGCGAGGATGGTATTCAAGGTGTACCCCGTGGAATGTTGTTTGGCTTAATTGATCTAAAAGACGATGTAGCCATGTATTACTTTGTGTTGAGTGTGTTCTTGCTGGGGTTTGCATTAATCATGCGCACCGTCCACTCACCATTTGGCCAAGTATTGAAAGCCATTCGTGAAAATGAGCCGCGTGCAATTTCTTTGGGATATGACGTTGACCGCTTCAAGTTAATTTCATTTGTGATTTCTGCTGCCCTGTCCGGTTTGGCTGGATCTATGAAATCTCTCGTGTTTCAGCTTGCAACTCTTACCGATGTTCATTGGCACATGTCTGGTGAGGTTGTATTGATGACCTTGCTTGGTGGCATGGGCACCATTCTTGGCCCCGTTGTTGGTGCCGGCATTGTTGTTGGTTTGCAGAACTATCTAGCTAACATTGGCTCCTGGAGCACGATTGCAACTGGCTTTATTTTTGTGATCTGTGTTTTGGCGTTTCGCCGAGGAGTGGTTGGTGAAATTGCCCACCTTTTTAAAAATAAGCATTGACTTTTATTTTTTGAAATTTAAGGTTTTTAGTACGGCGCCTCGGCGCCGTACTCGTTTAAGGGGTTCCTCTTTCTTTTAAGCCCAGCAAAACTGACTTTGCTGTCCCCATCCTTGCTTGGCGCATGATTTAACTTAGAGAATTATAAAAAAGTCAATTAAAACAGTGACTTACATATAAACAATCTTGTTTTGGGGTGACTTGCTCTTTAATTGTTTCACGTGAAACATACAAAATGCTATGATCATCGCCCTATCAGAGGCAAATTATGCGTTATTCAAAGAACTTCGATGTCATTGTGGTTGGCGGCGGTCATGCTGGAACTGAAGCTGCGCTTGCGGCTGCGCGCATGGGATGCGACACCCTTTTAATTACCCATAGCATTGAGAATTTGGGTGCCATGAGCTGTAACCCCTCTATTGGGGGTATTGGCAAGGGTCATCTAGTAAAAGAAATTGATGCCATGGGTGGGGCCATGGCTGCGGCCACTGATGAAGCGGGTATCCAGTTTAGGATCCTCAATTCCAGTAAGGGGCCAGCCGTGCGCGCAACCCGCGCCCAAGGCGATCGGATCCTCTATAAAGCCGCGATTCGACGTCGTCTAGAAAATCAGCAAAATCTGACTTTATTTCAGGCTGCGGTGGATGACCTTTTGGTTCAGGGTGATGAGGTCCAGGGTGTGGTCACCCAGATGGGCCTAGAGTTTTTTGCCAAGAAAGTAGTGTTGACTGCCGGCACCTTTTTGGATGGCAAGATCCATGTGGGCTTAAATAACTATGCCGGCGGACGTGCAGGCGACCCTGCATCTGTTTCATTGTCGGCCAGATTAAAAGAATTAAAGCTTCCACAGGGAAGATTAAAGACGGGTACTCCACCTCGGATTGATGGCCGAACGATTGATTTCTCCGTCATGCTTGAGCAGCCCGGTGATCTGGACCCTGTGCCGGTTTTTTCTTACCTAGGCCGCCCGGAGCAACATCCCAAGCAAGTTCCTTGCTGGATTTCCCATACCAATGAGCAGACCCATGACATTATTCGGGGTGGCTTAGATCGCTCCCCAATGTACACAGGCGTTATTGAGGGTGTAGGTCCCCGCTACTGCCCTTCTATTGAAGACAAAATTCATCGTTTTGCCTCCCGAAATAGCCATCAGATCTTTTTGGAGCCAGAGGGGTTAACAACCAATGAGTTCTATCCAAACGGGATATCAACCAGCCTCCCCTTTGATGTCCAGTGGGATTTAGTGCGGAGTATCCGCGGCCTAGAGTCTGCTGTGATTGTGCGCCCAGGATATGCAATTGAGTACGACTTCTTTGACCCTCGGCACCTTCGTCATAGCCTGGAGACCAGAGCAATTGCAGGCCTGTACTTTGCAGGCCAAATTAACGGGACCACAGGATATGAAGAGGCTGCGGCCCAAGGGATGCTCGCGGGTATTAACGCCGGCCTTGCCTCACAAGGCAAGGAACCTTGGCTACCAAAGCGGAGTGAATCCTATATTGGCGTTCTTGTAGACGACCTCATTACCTTGGGAGTTCAAGAGCCTTATCGCATGTTTACGAGCAGAGCTGAGTATCGCCTTAGCCTTCGTGAAGATAACGCGGATATGCGCTTAACAACAATTGGTCGCGAACTTGGGTTGGTGGATGACTATCGTTGGAATGTATTTTGCAGAAAACAAGAGGCTGTTTCACGTGAAACATCTCGTTTGCAAGATATTTGGATTGGGCCAAAGCATGGTTCTGCGCAGGCTATTGCGGGCCTCTTGGGTCAAGAGCTATCTCACGAATGTAGTTTGGCTGATATTTTGCGGCGTCCAGGCGTTAGTTATGAGGCGATAACGGGCCTCGCTGATCGCATGTGGGCCCCGGAAACCCTGGACGATGATTTGGGTTTAGCGCAGCAGATTGCCGACCAAGTAGAAATTTCTATTAAATATCAAGGGTATATAGATAGACAGGCGGTAGAAATTGCCCGCCAGGAACATAATGAGTCTTTCCCCCTTCCGGATTCGCTCGACTACACCCAGGTGCTCGGATTGTCTAAAGAGGTGCAGCAAAAGCTCAACTTACACAAGCCCAGCACTCTCGGCCAAGCCGGCAGAATTTCAGGGGTAACACCAGCTGCACTATCTTTGTTGTTGGTGCACCTTAAAAAAGGTTTGGGCCGAACCCAAGAGCAAGCGCATGAGTAATGAGTTATTGGCTTTGGGAATTGGGGATTTGGGCTTAAGCCTGAGCCCTGAAAATATTGCCAATTTAGAAGTCTTTTTGCAAGAAATGAGCCGCTGGAATCGAGTTCATAACCTCACCGCTATTGAGGGTGAAAAAAACGCTATACATCTGCATCTTATTGATTCTATTGCAGTTTTACCAATAATGCGCCAATTTTTGTCGCAGAAAACACCTCAGATTGCCGATTTAGGCTCTGGCGGTGGCCTACCCGCGATTCCGATTGCAATTCTCGAGCCCGATTGGCATTTAACCTTGATTGAAGCAATTCGTAAGAAGACTGCTTTTTTGCAACATGTGCGGGGAAGATTGGGTTTGAAGAATGTTGAGGTATTGAGTGAACGTGTAGAGGCGGTAGCGAAAAATAAGCCGGGTCAGTTTGATGCCGTTATTTCTAGGGCGTTTACTAATCTTGCCCATTTTTTGGAGCTATCTTTGCCTCTCTTGAAGCCAGATGGCTTGGTGTTTGCAATGAAAGCAAAGCGCGCTGATGAAGAGCTTCAAGAGGTGTCCATGGACAGATGGCGTCTGATTGCTGATGAGCCCCTTCATATCCCAAACTTAGCGGTGGAGAGGCGCCTTTTGGTGCTATCCCCCGTGAGAAAATTACCCCTTTAAGGCGAGACATTTTAAAGAAAAACCATGGCGAAAATATTCTGTATTGCTAATCAAAAAGGCGGTGTTGGGAAAACCACAACCGCTGTGAATTTGGCCGCCGGTTTGGCTGGACACCAACAACGGGTTTTGTTGGTTGATTTGGATCCTCAAGGAAATGCCACAATGGGATCTGGCATTGAAAAAGCAGATCTCAATACTAGCGTCTATCAAGTGTTAATTGGATTGTCGTCAGTGCAAGAATGTGCGCAGCGGTGCGAGAGTTCTGGCTACGATGTCTTGCCAGCAAATCGTGACTTAGCTGGCGCTGAAATTGAATTAGTAGATTTGGATTCTCGTGAGCAGCGCTTAAAAGATGCGCTTGCTGTTGTCGCAAATGATTACGACTTTATTCTGATTGACTGCCCTCCTGCGTTGTCATTGTTAACGCTCAATGGTTTGTGTGCGGCCAATGGTGTGATTGTTCCAATGCAATGTGAATACTTTGCGTTGGAGGGTCTATCGGATTTGGTGAATACTATCAAACAAGTTCACGCAAATTTAAATCCGGACTTAGTCATCATTGGTTTGCTACGTGTGATGTTTGATTCACGCATGACCTTGCAACAACAAGTTTCAGAACAGTTGCTAGAACACTTTGGCGATAAAGTATTTAAGACCATCATTCCGCGGAACGTTCGACTGGCAGAGGCTCCATCCTATGGGCTTCCTGGGGTGGCGTTTGATAAATCATCGCGTGGCGCAAAAGCGTACTTAGAGTTTGGTGCGGAAATGATTGAACGTATCAAGCAGATGTAACTCTCGGGAATAATAAAAAATTATGGTTGCAATAAAGAAAAAAGGTTTGGGTCGTGGACTCGAGGCGTTGCTTGGTGATAAGGCGCAAAAAGAAAATTCAGTCGAGATCAATCGTCTGCCACTTACAGCATTGCAGGCAGGAAAGTATCAGCCACGCCAAAAGATGGAAGTGAGTGCACTGCAGGAGTTAGCAGAAAGCATTCGTGAGCAAGGGGTAATGCAACCGTTGTTGGTGCGTCTAGTTGCTCCGGGTAAATATGAAATTATTGCTGGTGAGCGACGCTTTCGTGCGGCAACTTTAGCGGGCTTAAAAGAGGTGCCAGTTTTAGTATCGGGCGCAGATGATCAGGCTGCCGCAGCAATGGCCTTGGTTGAAAATATGCAGCGCGAAGATTTAAATCCGCTGGAAGAATCTCAGGGCCTTGCAAGGTTGATTGAAGAGTTCGGCTTTACACATGAACAAGCTGCAAAAGCGGTGGGCAAATCGCGTAGCGCTATTACCAATTTGTTGCGCTTAAGTCAGCTGGCAAAACCGGTGCAGGCAATGCTCTTGGCGGGTGAAATTGACATGGGTCATGCGCGCGCATTGCTTTCGCTTCCTGGGGCCAGCCAGGTTGCCTTGGCGCAAAGAATTGCAGCCCAAGGCCTCTCTGTGCGAGAGGCCGAAAGAATGTCTGCTGCTCTAGCGCTCGCCGGCGGTCAGATTGGGGACAAAAAAGCGAAAACCAAGACTGATGGCGGTGCCCCAAGTCGAGACCCGGATATGCGTCGTTTAACCCAAGAAATTGCTGATTTAATCGGTTTAAACGCAGAATTTAAGTTCAAGGGAAGGGGTGGCGAGTTGAGAATTCGCTTTAGCCAATTCGACGAGCTGGATTCTTTGTTAAAAAAGCTAGGCGTCGAGGCTTAAAAGTCTTTGGAAATGACCCTAAAACATTTGACCTATTGCAGTGCACACATTAAACTCACGGGGCTAAATTGATTCCTCAAAAAAATCGATTTTCCGAGGTAAATGAGTGGGATGATCCCGAAGAAGAGGTGTATCGGGTTTTCAGTAAGGCGGAAATGGCAGCGCTGCAAGCTAGCAACGCCGTTAAACACCCCCCACTGTCGCCTTGGAAAATTTTGGCCGCACAATTGCTTGTTACCGTGCTTAGTATGGTGATTTGGTCATATTTTGGGGAGCCGGAAGGGGTAAGCGTTTATACTCAGTCGGCCTTTTTAGGTGGTTTAATTAGCGTCTTGCCGTCAGCCTTGTTTTTAATAAGGCTGGAATTAGCAAAAAAATCGCAAATATTGAATCCAGGGAATTTTTTGGCAGCATTGGTTTCGGGTGAATTTATCAAAATTGCCGTGACCTTAATGCTGTTTTTGGGGGTTGCTTATTTGATCCCGGGTGTGCTTTGGGTCCCATTGTTGGTGACTTATGTGCTCACCCTGAAGTGTGTGTGGCTAGCGTGGTTTTGGCGCTAAAAGTAATAAATGAGATTGAACCAAAGGACTAGTTAAGAGATGTCTAGCGAAGTAAACCAAGCCCACGCGGCAGCCGAGCAAATGACGCCAACAGCGTACATTTCTGAGCACTTACAAAACCTCACTAATACAGGTGGACCACAGTCGTCCATTATTGATTTCAGCATCATCAATTTAGATACTATTTTCTGGGCGTCCCTCATGGGGCTCTTGTCAGTGTTTGTTTTGTTGATCGCAGCACGTCGCGCAACTCCAGGCGTTCCCGGCCGTTTCCAGTGTTTTGTAGAAATGATTGTGGAAATGGTTGATACGCAAGCTAAGAGCATTGTTCACGGCAATCGCACTTTTATTGCGCCGCTCGCATTGTTCGTATTCTTTTGGATCATCCTCCTCAATACGCTTGACTTAATCCCGGTGGATTGGGTTTTGGGTGTAAACCACTTTATTGAAAGCTTCGGCGTTCATGTTCCGCATCACAGACTAGTGCCAACAACTGACCTCAATGCCACTATGGGCATGTCCATGTCTGTCTTGGTCCTGGTTTTCTTCTATAGCTTCAAAGTTAAGGGTTTTGGCGGCTTTTTACATGAGCTCGTTTCCGCACCCTTTGGTGCTAAGTGGTATTTAGCGCCATTTAACCTCGCTTTGAACATCATCGAATATCTTGCAAAAGGCGTTTCTTTGGGAATGCGACTGTTTGGCAATATGTATGCCGGCGAGTTGGTTTTCTTGTTGATCGCATTGCTAGGTAGTGTGTGGACATTTAATTTAGATTTATCCCTGTTCGGATTGGTGGGCCATGTTATTGCTGGATCAGCCTGGGCCATCTTCCACATTTTGGTTATCTTGTTGCAAGCCTTTATTTTCATGATGTTGACTTTGGTCTACATCGGGCAAGCGCATAGCCATCACTAAGATTTTTTATTTTTAACTTATCTCTTTAACTTCAGGAGTCAGCAACATGCAACAATTTCTCGCAAACATTCAAGGTTTCACAGCAATCGCTATCGGTATCATCATCGGCCTCGGCGCGATTGGTGCTTGTTTAGGTATTGCATTGATGGGCGGTAAGTACATCGAAGCTTGTGCACGTCAACCAGAATTGATGGAGCCACTCCAAACTAAGATGTTCCTTTTGGCTGGTTTGATCGATGCTGCGTTCTTGATCGGCGTTGGTGTGGCAATGTTGTTTGCTTTCGCAAACCCACTGCTCGCAGTTATTAAGTAATTGTTTTGGCGTGGATGACCACCGGGTCATCCAACCGTTCTCAACAATACTGAAAGGAATATCGTGAATCTGAACGCGACCCTATTCGCGCAAATGATCGTTTTCTTCGTCTTATGGTGGGTTGTTGCACGCTTTGTGTGGCCACCGCTAGTTAAGGCGCTAGATGAGCGTTCAAGCAAAATTGCCGATGGCTTAGCTGCCGCCGAGCGTGGTAAAGAAGCACTCGCATTGGCAAGCAATGAAGCAGAGCAAGAATTAACTAAAGCACGCCAAGAAGGTGTGCAGCGTGTTGCAGAAGCAGAAAAACGTGCGCAAATGTCCGCTGAAGAAATTCGCGTCAATGCACAAGCTGAAGCTGCTCGCATCATTTCTCAAGCTAAGCAAGATGCAGATCAACAAGTGACTCGCGCCCGTGAAGTGTTGCGCGCCGAAGTGGCTTTGTTAGCTGTTAAAGGTGCCGAGCAAATTTTGCGTCGCGAAGTTGATGCAAAAGCTCACGGCGCATTGCTTGATCAACTAAAGGCAGAACTTTGATATGGCTGAATTAGCCACGATTGCACGCCCTTATGCTGAAGCGCTTTTTCAAAGCGCCAAGCCTGCTGAGCTTGCTGGTTGTTTAGAGCAGTTAAATGAATTGGCGCAATTGGCAGAATTGCCGGAAGTTGCCGTTCTATCAAACAATCCAAAAGTATCCGCAGATGATTTAAGTAAATTGCTTTCCGGCATGGTGAAGACAAAGCTGGACGGCAAAATCTCGAGCTTTTTGAGTCTTGTAAATCAAAACCACCGCTTAGCTGCAGTCCCTGAAATTGCGCGTCAATTTGAGGCGATGAAGAATAAGAGCGAAGGTGCAGCAGAAGTAATGATTACTAGCGCATTCCCATTAGAGGGTTCTGCGCTAAATGATTTGTTGTCAAGTTTGAAGAAGCGCTTTGGGGGTAAAGAATTGCGCCCAACTATCCAAGTGGATCCAACACTGATTGGCGGAGTTCGCATTCAGGTTGGAGATGAAGTGTTGGATAGTTCAGTTAAGGCACAGTTAGCTCAAATGCAAGCAAGTCTTGGCGCATAAGTTATCCCTATTAAGAACATACGAAATAAGACCCAGGAGTAAGTAATGCAACTCAATCCTTCCGAGATCAGCGAGCTGATCAAAAGCCGAATTAGCGAAATGGGTGTCGACTCCCAACTTCGCAACGAAGGCACTGTAATTTCAGTGACCGACGGTATTTGCCGCGTACATGGCTTGTCTGGTGTGATGCAGGGCGAAATGTTGGAATTCCCAAACAACACAATCGGCCTCGCGTTGAACCTTGAGCGTGATTCAGTTGGTGCTGTGGTGTTGGGTGAATACACCCACATTAAAGAAGGCGATCCAGTGAAATGTACTGGCCGCATTTTGGAAGTTCCAGTTGGTCCAGAGTTGCTCGGTCGCGTAGTAAACGCACTCGGTCAGCCTATTGACGGAAAAGGTCCGATCAATACTAAGTTGACTGACTTTATTGAAAAAGTTGCCCCAGGCGTTATCGCTCGTCAATCTGTTAGCCAGCCAGTTCAAACTGGTTTGAAGGCGATTGATGCGATGGTTCCAATCGGCCGCGGTCAGCGCGAGTTGATCATTGGCGACCGTCAAACTGGTAAGACAGCGGTTGCGGTTGACGCGATCATTAACCAAAAAGGTAAAGGCGTATATTGCGTTTACGTTGCGATTGGTCAAAAAGCTTCCACCATTGCTAACGTTGTTCGCAAGCTCACAGAGCTAGGCGCAATGGAATATACCGTTGTTGTTGCAGCAAGTGCTTCTGAGTCTGCAGCGATGCAGTACCTCTCAGCGTATGCTGGTTGCACAATGGGCGAATACTTCCGCGATCGCGGTGAAGATGCCTTGATCGTTTATGACGATTTAACAAAACAAGCGGTTGCATACCGTCAGATTTCTTTGCTATTGCGTCGCCCACCAGGTCGCGAAGCTTACCCTGGCGATGTGTTCTATCTCCACTCACGTTTGCTTGAGCGTGCTGCTCGTGTAAATGCTGAGTATGTTGAGAAATTTACAAATGGTTCTGTAAAAGGTAAGACAGGTTCTTTAACTGCATTGCCAATTATTGAAACTCAAGCGGGTGACGTTTCTGCATTCGTTCCAACCAATGTGATTTCGATTACAGACGGTCAGATCTTCTTGGAAACTGACTTGTTTAACGCGGGTGTACGTCCTGCGATTAACGCTGGTATTTCTGTTTCACGTGTTGGTGGTGCTGCACAAACTAAAGTCATTAAGAAATTGTCTGGCGGTATTCGTACCGACTTGGCACAGTATCGAGAATTGGCAGCGTTTGCCCAGTTCGCTTCTGACCTGGACGAAGCAACCCGCAAGCAATTAGAGCGTGGTCGTCGCGTTACTGAATTGTGTAAGCAAGCGCAGTACAAGCCATTGCAAGTTTGGGAAATGGCTGCGTCATTGTTCGCAGTTAACAATGGTTACTTTGATGACCTCGAAGTGAAGAACGTATTGGCATTCGAAAAAGGTTTGCAAGATCATTTGAAATCTAAGTACGCTGATTTAGTGGCGCGTATTGAAGAAACCAAAGACTTGAGCAAAGATGACGAAGCTGCTTTGCGTGCTGCAATTGAGGATTACAAGCGTTCAGCCTCTTTCTAAGAGGGCTCGCATAAATCATGGCAAGCACAAAAGAGATACGATCAAAGATCAAGAGCGTGCAAAACACGCGCAAGATCACGAAGGCAATGGAAATGGTCGCCGCATCCAAGATGCGTCGCGCCCAGGAGCGCATGCGTAATGCGCGTCCATACGCTGAAAAAATTCGTGAGATTGTTGCTAATCTTTCTAAAGCAAATCCTGAGTTCCGCCCTGCTTACATGGCAACTCGCGAAGTCAAGAAAATTGGCACGATTTTGGTTACAACAGACAAGGGCTTATGCGGCGGCTTGAACACCAACGTATTGCGTCTGATTGCAAACCAAGTGCGCGACATGGAGGCAACGAATATTGGCATTGAATACACTGCCATCGGTTCAAAAGGCCTTCAGTTTTTAAATCGCTCAAAAGCAAAGTTGATTTCTCAAACAATCCAAATTGGCGATACGCCACATATGGATGTTTTGATTGGCGCGATCACCGCCCAATTAGAAGCGTTTGAGCGCGGCGAGATTGATGCTGTTTATTTGGCATATACCCGCTTTGTTAACGCAATGAAGCAAGAGCCAGTATTAGAAAAGCTCTTGCCTTTGGAGCCAGCAGCTTTAACTCCAGAAGAAAAAGTAGGAAATTCTTGGGATTACATTTACGAGCCTGATGCAGAGTCCATTTTGAATGGACTATTAAAGCGCTACGTAGAAGCAATGATTTATCAAGCTGTTGCTGAAAACATGGCTTCAGAACAATCTGCTCGCATGGTCTCAATGAAGGCCGCTTCAGATAATGCGAAGAATGTCATTGGCGAATTGCAATTGGATTACAACAAAACACGACAGGCTGCTATTACTAAAGAGTTGTCAGAGATTGTTGGCGGAGCGGCTGCGGTTTAAGCGGTCAGCGTTTAAGAATACGAAAGAATTCAGGAATTAAAAGCGGAGAAATGCGATGAGTAACGGAAATATCGTGCAATGTATCGGTCCAGTGGTGGACATTCAGTTCCCACGCGACAAAATGCCAAACATTTATGATGCGTTGACATTAGTTGAAAGCGGCGAAAAATCATTTGCTGAAAAGGGTTTAACCTTCGAAGTTCAGCAACAGATCGGCGATGGCGTAGTTCGCGCAATTGCGATGGGTGCAAGCGATGGATTGCGTCGCGGCATGGAAGTTGCTTCCACTGGCAAGCCAATTTCTGTACCAGTTGGCCCAGCTACACTCGGTCGCATTATGGACGTTTTGGGTCGCCCAATTGATGATGCAGGCCCTATTGCTACTGAAGAGCGTCGCGCTATTCACCAACCAGCGCCGAAGTTTGATGAGCTCTCACCTTCTGTTGACTTGCTCGAGACCGGTATTAAGGTGATCGACTTAGTTTGCCCGTTTGCTAAAGGCGGTAAGGTTGGCTTGTTCGGTGGTGCGGGTGTTGGTAAGACCGTGAACATGATGGAATTGATTAACAACATCGCTAAGCAACACTCAGGTTTGTCTGTGTTTGCCGGTGTTGGTGAGCGTACTCGTGAAGGTAATGACTTCTATCACGAGATGAAAGAATCTAACGTTATCGACAAAGTGGCGATGGTGTTTGGTCAAATGAACGAACCTCCTGGCAACCGTTTGCGCGTTGCGTTGACAGGTTTGACAATGGCTGAAGCGTTCCGTGACGAAGGTCGTGACATTTTGTTCTTCGTTGACAATATTTATCGCTACACACTAGCTGGTACTGAAGTTTCTGCATTGCTCGGTCGTATGCCTTCAGCTGTGGGTTACCAACCTACATTGGCTGAAGAAATGGGTAAGTTGCAAGAGCGTATTACCTCAACTAAGACTGGCTCTGTTACATCTATTCAGGCCGTTTACGTTCCTGCGGATGACTTGACAGATCCATCACCAGCAACAACCTTCTTGCACTTAGACTCCACCGTGGTGTTGTCACGTGACATCGCTGCTTTGGGTATCTACCCAGCGGTTGATCCATTGGATTCAACAAGCCGTCAGCTCGACCCACAAGTGGTTGGTCAAGAGCACTATGAAGTAGCTCGTGATGTACAGATGACATTGCAACGTTACAAAGAATTGCGCGACATTATTGCAATTTTGGGTATGGACGAGTTGTCACCAGAAGACAAATTGGCTGTATCACGCGCACGTAAGATTCAGCGTTTCTTGTCCCAACCTTTCCACGTTGCGGAAGTGTTTACTGGTTCACCAGGCAAATACGTGCCATTGAAAGAAACTATTCGTGGTTTCAAAATGATTTGCAGCGGCGAATTGGATCACTTGCCTGAGCAAGCGTTCTACATGGTGGGTTCAATTGATGAAGCCATCGAGAAAGCTAAGAAGCTTTAATCGAACTCATCTAGGGAAATTATGTCAACCATACGCGTCGATGTAGTAAGTGCTGAGCAATCTATTTTCAGCGGTGAAGCCAAGTTTGTAGCGCTTCCTGGTGAAAGTGGTGAGCTCGGTATTTTGCGCGGCCACACTCCTTTGATTACACGTATTCGTCCGGGCTCAGTTCGTATTGAAAAAGCTGATGGTGATGAAGAGTTTGTATTCGTGGCGGGTGGCTATTTAGAAGTGCAGCCTGATCATGTAACCGTGCTGGCAGATACTGCTATTCGCGGGCATGACTTGGATGAAGCTAAAGCAACTGAAGCCAAGAAGCGTGCTGAAGAAGCAATGCAGAATCGTGGCACAGACTTTGATTTGGCCTTGGCTCAATCCGAGTTTGCAATGGCAGCGGCTCAGTTGGCAGCAATTGCACGTTTCCGTCGTAAAAAGTAAAAGCCGGTCATCTCCTTGTTGTTAAATGACCGGTTTTTAAAAGCCTGCTTGGGCGAAGCGGTTGATCAAACACCGCTTTGGCTCATGCGCCAGGCCGGTCGATATCTACCAGAGTACAACGCTACTCGCGCAAGAGCTGGAAGCTTTCTTGGCCTTGCGAAAAATCCAGCATATGCAACGGAAGTAACTCTCCAGCCATTGGATCGCTATCCTCTAGACGCTGCAATTTTATTTTCTGATATTTTGACCATTCCAGATGCAATGGGATTGGGTTTGAAATTTACTGCCGGCGAAGGCCCAAGTTTTGATCACCCTCTTCGCAATGAAGAGGCGGTGAAGAAATTGCGCGCAGCTGACATGAATGAGCTCAAATATGTATTTGATGCCGTTTCTGAAATTCGTAAAGCGTTAATTCAGGACGGCAAGCAGCGCGTTCCATTGATTGGTTTTTCCGGTAGTCCATGGACATTGGCGTGCTACATGATTGATGGCTCCAGTTCAGACGATTTTCGTCATGCCAAAACCATGATGTTTAGTCGCCCCGATTTGTTGCAACATATTTTGGATATCAACGCCCAGTCGGTAGCTGCATACTTAACTGAACAGGTTAAGGCTGGCGCACAAGCGCTGATGATTTTTGATACTTGGGGTGGCATGCTTCCAGATGGTTGGTATCAAAAAATGTCTTTGGCCTCAATGCAAAAAGTAATCTCTTTGTTGCCGCGCGAGCATGACGGCAGAAAAATTCCGGTCATCATGTTTACTAAAGGCGGCGCAATTTGGCTAAACGATATGGCTCAAGTTGGCGCGGATGTCATTGCGGTAGATTGGACAATGTCGCTCGGACGCGCACGAAAACAGCTGTTAGAAATCAATAAGCCTTTAGCACTCCAGGGAAATCTTGATCCGCTGATATTATTTTCAGAGCCAAAGCAGGTAGCCGCTGCTGCAAGTTTGGTATTAGAGGATTTGGCTGGTGCTCCAGCCCTTAAGCCAGGCCTGCATGCACTGGATGGGCATATATTTAATCTCGGCCATGGGATTAATCAGTTCACGCCTCCGGAAAGCGTCACCGCCCTATCTGAGGCGGTAATCTCCACATCAAAAGCCCTTCGGGCCAAGCAATAATCCCAAGTAATTGCTAACTTTGGCTAAAAATTTAGCTAAAGTTATGCACAGATACGTGCAGAGACATAAATACAGTGAGATTCATGAGAAATATGAACATTCACTTTTAATAAGCATTGTAAATAACTGATTTATATGTATATTTACCAAATTCAGCAATTTAAGCCTCTAATCACTATCCTATAAAATAACAAAAGATTTTCGAATCTTTGAATGATATCCACAGACTTATCCACAAGCAAAGCTGGAAATTTTAGGAAATGATAGATAAGCCCATAGTGGTTCAGGTGGTCCTCGATAAGCCTCTAGCGCAAGGCTTTGATTACCTATGGGATGCTCAAAAATTAGGCAAATTACCAGAAATTGGGCAACTGGTAGATGTGCCATTTGGAAGATCAAAAGCGGTGGGTGTTGTCATTAAAGTTAGCGATCACTCCGAATTTGATATAGAAAAACTAAAAACAGTAAATCAGATTGCACCATTGCCCCCGTTGGATTCTGCTCTCCTGGCGCTGATGAATTTCGCGAGTCAATATTACGTACATTCATTGGGCGAAACCATTTTGCCGGCCATTCCACAGATGTGGAAAAAAGCGGATGAATGGGAAAAGATCCCCAGAAAACTAGAATTAGCAGAAAAAAAGAAAATAAAAAAAGAGATTGCGGCAGAGGGTTTGATTACCGAGGCGCAGCTAAATCCAAATCAAAAACAAGCATTACAAGATTTGTTAAATAACACAGGACAATCATTTCGTGCAATTTTGTTGCAGGGCCAAACAGGAAGCGGAAAGACTGCGGTTTTTTTAAACTGGCTAGCAAGCATCCTGAAAGATGAGAAAGCGCAAGTGTTATTACTTGTGCCGGAAATTAATTTGACACCGCAACTAGAGCGAAGGGTTCGCGCCTACTTTCCAGACAAAACGATGGCGGTGCTACATAGTGGCGTCAGCGAAAAGAAAAGAGGGATCGCTTGGTTAGAAGCGATGACGGGAAAGGCGCAAATCATTTTGGGGACGCGCTTGGCAGCATTAACACCCATGCCAAATTTACGTGCGATTGTTGTGGATGAAGAGCACGATCCTTCATACAAACAACAAGAGGGAACGCGTTACTCTGCAAGAGATTTAGCCATATGGCGAGCACATGATCGGAAAATTCCAATTTTGCTTTCCTCGGCAACGCCATCTTTAGAGACTTGGATGGCTGCACAGGCTGGTCGCTATGAGTACATACGCCTTGATCAACGAGCGCGAGGTGCAAGCTTACCCAGAGTACATTTGATTAATACGCGTGATCCACAAAATCAATTTAGTCATGGTGATGTTAGCGCGCCCAAGGAAAAAAGCTTAATTACAAAAACTTTAGCGAACGCAATATCAAAAGCACTCGAGGCAAAAAAACAAAGCTTAATTTTGATTAATCGCCGTGGCTATGCTCCAGTACTGAGTTGCAACGCTTGCAACTGGCTATCAAAGTGCACGCAATGTTCCACTTACACGGTAATGCACAAGGCGGGCGCATTAGGTAGGCGCGCCGTATTAAGTTGTCATCATTGCGGCTTGGTGAGTCCTATCCCAAACCACTGTCCAGATTGTGGCAATGCCGATTTAAAAACGCTGGGTCATGGTACGCAAAAGCTGGAAGATGCCATAGAGAAAATGTGGCCTCAAGCAAGAGTGCTCAGAGTCGACACGGATTCAAGCAGAAAGAGTAAGGGAGCGGAGGCGCTCTTTCAGGAAATTCATGAAGGTAATGTTGATATTGTGGTGGGCACTCAAATGATTGCCAAGGGGCATGACTATCAAAACATCGGTTTGGTTGCAGTGCTAGATGCAGATAGTCGACTCTATTCCGCTGACTTCAGGGCTGCAGAGAGATTATTTGCGCAGTTGGTACAGGTTGCGGGACGTGCTGGAAGATCGGGTGTGGATGGCGAAGAAAGTGGCGCCATTATGATTGAAACACAATATCCGGAATCGCCCGTATTTCAATATCTCTTGCGTCATGATGTTGATGGATTTTTAGCGTTTACAGCAAACGAAAGAGAGGAGGCTGCATTGCCGCCTTACTCTTATCAGGCTTTAATTCATGCGGAAGCGAAGAGTTTAGAAAAGGCCATACGGTTTTTAAATGAACTCAAAGGGCGCTTAAAGAATAGAGGCATGATGACACGAGAATTAAGGGTGTATGACCCCGTACCCAAGCCAGTGATGCGTGTTGCTGGTTCAGAGCGCGCCCAGCTAGTGATTGAGTCTGCAAATCGAAAAGTGTTGCAAGAAACACTAGAAATGATTGATCAAGATTTACGACAAGATTCTCAAGGCCGAATTAGTAAGACCTCGCGCATTCGATGGTTGATAGAGCGCGATCCAATCGCTATTTAAGCTCCGGCGCTCGAGCTGTATTTTTCAAGACTCATCAAATTATTTAAATCTGCATTTAGGGTCGCTTCAGATGATGGTTTAATTTTGAAAAGCCATACTGCATACGGCTTTTCATTCACGATCTCAGGGCTGGCATCCATTTCATCATTGAGCTCAATAATTTCACCACTAATTGGCGCATGAATATCGCTAGCTGCTTTGACTGATTCAATGACGGCGATTGCCTCACCTTGCTTCACTTGCTGGCCGATTTTAGGCGCCTGAAAAAACATGACATCACCTAAGGCTTCTTGAGCATGATTGCTAATTCCAACCCAAATGAGGCCGTCATCTTCTACGCTTGCCCACTCGTGTGTTTCTGCTAATTTAAAGGTGTCTTGTGTTTTCATGTCTTATCCAGTGAGACATATTCTAGCTTCTTTGCCATAAACTAGTGGCTTAACTATTTAAGGCCTTATATTCATGCCAATCAAATTAGGAATTGTTCCCGTTACACCATTTGAGCAAAATTGTTCGATCTTAGTTTGCCAAGAGACCGGAGATGCTGCTGTCGTCGATCCGGGCGGAGATATAGACAAAATTCTTGATGGCGTTAAGCAGATGGGGGGCACAGTAAAAAAGATTTTGTTGACGCATGGCCACCTGGATCACTGTGCGGCAGCAAAAGATTTATCCGATCAGCTAGGCGTACCTATTGAGGGCCCCCAAATCGACGAACAGTTTTGGTTGGATCAGTTGCCCGAGCAAACAGTGCGCTTTGGTTTTGGCCATGCGAAAGCTTTTGTACCAACGCGCTGGTTAGAAGATGGTGATCACGTGCAGGTTGGTAATGTTGATTTAGAGGTTCTACATTGCCCAGGCCATACACCTGGTCATGTTGTGTTTTTTGATAAAGAAGATCGTTTGGCTTTGGTGGGTGACGTGCTATTTGCGGGATCAATCGGCAGAACCGATTTTCCTCGCGGCAATCATGCAGACCTCATTAATGCCATTAAGACTAAGTTATGGCCGCTGGGCGATGATGTGCAGTTTGTTCCAGGCCATGGCCCAATGTCGACATTTGGCAAAGAGCGCCAAACAAATCCCTACGTAGGAGATTAGGGGATAAAAAGCAAAAACCTAATTTTATTTAATTAGGTTTTTGCTGAGCCAGTGCGGTGTGTGCGGTTGTACAAACAGCTCGCGCAAATCCAGCGCTGCTTGCGGTTGCTTGTCGGAATCCATGTGCCACCCTCCAGACGCTTCTCGCGACTGCAAGAAGAGCAAAATTTAAGGCTCTGGGATGTATCTTGGGTAGCAGCTGGAGTCGAGGTAGTCATGGGCAATCCGGGTAATCCAAATCTTGTACAGAGGGTCTATTTTACCCGTTTTGTGCGCCTGGGACCGGACTTAGAACAACTCTGACTGAATCAGCTGTCTTATTGCCATCGAAATCGAGCCAAGCCTTATTTTCAAAGTCATAGAGCTTGCACTTGCGGGCGGTATCGAAATACCAAGACCAAGAGAACTTTTGTACAAAAATACGCTCTGGAAGGATGGTTTCCAGGGTATTTTGAGCCTCTTGCAGTCGATAGAGAGGGACGCTCATATCCACGTGATGGGCAGTATGCTCCATGATGTGGTGCATTAACGAACCCCAAATCCCGTTAAAGGTCAAATGGACGGTTGTGGAGACAAATGGCTGGGCACGCAACCATTCAGACTTCTTGTCGTACCAAGACACTGATGGGTGGGTATGGTGCACGTAGACCACAAAACCGATCATGCCGTTCCAGAACAAGAATGGGATGGCAAAGCCTGTAATAAGTCCCGCCCAAACAGATTGGCCTGTAGCGATAGCGCCAGCAATCAAGCACGCAATCCAGATGATGGCAAAACCAGTAACCAATAGATTGTCTTTGAGGAAGATTGGGCGGTCGCCAGGTTTATTTTTGGCATTTGGGAAATACTCACGTCTCCACCAGATCTCTATGAGGTAGTAGAAAACAGGGCCCCAGCCACTGCGGTAAAGGCGCTCAAGCGCTTTGCGCCAGGCTGGTAGTGCATCGAACTCTGCCTTTGAGAGAGGCGCCCAAACAAAGTCGAATCCCTTTAAGTTGGTTTGACCGTGATGAACAACGTTATGACCTACATCCCATAGACTATAAGGCGTTAGGGATGGGAGAAAAGCGATGCGACCTAATATTTTGTTCAACTCACGGTGCTGAGTAAAGCTTTGATGGCAGGCGTCATGGCCCAAAATAAAGATGCGACCTGTAACAAAGCCCGCGATTACGCCAAAGATGATCTTAAGTAAGATACTTTCAACAAAAATAGTTCCAGCAATACAGCCCAGCCATAAGGCGGCATCAATTACTAAAAGCATGATGGCTTTTGCTGTTTCCCCTTTTGCCATGGGAATCAACCAGCTACGGATGATTTTTCGGTGTGGCAATGGCAGATCAGGAGCCAAAGGATTAGCCATAGAGGGCTCAGTAAGGGATGAATTTAGGTGATTTGACATGTTAAGAATCAATAAGTTAGGTGCAAATGATAGCCTTTTTCACGATTTCACGCATGATGTAGGTCAAAAAACACCCTAGTTTGGCGCGCCCGGCAGGAATCGAACCTGCGACCCTTGGCTTCGGAGGCCAATACTCTATCCACTGAGCTACGGGCGCCAGCAGTAAAAACGGTAACTTCGCTATTGTAAGTGCCTAAACCCCTGCGCTCTCGTTATAATCTCGGCAAAGTAACCCTACAACCCGTCAAACGATAAAAGTCATATGAGCGAAGAGCACGGAAACCTAATTAAGTCCCCCAAACAATTGATCATCATGGTGTTCGCAAGCTTTTTTGTGCCCTTGATCATTATTCTGTTGCTAATGGTATTTGTTAATAATGGCAAACGCGCAGATTCCTCTGCCTCTGCTGAGCAATTAATTAAGCCAGTGGCCCAATTAAATTTCAAAGATGCTAGCGCTCCACGTCAATTGCAGACGGGTGAGCAGGTCTATAAAACAGTTTGTTCTTCATGCCATGCAACTGGTGCGGCTGGTGCGCCGAAGTTTGGTGATGCGGCTGCTTGGGCACCTCGCCTGGGCAAGGGCTACGATGGCTTATTAAGCTCTGTACTCAAAGGCAAGGGCGCGATGCCTGCCCGTGGCGGCTCTAGCCCAGCGGATGTGAGTGATTACGAGCTTGGCCGTGCGGTTGTGTATTTAGCAAATTCCGCAGGCGGTAAGTTGGCAGAGCCTAAAGCGCCCACTGAAAAGTAATTCTTCTTTGCTCCAATAAAAAGCTGGCTCTATGCCGGCTTTTTATTTTTTCTCAGTTTGTGCTTTTGCATCTAGCGCAACTTGATAAGCTTCTTTCTTGCTTAGACCTAAGGTTTGCGAAAGCACCGCGGCGATTTCTTTGCTTCCAAGATACGGGCCCAATGCATTTGCCCAAAGAAGTAGTGAAGCGTGCTCTGGAGCCTCGTCTGCGCTGGCTTGGCGCCCTGCAACCAAAACAACAAATTCGCCCTTAAGACTTTCCGCTGTTTCTAGCCATCCTGGAATTTCTGAAGCTTGCAGTGACACTAGCTGCTCGAATTTTTTTGTCAGCTCCCTACCAACGAGGATTTGTCGATCAGATTCAAGGTGCTTATTTAAGCTCGTTAGCGTTTCTTTGATCTGATGTGGCGATTCAAAAAAAATACTAGTTTTTGAATTAGTGCGAATGTCCTGAATTAGCAAATCTCGATCTTTTGTCTTATTGGGCCAAAAGCCAAGAAACTGAAAGCGCCCTTCCGATGGCAGCATTACGGATCCACTTGCGGAGATTGCGGAAGATACTGCGCTTGCACCGGGAATGGGGATGATGCGAAAGCCCGCATTTTGAACGGCGTTGACCAGTCTCGCGCCGGGATCAGAAACGCCTGGTGTGCCCGCATCGGAGATGTACGCCCAACGCTCGCCCTGGGCGAGATGTTGAATAACCGTTTGTGCCCCTGCTATTTCATTGTGCTCATGGAGGGCCAGACACTTTTTATGAATACCAAAGTGTTGCAATAGGGGCGCGCTATGTCTGGTGTCTTCGCAAGCTATCCCATCCACTGAGTTGAGAACATGCAGCGCTCTTAGAGTGATATCACCCATATTCCCGATGGGGGTGGCGACCATATAGAGTGCTCCAGCAGGCAGATCCTGTTGTTTTAGAAATTCAAAGGAGCTTAGTTCCATGGGGGTCTTTTTGCATAAGAAGTGTTAATAAGTAAGAGCATACGTTGCTTTTGGTCGAACCGGCATGCTTGCGTAATTGCTTGTACTTTGGCGCATAATAATGCGATGGATAAAGATACCCTCGAACGTTTGCGCGCTCGCGCATCCCAACATTTCTTAGACAGCATTGCCGTTAAGCAAGAAGCTGAGAAAATTCTCCCTGAACAAGTTGCACGTGGTGTAGTAGCTATGACTGAGTGTTTGCGCGCCGGCGGAAAAGTAATGGCCTGCGGTAACGGCGGCTCTGCTGCAGATGCGCAACATTTCTCCGCTGAATTGATTGGCCGATTTGAAAGAGAGCGCCAAGAGTTAGCTGCAATCGCACTGACAACCGACACGTCAATTTTGACAGCGGTCGGTAATGATTACAGCTATGACGAAATATTTAGCAAGCAAGTGCGCGGTCTTGGTAAGAAAGGCGACATCTTGTTGGGAATCTCTACTTCTGGAAATTCAAAAAATGTAGTGAAGGCAATTGAAGCCGCCAAGAAAATGGGAATCAAAATTATTGCGCTCACGGGTAATGGTGGCGGAAAAATCGCAACACTGCTTGATGCCGATGACATTCATCTTTGCGCACCTTCTACGCGCACTGCTCGGATTCAAGAAACCCATCTAGTTTTACTGCATAGCCTATGCGATGGCGTAGATCATTTGCTGCTCGATTAATCGTTTCACATTTGGAAGGCGTCCGCCATGCGTATTAAATTATTCGCAAAAGTATTAGCCGCATTAACCCTCACTTCTTTTTTGTCTTCATGCGCAGTAGTTGCAGTAGGCGGCGTTGCTGCCGGAGCTAGTGTCATGGCCGATCGGCGCACGCCGGCTGTACAGGCGATCGACAAGGGCATTGGATTAGAGGTAGAGAATGCTCTTGACAAGAAATTTGGCGATAGCGCACATATCAACGTCACATCATTTAATCAGAAGGTATTGTTGACTGGCGAAGTAAAAGACGCTGATATGAAAGAGCAAGCGGCAGCGTATGCTAAGGCAAATAAAAATGTTCGCTCGGTTTTTAATGAGCTAGTCATCGGCCCAGTAAGCACATACAGCGCTCGTGCAAATGATTCTTATCTTGAATCAAAAATTAAAACCCAAATGATCTTTACAGATAAGTTGCCGTCCAACTCAATGACAATTGTTGCTGAAGGTAGCAGCGTTTATCTGATGGGAATTTTGACGGAGAACGAGGCGGAGATTGCTAAGAAAGTGGCAAGCAATACCAACGGAGTAAAAGATGTTTATGCCTACTTCGATATTATTTCTGAAGCAGAAAAGACTCGCCTAGAGAAGCAAGGTAAGGCTGATGAATCTCAACCAACTAGCCCACCAAAATACTAATCATCGATTTTGATTCACATGGTTTTGATCAAGCGATATGCGCGTTGTGTACTCGCGGTCGCCATACTCGCTTCTTGTTCTGCGCGCGCGCTTGCTGATACTGATGCAACAAGCGCACAGCGCATTGCAAAACAAAATGCCTGCTTAGGTTGTCATGCAGTAAATAAAAAAATTGTTGGCCCAAGCTTTCAAGATGTTGCAAAAAAATATGCAACTGATCCAAACGCAAAAGTGTTTTTGAAAAACAAAATACTGAAAGGTGGCTCAGGATCATGGGGTGTTGTGCCCATGCCGGCTAACGCCAAATTAAGTGATGTAGATCTATCGTTGTTGGTGGCCTGGGTCTTGCTCGGTGCGCCAAATGGAAACTAAGAAGCGCAAATTAAGAAGCGTTTGTAGGTCTTCCTAAGAACCACCACCACGCTTCATTAGAGCGCTTGAGGTTTTCTTTAAGCGCATAGTCAAAGTCTGCCCACTGCTTATTAGCGGCCTCCTCCACAATCGTTGCTGGATTAGCTGGTGGCAGTTTTAAGTAAGCATCTGCATCGCCGTAGGCGTATTCAACACGCATACCGGCCTTCTGGGCCAGATGCATCATGGCTTTGTTATTCGCAAGGCAATGCACAAACAGAGTTTCAATGCGGGTGTTTCTTGAATGCACAGCGGCGCGGGCCAATAAGGCAGTGCCTATCCCTTGCCCCCGGCCATTGGGGAGAACAGAGACTCCAAACTCCGCAGCTTGTGATTGACCCTCAACCTTGGGTAGATAGGCCAGATGAGCCATGCCCACGAGGTGGAGTTGAGAATCAAAGCTGCCAAATACGGCATCCTTATTGAAGTCCAGACGCTCAACATAGTGCTCAATTACCTCATCGGGCGTTTGAGTACCAAAGCGCAAGCGACGATCCTCTTCATTTAATAGTAAAAGGTGCCGCAAAATCTCTTCTCTATGGCCCGCATGAAGTTCACGAACAGGCACAACGAGGCCCGCCATATATGGCTTACCAGGTAAGTGACCGTTAGCTAATTTATTGTGCATAGCAATATAGTAGCAGAAATCATCAGAAATAACAGGGTTTTCCCTAGGTATTGGATTTAACGATGAAAAAAGCAACAAAACATCAAAAATTGGGGGTGCCTCGGGATAAGTTTTCGCAAAGATAAAGAAAAAACCGAATATTTTGAAAAAAAGTTGAAAATATTTTCAATAGATAACCCACTGTTTTTAAAGGGTTTATTTCAACAATCAGAAAAAACTTCATCTTTTTTAAGAAAAAGACTACGAAAGGTGTTGACGGACCCAAAAAATGGGTATAAAGTCTCATCTCTCTGCTGCAACGTTTTAACGAAATACAAAAACGAAACAGCCCTCTTTAAAAATTAGTCAACCGATAATTGTGGGTACTAAGTGAAAGCATCCAGTCCTTCGGGACAGATGTAAATAAATAGTACTCATAGACAGTAAAAAGATTTGGTTTTATTACCAAGTCAATTTCTTGAATGAGTGCGACGATCCGCAAGGATCACAGGAATTGAACTGAAGAGTTTGATCCTGGCTCAGATTGAACGCTGGCGGCATGCCTTACACATGCAAGTCGAACGGCAGCACGGGTGCTTGCACCTGGTGGCGAGTGGCGAACGGGTGAGTAATACATCGGAACGTACCTTATCGTGGGGGATAACGCAGCGAAAGCTGTGCTAATACCGCATACGCCCTGAGGGGGAAAGCGGGGGATCGAAAGACCTCGCGCGATTAGAGCGGCCGATGCCTGATTAGCTAGTTGGTGGGGTAAAAGCCCACCAAGGCGACGATCAGTAGCTGGTCTGAGAGGACGATCAGCCACACTGGGACTGAGACACGGCCCAGACTCCTACGGGAGGCAGCAGTGGGGAATTTTGGACAATGGGGGAAACCCTGATCCAGCAATGCCGCGTGAGTGAAGAAGGCCTTCGGGTTGTAAAGCTCTTTTGTCAGGGAAGAAACACCGGCTCTAACACAGTCCGGGAATGACGGTACCTGAAGAATAAGCACCGGCTAACTACGTGCCAGCAGCCGCGGTAATACGTAGGGTGCGAGCGTTAATCGGAATTACTGGGCGTAAAGCGTGCGCAGGCGGTTATACAAGACAGGCGTGAAATCCCCGGGCTTAACCTGGGAATGGCGCCTGTGACTGTATAGCTAGAGTGTGTCAGAGGGGGGTAGAATTCCACGTGTAGCAGTGAAATGCGTAGATATGTGGAGGAATACCAATGGCGAAGGCAGCCCCCTGGGATAACACTGACGCTCATGCACGAAAGCGTGGGGAGCAAACAGGATTAGATACCCTGGTAGTCCACGCCCTAAACGATGCTGACTAGTTGTTCGGGATTTACATCCTGAGTAACGTAGCTAACGCGTGAAGTCAGCCGCCTGGGGAGTACGGTCGCAAGATTAAAACTCAAAGGAATTGACGGGGACCCGCACAAGCGGTGGATGATGTGGATTAATTCGATGCAACGCGAAAAACCTTACCTACCCTTGACATGTCACTAACGAAGTAGAGATACATTAGGTGCCCGTAAGGGAAAGTGAACACAGGTGCTGCATGGCTGTCGTCAGCTCGTGTCGTGAGATGTTGGGTTAAGTCCCGCAACGAGCGCAACCCTTGTCTTTAGTTGCTACGCAAGAGCACTCTAAAGAGACTGCCGGTGACAAACCGGAGGAAGGTGGGGATGACGTCAAGTCCTCATGGCCCTTATGGGTAGGGCTTCACACGTCATACAATGGTGCATACAGAGGGTTGCCAACCCGCGAGGGGGAGCTAATCTCAGAAAATGCATCGTAGTCCGGATCGTAGTCTGCAACTCGACTACGTGAAGCTGGAATCGCTAGTAATCGCGGATCAGAATGTCGCGGTGAATACGTTCCCGGGTCTTGTACACACCGCCCGTCATACCATGGGAGTGGGTTTTGCCAGAAGCCGTTAGCCTAACCGCAAGGAGGGCGACTGCCACGGCAGGGTTCATGACTGGGGTAAAGTCGTAACAAGGTAGCCGTATCGGAAGGTGCGGCTGGATCACCTCCTTTCTAGAGAAAGATGCTGGAGCTATAGTGCCCACACTTATCGGTTGACAATAAAAGCCACGGGTCTGTAGCTCAGCTGGTTAGAGCACTGTGTTGATAACGCAGGGGTCGTAGGTTCAAGTCCTACCAGACCCACCACCAGCCAGAAACAAGACTTAGTGGGACGTTGGGGGATTAGCTCAGCTGGGAGAGCACCTGCTTTGCAAGCAGGGGGTCGTCGGTTCGATCCCGTCATCCTCCACCATCATCTAAATGTCAAAACTAAGCGAACATTTAATCGTTTAGTTTTGCCATTTATGGCTGTTCTTTAAAAATTTGAGTAAGCAAAGTGTCAAATGTTTCTTTGAGAGGACATTTGACAATGTAATAAGGGTAAAGATTGAATCATCAATCAGTAATATCAAACGAGTTTTACCAAGTTCTTAACAAAGTACTTACAGTTTGGATTACGGCAAACATGTCAGAAGTAGAAGTAAACCTGTAACAGGTACTAGCAATGGTGCTCGTTATAGGATCAAGTGAATAAGTGCACATGATGGATGCCTTGGCGATTACAGGCGACGAAAGACGTTATAACCTGCGATAAGCCCCGGGGAGCTGGTAAATAAGCTTTGATCCGGGGATTTCTGAATGGGGAAACCCACCACTTTTGTGGTATCCATACCTGAATACATAGGGTATGAGAAGCGAACCTCGTGAACTGAAACATCTAAGTAGCGAGAGGAAAAGACATCAACCGAGATTCCCAGAGTAGTGGCGAGCGAAATGGGAAGAGCCTTCTAGTGATAGCTCAGTAATTAACAGAATGGAATGGAAAGTCCAACAATAAAGGGTGATAGTCCCGTATGTGAAAATTATTGGGTGGTACTAGGCTAGAGACAAGTAGGGCGGGACACGTGAAATCCTGTCTGAATATGGGGGGACCATCCTCCAAGGCTAAATACTCGTAATCGACCGATAGTGAACAAGTACCGTGAGGGAAAGGCGAAAAGAACCCCGGGAGGGGAGTGAAATAGATCCTGAAATTGTGTGCATACAAACAGTAGGAGCCTCGTAAGGGGTGACTGCGTACCTTTTGTATAATGGGTCAGCGACTTACATTCAGTAGCAAGCTTAACCGAATAGGGAAGGCGTAGCGAAAGCGAGTCCGAATAGGGCGCTAGTTGCTGGGTGTAGACCCGAAACCAGTTGATCTATCCATGGCCAGGTTGAAGGTGCGGTAACACGTACTGGAGGACCGAACCCACTAACGTTGAAAAGTTAGGGGATGAGCTGTGGATAGGGGTGAAAGGCTAAACAAAACTGGAAATAGCTGGTTCTCTCCGAAAACTATTTAGGTAGTGCCTCGTGTATCACTGTAGGGGGTAGAGCACTGTCATGGTAGTGGGGTCCATTGCGGATTACTGCGCCATAGCAAACTCCGAATACCTACAAGTGCAAGCACGGGAGACAGACATCGGGTGCTAACGTCCGGTGTCAAGAGGGAAACAACCCAGACCGCCAGCTAAGGTCCCTAATATATGCTAAGTGGGAAACGAAGTGGGAAGGCTAAAACAGTCAGGAGGTTGGCTTAGAAGCAGCCATCCTTTAAAGAAAGCGTAATAGCTCACTGATCGAGTCGTCCTGCGCGGAAGATGTAACGGGGCTAAGCATATAACCGAAGCTGCGGATCACAGTAATGTGATGGTAGGAGAGCGTTCTGTAAGCCTGTGAAGGTGTCTTGTAAAGGATGCTGGAGGTATCAGAAGTGCGAATGCTGACATGAGTAGCGATAAAGGGGGTGAAAAGCCCCCTCGCCGTAAGCCCAAGGTTTCCTGTTCAACGTTCATCGGAACAGGGTGAGTCGGCCCCTAAGGCGAGGCAGAGATGCGTAGCTGATGGGAACAAGGTTAATATTCCTTGACCATTGTTAGATGCGATGGGGGGACGGATCGCGGAAAGTTGTCCGGGTGTTGGAAGTCCCGGTTCTTGCGTTGGAGATGGCTATTAGGTAAATCCGGTAGCGTAATTCAAGGGCGTGAGACGAGCGAATTTATTCGCGAAGCAATTGGAAGTGGTTCCAAGAAAAGCCTCTAAGCTTCAGTCTAACAAGACCGTACCGCAAACCGACACAGGTGGGCGAGATGAGTATTCTAAGGCGCTTGAGAGAACTCAGGAGAAGGAACTCGGCAAATTTGCACCGTAACTTCGGGATAAGGTGCGCCCTGGTAGTTTGACCCTGTACAAGGGGAGGACGAAAGGGTTGCAATAAAAAGGTGGCTGCGACTGTTTAATAAAAACACAGCACTCTGCAAACACGAAAGTGGACGTATAGGGTGTGACGCCTGCCCGGTGCTGGAAGATTAAATGATGGGGTGCAAGCTCTTGATTGAAGTCCCAGTAAACGGCGGCCGTAACTATAACGGTCCTAAGGTAGCGAAATTCCTTGTCGGGTAAGTTCCGACCTGCACGAATGGCGTAACGATGGCCACACTGTCTCCTCCTGAGACTCAGCGAAGTTGAAATGTTTGTGATGATGCAATCTACCCGTGGCTAGACGGAAAGACCCCATGAACCTTTACTGTAGCTTTGCATTGGACTTTGAACCGGTCTGTGTAGGATAGGTGGGAGGCGTTGAAAGCGGGATGCTAGTTCCGCTGGAGCCAACCTTGAAATACCACCCTGGTTTGTTTGAGGTTCTAACCTTGGCCCGTTATCCGGGTCGGGAACAGTGCATGGTAGGCAGTTTGACTGGGGCGGTCTCCTCCCAAAGTGTAACGGAGGAGTACGAAGGTACGCTTGGTACGGTCGGACATCGTACCTAAAGTGCAATGGCAAAAGCGTGCTTAACTGCGAGACCGACAAGTCGAGCAGGTGCGAAAGCAGGTCATAGTGATCCGGTGGTTCTGTATGGAAGGGCCATCGCTCAACGGATAAAAGGTACTCTGGGGATAACAGGCTGATACCGCCCAAGAGTTCATATCGACGGCGGTGTTTGGCACCTCGATGTCGGCTCATCTCATCCTGGGGCTGTAGCCGGTCCCAAGGGTATGGCTGTTCGCCATTTAAAGAGGTACGTGAGCTGGGTTTAAAACGTCGTGAGACAGTTTGGTCCCTATCTGCCATGGGCGTTGGAGATTTGACGGGGGCTGCTCCTAGTACGAGAGGACCGGAGTGGACGTACCGCTGGTGTACCTGTTGTTTCGCCAGAAGCATCGCAGGGTAGCTATGTACGGAAGAGATAACCGCTGAAAGCATCTAAGCGGGAAACTTGCCTGAAGATGAGATCTCCCGTAGGTTTAACCTACATAAAGGGTCGTTGAAGACCACAACGTTGATAGGTCGGGTGTGGAAGCGCAGTAATGCGTTAAGCTAACCGATACTAATTGCCCGTTAGGCTTGATCCTATAACCAGCACTATTGTGTTGGATGTTTGCCAGATTTAATCTGCATCCTTAATTACATGCTTACTCAAATAGAGTTGTTGATTTATCAGCAACTCGACCCTCTACGCCCGGTGACCATAGCAAGTTGGAACCACTCCTTCCCATCCCGAACAGGACAGTGAAACGACTTTACGCCGATGATAGTGCGGATTACCCGTGTGAAAGTAGGTAACTGCCGGGCACCAATGCGACGCCCAGACCCTCTTAGGTCTGGGCGTTTTTACTTGTGCAAAGCGTTTTGAGGTTTTAGAGATTGACAGAAACTCCATTTGGAGTCAGAATATTGGGTTCGCGGAGGGGTGTCCGAGCGGCTAAAGGAGGCAGACTGTAAATCTGTTGGCTATGCCTACGTAGGTTCGAATCCTACCCCCTCCACCAGATGTGCGGGATTAGTTTAATGGTAAAACAGCAGATTTCCAATCTTCGGTCAAGAGTTCGATTCTCTTATCCCGCTCCAGTATTAACAGCATTTGATTTAGCCCATGTGGCTCAGTGGTAGAGCACTCCCTTGGTAAGGGAGAGGTCGGCAGTTCGATCCTGCCCATGGGCACCAGGCTATGTAGTAAGTATTAATTTTAAATTTCGTGTGTTGGTTTAAGAGTTAACTAAAGGCAGACAAAAAAATGGCAAAAGAAAAGTTTGAGCGGACAAAACCGCACGTAAACGTTGGCACAATCGGTCACGTTGACCACGGTAAAACTACATTGACAGCAGCGATCGCTACAGTGCTCTCAAAAGCATTCGGTGGCGAAGCAAAAGCATACGATCAGATCGATGCTGCTCCAGAAGAAAAAGCACGTGGTATTACGATTAACACAGCACACGTTGAGTACGAGACAGCAAATCGTCACTACGCACACGTTGATTGCCCAGGACATGCTGACTACGTTAAGAACATGATTACTGGTGCTGCTCAGATGGACGGCGCGATTCTAGTTTGCTCCGCTGCTGACGGCCCAATGCCACAAACTCGTGAGCACATCCTCTTGGCACGCCAAGTTGGTGTTCCTTACATCGTCGTATTTTTGAATAAGTGCGACATGGTTGACGATCCTGAGTTGTTAGAGCTCGTAGAAATGGAAGTTCGTGAACTTCTTTCTAAGTATGACTTCCCAGGCGATGACACACCAATCGTTCAAGGTTCTGCTAAGTTAGCGCTTGAAGGCGACGAAGGCCCATTGGGTAAAGAAGCCATCATGAAGTTGGCTGAAGCTTTAGATACATACATCCCAACTCCAGAGCGTGCTGTTGACGGCGCGTTCTTGATGCCAGTAGAAGACGTGTTCTCTATCTCCGGTCGCGGTACTGTAGTGACTGGTCGTATCGAGCGCGGTATTGTTAAAGTTGGTGAAGAGATTGAAATCGTTGGTATCAAACCAACTCTCAAAACAACTTGTACTGGTGTTGAAATGTTCCGTAAATTGCTCGACCAAGGTCAAGCAGGCGATAACGTTGGTATCTTGTTACGCGGTACAAAACGTGAAGAAGTTGAGCGCGGCCAAGTATTGGCTAAGCCAGGTTCAATCACCCCACATACTCACTTTACAGCCGAGGTTTACATCTTGGGTAAAGACGAAGGTGGCCGTCATACTCCATTCTTTAACAACTATCGTCCACAGTTCTACTTCCGTACAACGGACGTAACTGGTTCAATCGAGTTGCCAAAAGACAAAGAAATGGTAATGCCTGGTGATAACGTCACGATTACCGTAAAACTCATCGCTCCAATCGCGATGGAAGAAGGTTTACGTTTTGCGATCCGTGAAGGTGGCCGTACTGTTGGCGCCGGCGTGGTTGCAAAGATTTTGGCTTAATAGTTTTAATAAAGGGGTGTAGCTCAATTGGCAGAGCGTTGGTCTCCAAAACCAAAGGTTGGGGGTTCGATGCCCTCCGCCCCTGCCACGATTTGAACTGAAAGTATATGTCTCAACAAACAGCAAGCCACTCTGAAGAAAAGAGCAGCTGGGTCTCCGGACTCGCTGCTCTCATTGTCGTTGCAGCGCTAGTTCTGTACTACACGCTCGTCGATCAATCTTTATTAGTTAGACTGGCTGTTTTGTTTGGTGGCATTGCTGCTGCAGTTTTGATTGTGGCAATTTCTCCTGATGGACGTCGTTTTATCCATTACGCAAAAGATTCTTGGTACGAGGTAAAAAAGGTTGTTTGGCCAACTCGTAAAGAGACAACCCAAATGACTCTAGTCGTATTTGGCTTTGTTCTGATCATGTCCCTCTTCTTGTGGATTGCAGACAAATTAATTGAATGGCTAGTTTTTTCAGTCTTCTTAGGCTGGAAGTGAGTAAGAAAAAATGATTGATTCAGAATTGGCCTCAAATCCACAAGCTACTGGCAATATGCGTTGGTATGTTATTCATGCTTATTCCGGAATGGAAAAGAGCGTAAAAAGAGGCTTGGAAGAGCGCATTGCTCGTTCAGGCATGGCGGATAAATTTGGCCGTATTTTGGTTCCATCCGAAGAAGTTGTTGAGATCAAGTCTGGCACTAAATCCGTGTCTGAGCGCCGTTTCTTCCCAGGATATGTCCTGATTGAGATGGAAATGACCGATGAAAGCTGGCATTTGGTTAAAAACACACCAAAAGTCACTGGATTCGTAGGGGGCGTAAGAAACCGTCCAAGCCCAATTTCTACTGCAGAAGTCACCAAAATCATGGATCAAATGCAGGCTGGGGTGGATAAACCTAAGCCTAAGACCTTGTTTGAGGTGGGTGAGATGGTTCGCGTTAAAGAAGGTCCG
This sequence comes from Polynucleobacter sp. AP-Nino-20-G2, assembly GCF_018688235.1. NCBI lineage: Bacteria > Pseudomonadati > Pseudomonadota > Betaproteobacteria > Burkholderiales > Burkholderiaceae > Polynucleobacter > Polynucleobacter sp. AP-Nino-20-G2. Next base: position 40,857 of record NZ_CP061313.1, read on the forward strand.
TTTACAGACTTCAACGGAAACGTTGAAGAAGTGAACTACGAGAAGTCAAGATTGCGCGTTTCTGTTACAATTTTTGGCCGCGGTACCCCAGTTGAGCTGGAGTTCGGCCAGGTAGAAAAGATGTAAAAAACTCCGTTTTAGCGGTGTTTTGTAGCAATAGTAGTGTTTTTTAGAGGTTAGCAATAACCGAGGAGCGGAGCTAGAAAGCCAAAAACTAGCAAAGCGTTTACTCAACAGCGGTCTTTCCTAATCAGGTTAGGCGCGCTTTTAGGAGCAATCAATGGCAAAAAAGATCATTGGCTTTATTAAGCTGCAGATCCCTGCAGGTAAAGCAAATCCATCACCTCCCGTAGGTCCAGCTTTGGGTCAACGCGGTCTCAATATTATGGAATTCTGTAAGGCGTTTAATGCTCAAACTCAGAGCATGGAACCAGGCCTTCCAATTCCAGTCGTGATTACAGCGTTTGCTGATAAGAGCTTCACATTCATCATGAAGACTCCTCCGGCAACCATCATGATTAAGAAGGCTGCAAAGATCGAAAAAGGATCACCACGTCCCCATACCGATAAGGTAGGAAAAATTACTCGTGCTCAAGCAGAAGAAATTGCTAAAGCAAAAATGCCAGATTTGACAGCGGCTGATATGGATGCAGCTGTAAGAACAATCGCTGGTAGCGCCCGTTCCATGGGCATCACTGTGGAAGGTCTCTAATCATGACTAAATTATCTAAGCGTTTAAAAGCAATCGAATCTAAGGTTGATCGCAATAAGTTTTACGCATTGGAAGAGGCGTTGAATCTTGTTAAAGAGTGTGCAACTGCTAAATTCGATGAGTCTATCGACGTTGCTGTTCAGTTGGGTATTGATGCTAAGAAATCTGACCAAGTTGTGCGTGGCGCAGTTGTGCTCCCAGCTGGTACAGGCAAGCATGTACGTGTGGCGGTATTTGCACAAGGCGAAAAAGCTGAACAAGCTAAAGCTGCCGGTGCAGAAATCGTTGGAATGGAAGATTTGGCAGAGCAAATCAAGGGCGGCAAGATCGACTTTGATATTTTGATCGCATCTCCAGACACAATGAAAATCGTTGGTACTTTAGGTCAAGTATTGGGCCCACGTGGTTTGATGCCGAATCCAAAAGTTGGAACTGTTACTCCTGACGTTGCTACTGCAGTTAAAAATGCAAAAGCGGGTCAAGTCCAATTCCGTGTGGACAAAGCCGGTATCGTGCACGCAAGTATTGGCCGTCGTTCATTCGAGCCAGCAGCATTGAAATCCAACTTGCTCGCATTGCTTGAAGCTTTGAACAAAGCTAAGCCACCTGCATCTAAAGGTGTTTATTTAAAGAAGGTTGCCGTAAGCAGCACCATGGGTGCAGGCGTACGTGTAGACCAAGCATCGATACAAGCCGCTCAGTAATAGGCTTGTAGCAAAAAGAACTTTGGGTCGACTCCCGCTCTTTGAGTGAGAGTCGAACATCAAAGACCGTTGGCGGATTGGTTTGCTTACATAGAAATTAATTCTTAATCGTTACGAGAGTAATGGCCAGCGCAGATGGCGACCCTGAAAAAATTTCACAAGATTCTTGTGACAAATGATCAGACGCTGGTGTGTAACCCCAACTGGAAACAGTTGGTTTTTTAGGAGTTAAACCGTGCCTTTGAATGTACAAGACAAAAAAGCGATTGTTGCTGATGTCGGCGCTCAATTGGCTGGAGCTCAAACAGTCGTGCTCGCAGAATACCGTGGTATTCCAGTAGAGCAGTTGACTAAGCTGCGTGCTAGCGCACGTGACCAAGGTGTATATCTTCGCGTTTTGAAGAACACATTGGCACGCCGTGCTGCACAAGGCACACAGTTTGAGCCCCTTGCTGATTCGATGGTTGGCCCCTTGATTTACGGCATCTCTGCTGATCCGATTGCTTCGGCAAAAGTATTGCAGAACTTTGCTAAGACTCAAGACCTGCTAGTCATTAAAGCTGGCTTATATAACGGCAAGTTGTTAGACGTTGCAGGCGTAAAAGCCCTCGCAACTATTCCAAGCCGCGACGAGTTGTTATCTCAGTTGTTGGGTGTCATGTTGGCCCCAGTTTCTGCAATGGCTCGCGTATTGGGCGCAGTAGCAGCACAAAAGGCAGCTGGAGCACCTGCTCCCGCGGCAGCACCTGTAGAAGCAGCAGCCCCAGCAGCAGTAGCCGCTGAAGCCGCTCCTGAAGCAGCCGCTGAGCCTGCAGCCGCAGCCCCAGAAGCTGGAACAGAAGCAAACGAAACCCCTGCCGCTGAATAAGCGACAGATTAACTATTTAAGTATTAGGAGCTAAAAATGGCGATTACTAAAGAAGAAATCATTGATGCAGTAGGTAGCATGTCCGTTATGGATTTGAACGACTTGGTAAAAGCGTTCGAAGAGAAGTTTGGCGTTTCAGCTGCAGCTATGGCTGTTGCTGGTCCTGCTGGTGCAGCTGGCGGCGCTGCTGCTGAAGAGCAAACTGAATTCACTGTAAACCTCGTAGAAGCTGGTGCAAACAAGGTTTCAGTAATTAAGGCTGTTCGCGAAATCACTGGTCTTGGTTTGAAAGAAGCTAAAGACTTAGTTGACGGCGCACCAAAGCCAATCAAAGAAGGCGTTGACAAGAAGACTGCCGAAGAAGCCAAGAAGAAGCTTGAAGAAGCTGGCGCTAAAGCAGAACTCAAGTAATACAAACTCAGTTAGCGCCCCTCAAAAGGGGGTGCTAGTCCTGTTGGGTTTGACCATTAGTGGTCAAACCCGATTTCATTTCTGATTGGAATCGGGTTTGCCTTCTGATACGACTGCAGAATGCAAGTTTGGTCGGACACTAGATCTATCCGATTTAGTGTTGTCCGCCAGTGGTTGGTAGTGGCCAACCGCCAAATCTTTGTACAGTCGCTGAATTCGGAGATGAAATGAACTATAGCTTCACCGAACGCAAGCGAGTCCGTAAAAGCTTTGCTAAGCGAGTAAATAATCACCAGGTTCCGTACCTGATCGCAACGCAGCTGGAATCCTACGCTAAATTTTTACAGGCTGAAAAGCCAGCAATGTCTCGTCTTACTGAGGGACTTCAAGCTGCCTTTACATCAGCATTCCCAATTGTGTCTAACAACGGCTATGCACGTATGGAATACGTGTCTTACCAGTTATCACAGCCACCATTTGACGTAAAAGAATGTCAACAACGTGGTTACACATATCACTCAGCCTTACGCGCAAAAGTTCGCTTGATTATTTATGATCGCGAAGCGCCTACCAAGGTTAAAGAAGTAAAAGAGAGCGAAGTCTACATGGGTGAAATTCCACTCATGACAGATAACGGCTCTTTTGTGATCAACGGTACTGAGCGTGTCATCGTTTCTCAGTTGCATCGTTCCCCAGGCGTGTTCTTTGAACACGATAAGGGCAAGACACATAGCTCAGGAAAGTTGCTGTTCTCAGCGCGCATCATTCCTTACCGTGGTTCATGGCTCGATTTCGAATTTGATCCAAAAGACATTCTGTATTTCCGCGTTGACCGTCGTCGCAAGATGCCTGTAACCATTTTGCTCAAAGCAATTGGCCTAAACAACGAACAGATCCTTGCAAACTTCTTTAATTTTGACCATTTCGCGTTGAGCGCGAATGGCGCCTCAATGGAATTTGTTCCAGAGCGTCTGCGTGGTCAGATGGCTAGCTTTGATGTGCTTGATAAGAATGGCGTTGTAGTCATTCAAAAAGATAAGCGTATCAATGCGAAACATATTCGTGAACTCGAAGCCGCCAAGACTAAGAATATCGTTGTTCCAGATGATTACTTAATTGGTCGCGTTGTTGCGCGCAACATCATTGATCCAGACTCCGGTGAGATCTTGGCTTACGCTAATGATGAAATCACGGAAGAATTGTTAGCAACATTGCGCGATGCTGGCATCAAGCAATTGGAAACGATTTACACCAATGATTTAGATTCTGGTGCATATATTTCTCAGACATTGCGTACTGACGAAACTGCCGATCAAATGGCTGCTCGTATTGCCATCTATCGCATGATGCGTCCTGGCGAGCCTCCAACTGAAGATGCGGTTGAGGCGTTGTTCCAGCGCTTGTTCTACAACGAAGATAGCTACGATTTATCTCGCGTTGGTCGTATGAAAGTAAACAGCCGTCTCGGTCGCTCAGAGATGGAAGGCCCAATGGTCTTGTCGAATGAAGATATTCTCGACACCATTAAGTCTCTTGTTGATTTGCGTAACGGTAAGGGCGAAGTTGATGATATCGATCACTTAGGTAATCGTCGCGTACGTTGCGTAGGTGAGTTGGCGGAGAATCAATTCCGCGCTGGTTTATCACGTGTTGAGCGTGCGGTTAAAGAACGTCTCGGTCAAGCCGAAACAGAAAACCTCATGCCGCATGATTTGATTAACAGCAAGCCAATCTCTTCAGCGATTCGTGAGTTCTTCGGTTCTTCACAGTTGTCCCAGTTTATGGACCAAACAAACCCATTGTCAGAGATCACGCACAAGCGTCGTATTTCCGCGCTGGGACCTGGTGGTTTGACACGTGAACGCGCAGGCTTCGAAGTGCGCGACGTGCATCCTACTCACTATGGTCGTGTTTGCCCAATTGAAACTCCAGAAGGACCAAACATTGGTCTGATCAACTCACTCGCGTTATTTGCGCGTTTGAATGAGCATGGCTTTCTTGAGACTCCATACCGTAAAGTTTCCAATAGCAAGGTAAGCGACGAAGTTGTTTACCTCTCTGCGATTGAAGAAGCGAAATACGTGATTGCTCAGGCAAATGCAACAATCGACAAGAGCGGCAAGTTGGCCGACGAATTGGTTTCAGCGCGTCAAGCTGGCGAAACAATGATGGTTAGCCCAGAGCGTATCGATTTCATCGACGTTGCTCCTAGCCAGATCGTTTCTGCTGCAGCTTCATTGGTTCCATTCTTGGAGCATGATGATGCGAACCGTGCATTGATGGGTGCGAATATGCAACGTCAAGCGGTTCCTTGCTTGCGTCCAGATAAGCCATTGGTTGGTACGGGCTTAGAGCGCATTGTTGCGGTTGACTCTGGCACAGTAATCTTGGCTTCACGTGGCGGTATCGTTGATTACGTAGATGCGAATCGTGTTGTGATTCGTGTAAACGATGATGAAACTGCTGCTGGTGAAGTTGGTGTGGATATTTATAACCTTATCAAGTACACCCGCTCAAACCAAAACACCAATATCAATCAACGTCCAATCGTTCAGGCTGGTGATCGTGTAGCCCGTGGCGACGTTGTTGCTGATGGCGCATCTACCGACTTAGGTGAATTGGCTTTGGGTCAAAACATGACTGTGGCATTTATGCCATGGAACGGTTACAACTTTGAAGATTCAATCTTGATCTCTGAGAAGGTTGTTGCTGATGACCGCTACACCTCGATTCATATTGAAGAGTTGTCAGTAGTTGCACGTGACACCAAGCTTGGCTCAGAAGAAATTACTCGCGATATTTCCAATTTGGCAGAGTCACAACTCTCCCGCTTGGATGAGAGCGGTATTGTTTACATTGGTGCTGAAGTTGAAGCTGGCGATGTATTGGTTGGTAAGGTAACTCCTAAGGGCGAGACTACTCTCACTCCGGAAGAGAAGTTACTGCGTGCGATCTTCGGTGAAAAAGCATCTGACGTTAAAGATACTTCTTTGCGCGTTCCTTCAGGAATGATTGGCACCGTTATCGATGTTCAAGTCTTCACCCGTGAAGGTATTGAGCGCGATGCCCGTGCACAGTCAATCATTCAAGAAGAATTACAACGCTATCGTTTGGACTTGAATGACCAGTTGCGTATTGTTGAGGGTGATGCCTTCATGCGTTTAGAAAAACTGTTGATTGGTAAAGTTGCTAATGGCGGTCCTAAGAAATTAGCTAAAGGCACTAAGATCGACAAGGAATACCTTGCTGACTTAGACAAATATCATTGGTTTGATGTTCGTCCAGCGGATGATGAAGTTGCCTCACAAGTTGAAGCAATCAAATCCTCTATCGAAGCGAAGCGCAAGCAGTTTGACGAGGCCTTCGAAGAGAAGCGCACCAAGCTTACCCAAGGCGATGATTTGCAGCCTGGCGTAACTAAGATGGTTAAGGTGTACTTGGCCGTTAAGCGTCGCTTACAGCCTGGTGACAAGATGGCTGGTCGTCACGGTAACAAAGGTGTGGTTTCTAAAATCGCCCCTGCTGAAGATATGCCATTTATGGCTGACGGACGCCCGGTTGACATCGTCTTGAACCCATTGGGTGTTCCTTCCCGTATGAACGTTGGTCAGATCTTGGAAACCCACTTAGGTTGGGCGGCTCAAGGTATTGGTAAGCGTATTGATGAGATGGTTCGTCAACAGGCTAAACAAGCTGAACTCCGCAAGTTCATGAAGCAGCTTTATAACGAAACTGGTCGCGTAGAAGATATCGACAATTTCACTGATGAGCAAATCACGGTATTGGCTGAGAATTTACGCCAAGGCTTGCCATTTGCTACCCCAGTATTTGACGGTGCTACTGAAGCCGAAATCGGCCGCATGCTCGAGTTGGCATATCCAGAAGAAGTCGCTACTTCTTTGAAGATGACGCCTTCACGTCAGCAAATGATTTTGTGCGATGGCCGTACTGGCGATCAGTTCGAGCGTCCAGTCACTGTTGGCGTAATGCACGTCTTGAAACTCCACCATTTGGTTGATGACAAGATGCATGCGCGTTCAACTGGTCCTTACTCGTTAGTAACGCAACAGCCACTGGGCGGTAAAGCTCAGTTTGGTGGTCAGCGCTTTGGTGAGATGGAAGTTTGGGCCCTCGAAGCATACGGTGCTTCATATGTCTTGCAAGAAATGCTGACAGTGAAGTCCGATGACGTCGCAGGCCGTACCAAGGTTTACGAAAACATCGTCAAGGGCGAGCACACAATTGATGCTGGCATGCCCGAATCCTTCAACGTACTGGTAAAAGAAATCCGTTCGTTGGGTATTGACATTGACATGGAGCGCAACTGATATGAAAGCATTGCTCGATTTATTTAAGCAAACGCAGGGTGATGAGCAGTTTGATGTCATCAAGATTGGTCTTGCATCCCCTGAGAAAATTCGCTCATGGTCTTTTGGCGAAGTACGCAAGCCAGAAACCATCAACTACCGGACTTTTAAGCCCGAGCGTGATGGTCTGTTCTGCGCCAAGATTTTTGGACCAACCAAAGACTACGAGTGCTTATGCGGCAAGTACAAGCGCTTAAAGTTCCGTGGCGTTATTTGCGAGAAGTGTGGCGTTGAAGTTACGCTCGCCAAAGTACGTCGTGAGCGCATGGGCCACATTGAGTTGGCGGCCCCTGTAGCGCACATTTGGTTCTTGAAGTCATTGCCATCCCGTTTGGGCATGGTTCTCGATATGACATTGCGTGATATCGAGCGCGTTCTTTACTTTGAAGCATATGTAGTGGTTGATCCCGGCATGACTCCTGAAGGCGCGATGAAGCGCGGTCAAATCATGTCTGAAGATGAGTACTACGCCAAGACCGAAGAGTATGGTGACGGTGCATTTACTGCCATCATGGGCGCGGAAGGTATTCGTGACCTCTTGCGCGGTATCGATATCGATCGTGAAGTAGAGACAATTCGTGCTGATTTGAAAGCAACTGGTAGTGACGCCAAGATCAAGAAATACGCTAAGCGCTTAAAAGTGCTCGAGGCATTCCAGACTTCAGGCATTAAGCCCGACTGGATGATCATGGAAGTATTGCCAGTATTGCCACCAGAGTTGCGCCCATTGGTGCCATTGGATGGCGGTCGCTTTGCTACTTCCGATTTGAACGACCTCTATCGTCGTGTGATTAACCGTAACAACCGTTTAAAGCGTTTGTTAGAGTTGCGCGCGCCAGAGATCATCGTTCGTAACGAAAAGCGCATGCTGCAAGAAGCGGTTGATTCATTGCTCGACAACGGTCGTCGCGGTAAGGCTATGACTGGCGCTAACAAGCGTCCTCTCAAGTCTTTGGCCGAGATGATCAAAGGTAAGAGCGGTCGTTTCCGTCAAAACTTGTTGGGTAAACGTGTTGACTACTCAGGTCGTTCAGTCATCGTGGTTGGCCCTACATTGAAATTGCATCAGTGCGGCTTGCCAAAATTAATGGCCTTGGAATTGTTCAAACCATTCATTTTCAACAAGCTCGAGACTTTAGGAATTGCAACCACGATTAAGGCTGCGAAGAAAGAAGTTGAAAGTCAGACTCCAATCGTTTGGGACATTCTCGAAGAAGTCATTCGTGAACATCCAATCATGTTGAACCGTGCGCCTACATTGCACCGTCTCGGTATTCAGGCTTTCGAGCCAATGCTGATTGAAGGTAAGGCAATCCAATTGCACCCATTAGTCTGCGCGGCATTTAACGCCGACTTTGACGGTGACCAAATGGCGGTTCACGTTCCTTTGTCGCTCGAAGCGCAAATGGAAGCACGTACATTGATGTTGGCTTCGAACAACGTATTGTTCCCAGCTAACGGCGAACCATCTATCGTTCCTTCACAGGACGTGGTGTTGGGTCTGTACTACGCTACTCGTGACAAGATCAACGGTAAAGGCGAAGGCATGGTCTTCGCTAATATCACTGAAGTGATTCGTGCATACGAAGCTGGTCAAGTTGAATTGGCTTCACGCGTTGCTGTACGTATTACTGAGTTTGAGATCGTGGATAAGAAGGCAGAGGGCGATGCCCGTTTTGCTGAGAAGACCAAGATCTATCAAACTTCAGTCGGCCGCGCCATCTTGTCAGAGATTTTGCCTAAAGGCATGTCTTTCGAGGAAATTAATAAGCCTCTGAAGAAAAAAGAAATCTCACGTTTGATTAACACTTCATTCCGTAAGTGCGGTCTTCGTGAAACTGTTATTTTTGCTGACCGCCTCTTGCAGTCTGGTTTCCGCTTGGCGACTAACGCCGGTATCTCGGTTGCGATCGACGATATGCTGATTCCAACTTCTAAAGAGCGCATCATCACTGAAGCTTCTACCAAGGTTAAAGAGTATGACAAGCAGTTCATGTCAGGCCTCGTAACCAATCAAGAGCGTTATAACAACGTGGTTGATATTTGGGGTGCTGCCGGTGACCAGGTTGGTAAGGCGATGATGGATGAGTTGTCACACGTTGACGTGCTCGACCGTAACGGTAAAACAGTGCGTCAAGAGTCCTTTAACTCCATCTACATGATGGCGGACTCTGGTGCGCGTGGATCTGCGGCGCAGATCCGCCAGTTGGCTGGTATGCGTGGTTTGATGGCGAAGCCTGATGGTTCCATTATCGAAACCCCAATTACTGCGAACTTCCGTGAAGGTTTGAACGTGTTGCAGTACTTCATCTCTACCCACGGTGCTCGTAAGGGTCTAGCCGATACAGCATTGAAGACAGCGAACTCTGGTTACTTGACACGTCGTTTATGTGACGTAACGCAAGATTTGGTTGTGATCGAAGAAGATTGCGGCGCAACATCTGGCGTAACGATGAAGGCGCTTGTTGAGGGCGGCGAAATTATCGAAGCATTGCGCGATCGAATTTTGGGTCGTGTCTGTATCGGTGACATCGTTCATCCTGATACACAAGAAGTGATCGTTCCAAACGATACATTGCTTGACGAAGATCATGTAGATCAAATCGTTGCATTGGGCATTGACGAAGTTAAAGTTCGTACAGTACTTTCTTGTTTAACTCGCTTCGGCTTGTGCGCAAAGTGCTACGGACGTGACTTGGGTCGCGGTGGCTTGGTGAACGTTGGTGAGGCAGTTGGTGTGATTGCTGCTCAGTCTATCGGTGAGCCAGGAACACAGTTGACTATGCGTACCTTCCACATTGGTGGTGCTGCGTCACGTGCTTTGGTTGCAAGCAATATTGAAGCCAAATCTAACGGTGCTTTGAAGTTCTCCGGCACGATGCGTGTTGTGAAAAATGCGAAGGGTGAGCAGATCGTGATTTCACGTTCTGGTGAAGCCTTGATCATTGACGACAACGGTCGCGAGCGTGAGCGTCATAAAGTGCCTTATGGCGCAACTCTCTTGTTAAAAGAAGGTGCGGCAGTAAAGGCTGGCGCAAGCTTGGCGACATGGGATCCATTGACACGTCCAATTATTTCTGAGTACGCTGGTATCGCTCGCTTCGACAACGTTGAAGAAGGTGTTACTGTTGCTAAGCAGGTTGACGAAGTGACCGGTCTCTCCACTTTGGTGGTAATTGACGGTAAGCGTCGCTCTGCAGCAAGCAAAGGCGTTCGTCCAATGATCAACTTAGTTGATGACAAGGGCGGTGAAGTGATGATTGCGGGTACAGATCACCCAGTAAACATTGGCTTGCAAGTTGGCGCTTTGATCACTGTTAAAGACGGTCAAAAAGTTGAAGTTGGTGAAGTATTGGCGCGTATTCCAATCGAATCACAGAAGACTCGTGACATTACCGGTGGTCTGCCACGCGTTGCCGAATTGTTCGAGGCGCGTTCACCAAAAGATGCTGCTGTATTGGCAAAAGTCACTGGAACAGTTTCCTTCGGTAAAGAAACCAAGGGCAAGCAACGTCTAGTGATTACCGATATGGATGGCGAAGCAAATGAATTCTTGATTCCTAAAGAGAAGCAGGTTCTCGTTCATGACGGTCAAGTCGTGAACAAGGGCGAGATGATTGTGGAAGGCCCTGCCGATCCACACGACATCTTGACGCTCAAAGGAATCGAAGAGTTGGCAATCTACATCGTTGACGAAGTTCAAGACGTATATCGTCTCCAGGGTGTGAAGATCAATGACAAGCACATCGAAGTTATCGTGCGTCAGATGTTGCGTCGCGTTCAGGTAACTGATCCAGGCGATACATCCTTCATTACTGGTGAGCAAGTTGAGCGTTCTAAGCTGTATGACGCAAACGATGCTGCGATCGCTGCAGGTAAACACCCAGCTCAGTTCGAGAACGTGTTGTTGGGTATTACTAAAGCATCCTTGTCGACAGACAGCTTCATTTCAGCGGCTTCTTTCCAAGAAACCACCCGTGTATTGACCGAGGCTGCAATTATGGGCAAGACCGATACACTCCGTGGCCTCAAGGAAAACGTCATTATTGGTCGCCTGATCCCAGCTGGTACCGGCTTGTCTTACCGCCGTGCACGCAAGGTCAGAGAGCAATTCGAGCGTGATCGTGCTCAAATGATTGCCGCCGAAGAGGAAGCAATGGCTGATATGCCTGTAGAAATAGAGGCTGAAGTGATTGCTCCTGCTGGGGAGGCTGATCCGAGCTAATTTGGTAGTTCTGGCCAGAAATGGCCAGTTTTTCCCCTCGAGGTTGACGGAAAAGGCTGGCCAGGCTAGAATGCTGAGTTCTACTGATTCAGAAGAGGGTCTTTTTGACCTAGAAATTCTCTAAGTCATTGATTTTCTTGAAGAAAGCAACAAAGAAGTACTAACCGAGCTATTTTATGCCAACAATTAATCAATTATTACGCAAGCCAAGAAGTCGGCTGACCGTTAAAAGCAAGAGCCCTGCGTTGCAAAACAGCCCGCAGCGCCGTGGTGTATGTACACGTGTATATACAACAACTCCTAAAAAGCCTAACTCTGCGCTTCGTAAAGTAGCCAAGGTTCGCTTAACCAATGGTTTTGAAGTGATTTCATACATTGGTGGTGAAGGCCATAACCTCCAGGAACACTCAGTAGTGTTGATCCGTGGTGGTCGTGTAAAGGATTTGCCAGGTGTTCGTTACCACATCGTTCGTGGCTCACTTGACTTGCAAGGTGTTAAAGACCGTAAGCAGTCACGTTCCAAGTACGGTGCTAAGCGCGCTAAGAAAGCTGCTTAATAGCAACTTAAAGTTTTTGTAGCAAGTCTTCGTTTGTCAGACTTAAAAGACAAGTAAGTGGCTGCTCCGCCTGGAATCTTCCAGGTAGTAGGGCAGCCGGAGCGGGTGATCCATGTGGGCCACCCCTAACTGAACTGAAGGAGTAGTTATGCCACGTCGTCGTGAAGTTCCCAAACGGGAAATCTTGCCTGATCCAAAATTCGGCAATGTAGAAGTAGCAAAATTCATGAACGTCCTCATGTTGGACGGCAAGAAATCGGTAGCAGAGCGTATCGTTTACGGTGCCTTTGATCACATCGAGAAAAAAGCAAACAAAGAGCCACTCGAAGTTTTCTCAACAGCTATGGGCAACGTTAAGCCAATGGTTGAGGTGAAGAGTCGTCGTGTTGGTGGTGCTAACTACCAGGTTCCTGTTGAAGTTCGCCCATCACGTCGTTCCGCTTTGGCAATGCGCTGGGTGCGCGAAGCCGCAAAGAAGCGTGGCGAAAAATCAATGGCACAACGTTTGGCCAACGAATTATTAGAAGCTGCTGAAGGCCGTGGCGGCGCAATGAAGAAGCGTGAAGAAGTTCACCGTATGGCTGAAGCTAATAAAGCTTTCTCACATTTCCGCTTCTAATCGCACAGCAAAGAAAAGGTACCAACAGTGGCACGTAAAACCCCCATCGACAAATACCGCAATATCGGTATTTCTGCGCACATTGACGCAGGTAAAACAACAACAACAGAACGCGTTTTGTTCTACACCGGTGTTAATCACAAGATCGGTGAAGTACATGATGGCGCTGCAACCATGGACTGGATGGAGCAAGAGCAAGAGCGTGGTATCACGATTACTTCCGCTGCTACTACTACGTTCTGGAAGGGCATGGCTGGTAATTTCCCTGAGCATCGCATCAACATTATTGATACCCCAGGACACGTAGACTTCACTATTGAAGTTGAGCGCTCAATGCGCGTTTTGGATGGCGCTTGCATGGTTTACTGTGCGGTGGGTGGTGTACAGCCACAATCTGAAACTGTTTGGCGTCAAGCAAACAAGTATCAAGTTCCACGTTTGGCATTCGTAAACAAGATGGACCGTACAGGTGCGAACTTCTTCAAGGTCTACGACCAAATGAAGGCTCGTCTCAAGGCGAACCCAATCTTGATTCAAATTCCAATCGGCGCTGAAGAAAACTTCAAAGGTGTTATTGACTTGGTAAAAATGAAGGCCATCATTTGGGATGAGGCTTCACAGGGCACTAAGTTTACATACGAAGATATTCCTGCTGAATTGCAAGCGTCTGCTGAAGAGTGGCGCGAGAAGATGCTCGAAGCTGCAGCAGAGAGCTCTGAAGAGTTGATGGAAAAATATCTCGGCGGCGAAGGCTTGACCGAAGAAGAAATCAAAAAAGCATTGCGTCAACGCACTATCGCCAATGAAATCGTTCCAATGTTGTGCGGAACCGCTTTTAAAAATAAAGGCGTTCAGGCGATGTTGGATGCGGTTGTTGAATTGTTGCCATCTCCATTGGACGTTCCACCAGTCCCATGTGAAGAAGAAGACGGTACACCGACGACCCGTAAAGCATCTGATGATGAGAAATTCTCAGCATTGGCATTTAAGATCATGACTGACCCATTTGTTGGCCAGCTCATCTTCTTCCGCGTGTACTCAGGTGTAATGAAGTCTGGCGATACGATCTATAACCCAATCAAGGGCAAAAAAGAGCGTGTTGGTCGTTTATTGCAAATGCATGCAAACGAGCGCGAAGAAATTAAAGAAGTATTTGCAGGTGACATCGCAGCGGCTGTTGGCCTCAAAGATGCAACCACTGGCGAAACATTGTGCGATCCAGATAGCATCGTGATTTTGGAGCGCATGGTATTCCCAGAGCCGGTGATCTCACAGGCAGTTGAGCCAAAGACAAAAGCTGACCAAGAAAAAATGGGTCTTGCTTTGAACCGCTTGGCACAAGAAGACCCTTCTTTCCGCGTGAAGACTGACGAAGAATCTGGCCAAACAATTATTTCCGGTATGGGCGAGCTCCACTTGGAAATTTTGGTTGATCGTATGAAGCGTGAATTCGGTGTTGAAGCAACTGTTGGTAAGCCACAAGTTGCTTACCGTGAAACGATTCGCAAGGTTTGCGAAGAGATCGAAGGTAAATTCGTTAAGCAATCTGGTGGTCGTGGTCAATACGGTCACGTGGTACTGAAGCTTGAGCCACAAGAGCCAGGAAAAGGTTTTGAATTCGTTGACGCTATTAAGGGTGGTGTAGTTCCTCGTGAATACATTCCTGCAGTAGAAAAAGGAATTATCGAAACTTTAAACTCTGGTATTTTGGCTGGCTATCCAGTGGTAGACATCAAAGCAACATTGTTCTTCGGTTCATACCATGACGTTGACTCCAACGAAAACGCATTTAAGATGGCGGGCTCGATGGCGTTCAAAGACGGTATGCGCAAAGCATCCCCAGTGTTGCTAGAACCAATGATGGCTGTTGAAGTTGAAACACCAGAAGATTTCATGGGTAACGTAATGGGCGACCTCTCATCACGTCGCGGTATTTTGCAAGGTATGGATGACATTCCGGGTGGCGGCAAGATTGTTCGCGCTGAAGTGCCATTGGCAGAGATGTTTGGTTACTCAACTGGCTTGCGCTCGTTGACCCAAGGTCGCGCTACCTACACCATGGAATTTAAGCATTATTCCGAAGCACCTAAGAACGTTGCTGAAGCAGTGATGGCTGCTAAAGCGAAGTAATTTATCCACATTATTTTGAATATTGACTAGCTAAAGAAGGCAGACAAAAAAATGGCAAAAGAAAAGTTTGAGCGGACAAAACCGCACGTAAACGTTGGCACAATCGGTCACGTTGACCACGGTAAAACTACATTGACAGCAGCGATCGCTACAGTGCTCTCAAAAGCATTCGGTGGCGAAGCAAAAGCATACGATCAGATCGATGCTGCTCCAGAAGAAAAAGCACGTGGTATTACGATTAACACAGCACACGTTGAGTACGAGACAGCAAATCGTCACTACGCACACGTTGATTGCCCAGGACATGCTGACTACGTTAAGAACATGATTACTGGTGCTGCTCAGATGGACGGCGCGATTCTAGTTTGCTCCGCTGCTGACGGCCCAATGCCACAAACTCGTGAGCACATCCTCTTGGCACGCCAAGTTGGTGTTCCTTACATCGTCGTATTTTTGAATAAGTGCGACATGGTTGACGATCCTGAGTTGTTAGAGCTCGTAGAAATGGAAGTTCGTGAACTTCTTTCTAAGTATGACTTCCCAGGCGATGACACACCAATCGTTCAAGGTTCTGCTAAGTTAGCGCTTGAAGGCGACGAAGGCCCATTGGGTAAAGAAGCCATCATGAAGTTGGCTGAAGCTTTAGATACATACATCCCAACTCCAGAGCGTGCTGTTGACGGCGCGTTCTTGATGCCAGTAGAAGACGTGTTCTCTATCTCCGGTCGCGGTACTGTAGTGACTGGTCGTATCGAGCGCGGTATTGTTAAAGTTGGTGAAGAGATTGAAATCGTTGGTATCAAACCAACTCTCAAAACAACTTGTACTGGTGTTGAAATGTTCCGTAAATTGCTCGACCAAGGTCAAGCAGGCGATAACGTTGGTATCTTGTTACGCGGTACAAAACGTGAAGAAGTTGAGCGCGGCCAAGTATTGGCTAAGCCAGGTTCAATCACCCCACATACTCACTTTACAGCCGAGGTTTACATCTTGGGTAAAGACGAAGGTGGCCGTCATACTCCATTCTTTAACAACTATCGTCCACAGTTCTACTTCCGTACAACGGACGTAACTGGTTCAATCGAGTTGCCAAAAGACAAAGAAATGGTAATGCCTGGTGATAACGTCACGATTACCGTAAAACTCATCGCTCCAATCGCGATGGAAGAAGGTTTACGTTTTGCGATCCGTGAAGGTGGCCGTACTGTTGGCGCCGGCGTGGTTGCAAAGATTTTGGCTTAATAGCAGTAAAAATATTTAGCGGTTTGCTAACCGGTGACATCAGTGCTGATGATGTCACCGTGCTCTTTAGAAATATAACGTGGCAGCACCACAACGCTCTTTGGAATTAATATGCAAAACCAAAAAATTCGTATTCGTCTTAAAGCATTTGATTACCGTTTGATTGACCAGTCTGCAGCTGAAATCGTTGATACAGCCAAGCGTACTGGTGCAGTGGTTAAGGGTCCAGTACCTTTGCCAACTCGTATCGAGCGTTTTGATATCTTGCGTTCACCGCACGTGAACAAGACATCACGTGATCAGTTAGAGATTCGTACCCATCTCCGTTTGATGGATATTGTTGATCCTACAGAGAAAACAGTAGATGCTTTGATGAAATTAGACCTCCCAGCAGGTGTGGACGTCGAAATTAAGTTGCAGTAATTCAGTATTTCCAGTCTTTGCACTTGCCAAGACTGGCCTTTCGGGATAGAATCTAAGGCTTCGCTCAATTATTTGGGCGGATTTTAAGGTTTTATCAGCATTAAAAACGTTGTAACTTATTGATTTAGAAGTACTTTTACTTGTAAATCACTTAAATTAATTTTGCCGACCAATCGAAGTCGGCGTGGAGCATGAATATGAGCTTAGGCTTAATCGGTCGCAAGATCGGCATGACCCGTCTATTTACGGACGAAGGGGAAGCAATTCCTGTCACCGTAATTGACGTGAGCGATAACAGAATCGCTCAAATCAAGACCCAGGCAACTGATGGCTATGATGCTATCCAGTTAGCACATGGCACACGTAGAGCTACTCGCGTTACCAAAGCAATGGCTGGTCACTTCGCTAAAGCAGGGGTGATGGCTGGTAACGGTCTCAACGAATTCCCATTGGATGCAGCAAAAATTGCAGAAATGACAGCTGGACAAGTAATTCCTGCTGAAGCTGCATTTACTGCTGGTCAAAAAGTGGACGTGCAAGGCGTAACAATTGGTAAAGGCTATGCCGGTACTATTAAGCGCTATCACTTCGCTTCTGGACGCGCATCACACGGTAACTCACGTTCACATAACGTGCCAGGTTCTATCGGTATGGCGCAAGATCCAGGTCGTGTTTTCCCAGGTAAGCGCATGACTGGCCACCTTGGTGACGTTACACGTACCGTACAAAATTTAGTCATCGCACGCATTGATGCAGAACGTAATCTCATCATGGTTAAAGGCGCTATTCCAGGTGCCCCAGGCGGTAAAGTTATTGTTACTCCAGCGGTGAAAACACCGTTGAAGAAGAAATAAGGAGAGCGAATATGGAACTTAAGCTTCTCCAAGACAACGGAACTTTGGGCGCAGGCGTTCAAGCCTCACCAGAAGTATTCGAGCGTGAATATAACGAAGCATTGGTACACCAAGTTGTTGTGGCTTACCAGGCAAATGCACGTAGCGGTAATCGTGCACAAAAAGACCGCGAGCAAGTTAAGCACACAACCAAAAAACCTTGGCGTCAAAAAGGTACTGGTCGTGCACGTGCTGGTATGAGCTCTTCCCCGCTGTGGCGTGGAGGTGGTCGTATATTCCCGAATTCTCCAGAAGAGAATTTCAGCCAAAAAGTAAACAAAAAAATGTACCGCGCTGGTATGAGATCTATTTTGTCTCAGTTAGCTCGCGAAGGTCGTTTGAATGTTGTTGATCAATTCAATCTAGATGCTCCAAAGACTAAAGTTTTAGCTGAGAAAGTTAAAGCAATGGGATTGGATTCAGTATTGATTATTGTTGATCAAGTTAGCGAGAATTTGTACTTGGCATCACGCAACTTGCATAAAGTTGCTGTATGTGAGCCACAGCATGCTGATCCATTAGCTTTGGTTCAATACAAAAAAGTATTGGTAAGCAAAGCTGCGATCGCAAAAATTGAGGAGTTGCTGAAATGAGCCAAGTCCGTAAAAACGATCACAACTTGATGAAGGTTCTGCTTGGACCAGTTATCTCTGAAAAAGCCACCATGGTTGCAGAGAAAAACGAGCAAGTAGTATTCCAAGTTACACGCGACGCTAACAAAAGCGATGTGAAACAAGCGGTTGAATTGCTCTTTAAAGTGCAAGTTGACTCTGTTCAAATCGTGAATCAAAAGGGTAAGCCAAAGCGCTATGGCCGTTTTGAAGGTCGTCGTGACCACACTAAGAAGGCCTATGTAAGCTTGAAACCAGGTCAAGAAATTAACTTTGAAGCGGAGGCGAATTAATCATGCCTTTGATGAAGACAAAACCGACCTCACCAGGTCGTCGCTCAATGGTCAAAGTGGTAAATCCTGACCTGCATAAAGGTAAACCTTTTGCAGCGTTAGTAGAGCCACAGTTCCAAAAAGCAGGTCGTAACAATAATGGTCACATCACTACCCGTCATAAGGGTGGCGGTCATAAGCATCACTATCGCGTCGTAGATTTCAAACGCAACGATAAAGATGGTATTCCAGCAAAAGTAGAGCGTTTGGAATACGATCCAAACCGCAGTGCAAATATTGCATTGATCGTGTTTGCTGATGGTGAACGTCGTTACATTCTTGCTGCAAAAGGCATGACTGTTGGACAGGCATTGATGAGCGGCTCCGAAGCCCCAATCAAGTCTGGTAACAACTTGCCCATTCGCAACATCCCAGTTGGTAGCACAATTCACTGTGTAGAAATGTTGCCAGGTAAAGGCGCGCAAATTGCACGTTCTGCTGGTGGCTCTGCAGTATTGCTAGCTCGTGAAGGTGTATACGCTCAGGTGCGCTTGCGCTCTGGCGAAGTGCGTCGTATTTTGATTGATTGCCGTGCCACTATTGGTGAAGTTGGTAATGAAGAGCACAGCTTGCGCCAAATTGGTAAAGCTGGTGCAAATCGCTGGCGTGGTATTCGTCCAACCGTTCGCGGTGTGGCAATGAACCCAGTAGATCACCCGCACGGTGGTGGTGAAGGTAGAACTGGCGAAGGCCGTGTACCTGTATCCCCATGGGGCACACCAACCAAAGGTTATCGTACACGTCGCAATAAGCGTACAACTTCGATGATCGTTCAACGTCGTCAAAAACGTTAAGCGATAAGGATAAATAGATATGACACGTTCAGCTAAAAAAGGCCCATTTTGCGACGCCAGCTTGGTAAAAAAAGTTGAAGTTGCACAAGCCAACAAGGACAAAAAGCCGATCAAAACTTGGTCACGCCGTTCAACAATTCTTCCAGACTTTATTGGTCTGACAATTGCTGTGCATAACGGTCGTCAACACGTTCCGGTATATGTATCAGAAAACATGGTGGGTCATAAGTTAGGCGAATTTGCCTTGACCCGTACTTTCAAAGGTCACGCTGCTGACAAGAAAGTAACGAAGAAGTAAGGGGATGATGATGGAAGTTAAAGCTATTCACAAGGGCGCCCGCATTTCTGCGCAAAAGACACGTTTGGTCGCAGACCAAATCCGTGGTTTGCCAATTGCACGCGCAATGAACATTTTGAATTTCAGCCCCAAGAAAGCTGCTTTCATTGTGAAGAAAGTTGTTGAGTCCGCAATGGCCAACGCTGAACACAATAAAGGTGCTGATATTGATGAGCTCAAGGTATCGACAATTATTGTTGATAAAGGTACTTCCTTGAAGCGCTTCACAGCACGCGCTAAGGGTCGTGGCAATCAAATTGAAAAACAAACATGTCACATCACCGTGACCTTGAGTAACTAAGGAAAGATATGGGACAAAAGATAAACCCAACCGGATTCCGACTCTCGGTAACGAAGAACTGGACATCACGTTGGTATGCAAACAACGTTGACTTCGCTAAGATGCTTAAAGAGGACGTAGATGTCCGTCTTTACCTCAAGAAGAAGTTGAAGAACGCATCCGTTAGCAAAGTAGTGATTGAGCGTCCTGCTAAGAACGCTCGCATCACTATCTATAGCTCACGTCCAGGTGTTGTGATTGGTAAAAAAGGCGAAGATATTGAAGTACTCCGCCGCGAATTGCAAAAGCGTATGGGCGTTCCAGTCCACGTAAACATCGAAGAAATTCGTAAACCTGAAGTTGATGCGCAATTGATCGCTGATTCAATTACTCAGCAGCTCGAGAAACGTATTATGTTCCGCCGTGCAATGAAGCGCGCTATGCAAAATGCAATGCGTCTTGGTGCACAAGGAATCAAGATCATGTCTTCTGGTCGTTTGAACGGTGCGGAAATTGCCCGTCGTGAATGGTACCGTGAAGGACGTGTTCCACTTCATACATTGAAGGCTGACATTGATTACGCTACATCAGAAGCGGAAACAACATACGGCATCATCGGTGTAAAAGTTTGGGTATACAAGGGCGATACTTTAGGTCGTGGTGCAGATGCTACAGTAGTAGCAGAGCCAGCAGCCGAAGAGAAAAAACCACGCCGTGCACCATCTAAAACAACTGCTCGCAAACCAGCCGGTGAAGATAAGCCATTAGTGGCCGCTAAACCAGCAGTGAAGCGTGTACGCAAAGCCGTAGAAGCTACAGCTGATACGCAGAAGTCAGGAGAGTAAGCATGCTACAACCAAAGCGTCGTAAGTATCGCAAGGAACAAAAAGGCCGTAATACTGGCGTGGCAACACGTGGTAGTTCAGTAGCCTTTGGTGACTTCGGCTTGAAAGCCGTTGGTCGCGGTCGTTTGACTGCACGTCAGATTGAATCTGCACGTCGCGCAATGACCCGTCACATTAAACGTGGTGGTCGTATCTGGATCCGTATTTTCCCAGACAAACCAATTTCACAAAAGCCAGCTGAAGTGCGTATGGGTAACGGTAAAGGTAATCCAGAGTACTACGTAGCAGAAATTCAACCAGGCAAAGTACTTTACGAGATGGACGGTGTAGATGAAGCTTTAGCACGCGAGGCTTTCAAGCTTGCAGCTGCTAAGTTACCTTTACAAACTACATTCGTGATTCGCCACTTAGGTTGATCGGGATAGAGATTATGAAAAAGACAGAATTAGCATCTAAAGATCTGGTTGCCTTAAATGCAGAATTGACAGAGTTGTTGAAGACAGGCTTCAAACTCCGTATGCAAAAAGGCACACAGCAACTCACAAATACCAGCCAATTGGGTAAGAACAAGCGCGACATCGCTCGCGTGAAAACTTTTATTACCCAAAAAACTGCACAGAAATAAGGAAAAAGGGATATGACAGAATTATCTAAACCCTTGCGCCGCACCCTGGTGGGTCGTGTCGTTAGCGATAAAATGCAAAAAACTGTGACTGTGCTAGTTGAGCGCCAAGTAAAACATGCGCTTTATGGCAAATATGTTGGACAGTCCAAAAAATACCACGCTCATGACGAAGCTGGCCAATACAAGATGGGTGATACCGTTGAAATTGCTGAATCTAAGCCAATTTCACGTACTAAATCTTGGGTTGTGACCCGTTTAGTTCAAGAGTCAAAGGGTATTTAAAGAAATATTAGGGATTTTGGCGAACTTTCTTGCCAAATCCCTGTTTTACGTAGTATGATAGAAGGCTTCTCTGGTTTATTTGTGAGAAGCAGTGTTTTTTCATTAATTCCGGGTTTTAACTTTCGTTAAAGCCCATAGACGGAACCAAGACTGTTTGCCTCTGGCTAACAAGTTGGGGATTAGAAAATGATTCAGACCGAAAGTAGATTACAGGTCGCCGATAACACAGGCGCCAGTGAAGTTTTGTGCATCAAGGTATTGGGCGGCTCTAAGCGTCGTTACGCCAGTATCGGTGATGTCATCAAAGTAAGCGTGAAATCCGCTGCTCCACGTGGCCGTGTAAAAAAAGGTGACATTTATAACGCCGTAGTAGTGAGAACTGCTAAGGGTGTTCGCCGTCCAGACGGTTCATTGATTAAGTTCGATGGCAACGCTGCGGTATTGCTCAACGCTAAGTTAGAGCCAATTGGCACACGTATCTTTGGACCAGTCACACGCGAATTGCGTACTGAAAAGTTCATGAAGATCGTTTCTCTCGCCCCCGAAGTTATTTAAGAGGCTGATATGAAAAAGATTCGTAAAGGTGATTCAGTAGTTCTATTGACTGGCCGCGATAAGGGCAAGCAAGGAACAGTTACAGCCGTACTCGAGAACAAGTTAGTGATCGAAGGCGTAAACATTTATAAAAAGAGCGTTAAGCCAAATCCAGCAGCCGGTGTAACTGGCGGCATGATTGACAAGACGATGCCTGTTCACATTTCTAATGTGGCTTTGGTTGACGGTAACGGCAAGCCATCACGTGTTGGTATCAAACTCGTAGACGGTAAAAAACAGCGTTTCCTGAAAACTACTGGCGCAACTTTAAGCGCATAAGGGGCACGGAGAAATTATGAGCACACGTTTTCAAGAACACTACCAAGCTAAAGTTGTTGCAGACTTGATCGCCAAGTTTGGCTACAAATCTGTAATGGAAGTTCCACGTATCACCAAAGTTACCCTAAACATGGGTTTGGGCGATGCAGTGAACGACAAAAAGATTATCGAAAATGCAGTTGGTGATTTGACTAAAGTAGCGGGTCAAAAACCAGTTGTAACAAAAGCGAAAAAAGCGATTGCTGGATTCAAAATTCGTCAAGGTTACCCAATCGGTGCCATGGTGACATTGCGTGGTGCACGCATGTATGAATTCTTGGATCGTTTCGTGACTGTTGCATTGCCACGCGTACGTGACTTCCGTGGAATTTCCGGTAAGGCATTTGACGGCCGCGGTAACTACAACATCGGCGTTAAAGAGCAAATCATTTTCCCTGAAATCGAATACGACAAAATTGATGCCCTCCGTGGTCTCAATATCAGTATTACGACGACCGCTAAGACTGACGAAGAAGCAAAAGCTTTGTTAGCAGCGTTCAAATTCCCTTTCCGCAATTAAGAGGCTAACGTGGCAAAACTATCCCTAATTGAGCGCGAGAATAAGCGCGCAAAAACTGTAGAGAAGTACGCTGTAAAGCGTGCTGAACTCAAGGCAATCATTGCTGATCAATCACGCAGCGATGAAGAGCGCTATGAAGCTCGCTTGAAGCTACAGGCACTTCCACGTAACGCAAGCCCGATTCGTCAAAGAAATCGTTGTTCATTAACCGGTCGTCCACGTGGCACATTCCGTAAGTTTGGTTTGGCCCGTAGCAAGATTCGTGAAATCGCCTTCCGTGGCGAAATCCCCGGTTTAACCAAGGCCAGCTGGTAAGCGGCGAAAGAATTAGGAGAACTCATGAGTATCAGCGATCCAATCGCCGACATGTTGACCCGGATCCGCAATGCGCAAGCAGTGCAGAAGCCCGTAGTCTTGATGCCGTCGTCAAAAGTTAAAGTAGCTATTGCAAAAGTCTTGCAGGATGAAGGTTATATCGATAGTTTTGAAATCAAAGGTGAAGCAGCTAAGCCAGTGCTACACATCGATCTCAAATACTATGCAGGCCGCCCTGTTATTGAGCGTATTGACCGTGTATCTACACCAAGTCTACGTATCTACAAAGGCCGCCACGACATTCCTGAAGTGATGAATGGCTTGGGCATTGCAATTATTTCAACCCCACAAGGCGTAATGACAGACCGCAAAGCACGTGCAAACGGCGTTGGTGGCGAAGTTATTTGCTACGTCGCGTAAGGAGAGAAATATGTCCCGCGTAGGTAAATCACCAATTACAGTTCCTAAGGGAACTGAAATCAGCATCAACGGTGCAAACATTACAGTTAAAGGCCCATTAGGCACTTTGAATCATAACTTGCACCCTTCTGTTGGTTTGAAACAAGAAGATGGCGTATTGACTGTTGTTTTGAATAACGACACACCAGAGGCTGGTGCACAGTCAGGTACTGCACGTGCCTTGGTTAACAACATGGTTGTTGGCGTAACTACTGGCTTTGAGCGCAAGCTCAGCTTGGTAGGCGTTGGTTACCGTGCTGCTGCTCAAGGTGAAACATTGAAATTGCAGTTAGGTTTCTCACACGACATTATTTACAGCCTACCAAAGGGTGTAAAAGCTGAGACTCCAACTCAAACAGAAATCATCATCAAAGGCTCCAACAAGCAGCAAGTTGGCCAGGTCGCAGCTGAAGTTCGCGCATACCGTTCACCAGAGCCATACAAAGGCAAAGGTGTTCGCTACGTTGACGAAGTTGTGCATCTGAAAGAAACCAAGAAGAAGTAAGCGAGATTAGAAAATGAATAAAGACGAATCCAGACAAAGACGTGCTCGGCAGACTCGCATTCGCATTGCCGAAGCATTGGCTAATCGCTTAACAGTTATCCGTAGCAATTCACATATCTCTGCACAGGTATATAGCCCATGTGGAACCAAAGTTGTGGCAGCTGCCTCATCAATGGAAAAAGAATTGCGCCAAGCGATCAAAAACGGCGGCAACGCTGATGCGGCTAAACAAATCGGCAAGTTAGTTGCTGAGCGTGCTGTTAAGGCAGGCGTTGTTGATGTTGCTTTTGATCGTTCAGGTCATCGTTATCACGGCCGTATCAAGGCCTTAGCTGAAGCTGCGCGTGAAGCCGGCCTGAAGTTCTAATAGGGTTTAGGAAAAAACATGGCAAAAATGCAAACCAAGATGCAAAACGAAGAGCGTGATGATGGTCTTCGCGAGAAGATGATCGCTGTAAATCGGGTAACTAAAGTGGTTAAGGGTGGTCGTATTCTCGGCTTCGCTGCACTCACTGTAGTTGGCGATGGCGATGGTCGTATCGGCATGGGTAAAGGTAAATCAAAAGAAGTTCCAGTTGCTGTTCAAAAAGCAATGGACGAAGCACGTCGCAAGATGATCAAAGTTTCCTTACGTAAAGGTACTTTGCAACACACTGTGATTGGTAAGCATGGCGCGTCACGCGTGATGATTTCCCCAGCTAAAGACGGTACTGGCGTAATCGCTGGTGGCCCAATGCGCGCAATTTTCGATGTAATGGGTGTAACTAACGTTGTTGCTAAGTCACTTGGCTCAACCAACCCTTACAACATGGTTCGCGCAACGATTGATGGCTTGAGCAAGATGAGCACTCCTTCTGAAATTGCTGCTAAACGCGGTAAGTCAGTTGAAGAGATTCTCGGCTAAGACCAAAAGATTAGGAATCTATAAATGACAACATCTAACTCCAAAGTCAAACTGCAATTAGTACGCAGCTTGATCGGCACACGCGAAAGCCACCGTGCAACTGTTCGTGGCTTAGGCCTAGGACGCATCAATTCAGTTTCTGAATTGGAAGACACTCCAGCTGTGCGCGGAATGATTAATAAAGTTTCTTATCTAGTTAAAGTCATTGGCTGATAACTAGCAAGTAAATAGGCGAAGAATATGCAACTCAATACACTAAAACCTGCAGAGGGATCCAAGAAAAACCGTCGTCGCGTAGGTCGCGGCATCGGATCAGGTCTTGGTAAAACTGCTGGCCGCGGTCACAAAGGTCAAAAATCACGTTCAGGCGGATTCCATAAAGTTGGATTCGAGGGCGGTCAGATGCCTA
Organism: Polynucleobacter sp. AP-Nino-20-G2; assembly: GCF_018688235.1. NCBI lineage: Bacteria > Pseudomonadati > Pseudomonadota > Betaproteobacteria > Burkholderiales > Burkholderiaceae > Polynucleobacter > Polynucleobacter sp. AP-Nino-20-G2. The sequence goes on from NZ_CP061313.1 coordinate 66,138, forward strand.
TGTATCGTCGTTTGCCAAAACGTGGTTTTGTATCTTTGACACGTCGTCACGTAGGTCAAATTACCTTGAATGACTTAGCAAAAATTAATTTGCCAGAAGTGGACTTGTTAGTTCTGAAGGCTCACGGTTTTGCTGGTGAGCAAATTAATGCCGTTAAGGTAATTAAGACTGGCGAACTGAAGATTGCTGTAACCCTCAAGGGCCTGACAGCAACTGCAGGTGCAAAAGCAGCTATTGAAGCAGCTGGCGGCAAATTGGTTGAATTGGCTTAATCGGTTTTAATTAAAGATGGCACTCGCACCTACTAACACAGCAAGCATGGCCCAATCAGGAGGCAAGTTTGGCGAATTACGTCAACGCTTGGTATTCCTGGTTTTGGCTCTGCTAGTCTTCCGTTTAGGTGCTCATATTCCTGTTCCAGGAATTGACCCAGACCAATTGGCACAATTGTTCTCAGGTCAAAAAGATGGCATCTTGGGAATGTTTAACCTGTTCTCAGGTGGTGCGTTATCCCGCTTTACGGTTTTTGCTTTGGGAATCATGCCTTACATCTCCGCATCGATCATCATGCAGTTGATGACGATTGTGCTTCCTTCTTTAGAATCTTTGAAGAAAGAAGGTCAGGCGGGTCAACGTAAGATTACTCAGTACACCCGTTATGGCACTGTGTTGTTGGCAACATTCCAGGCTTTAGGTATTTCCGTTGCATTGCAAGCTCAACCAGGTTTAGTCATTAACCCAGGCGTAATGTTTGAGTTGAATACTGTAGTGACATTAGTCACTGGCACGATGTTCTTGATGTGGCTAGGAGAGCAAATTACAGAACGTGGCCTTGGTAACGGTATCTCTATCATTATTTTCGGCGGTATTGTTTCTGGATTGCCTACCGCAATCGGTAGCTTGCTTGAATTGGTGCGCACAGGTTCAATGAATATCTTGTCTGCCTTGCTCATCGTTGTTATTTGCGTAGCGGTCACTTATTTTGTTGTGTTTGTAGAGCGTGGTCAGCGCCGTATTTTGGTGAACTACGCTAAACGTCAAGTTGGCAATAAGGTTTATGGCGGTCAGTCTTCTTACTTCCCATTGAAGTTGAATATGGCTGGCGTAATTCCTCCAATTTTTGCTTCTTCAATTATTTTGTTTCCTGCAACAATTGCTGGCTGGTTTACATCAGGCGAGCCAACCAATATGTTCAGTAGAATTATTAAAGATTTGGCAGCAACATTGGCTCCAGGCCAACCGGTATACACAATTTTGTATGCTGCTGCGATTATTTTCTTCTGCTTTTTCTACACAGCGCTTGTATTTAATAGCCGTGAAACTGCAGATAACTTGAAGAAGAGTGGTGCTTTTGTTCCGGGTATTCGTCCTGGCGATCAGACTGGTCGTTATATCGACAAGATCTTGGTTCGTTTGACATTGGCTGGTGCAATTTATATGGTTTTGGTTTGTTTGTTGCCAGAATTCTTAGTCTTGAAGTACAACGTGCCATTCTATTTTGGCGGTACTTCATTGTTGATTATTGTCGTTGTTGCAATGGATTTCATGGCTCAAGTCCAGTCATTCGTAATGCAACAACAGTATGGCTCTTTAATGAAAAAAGCTAACTTCAAGATGGGCGCTTAACTGAATGTCTAAAGACGATGTAATTCAGATGGCGGGAGAAATTATTGAGAATTTGCCGAACGCAATGTTTCGCGTGAAGCTTGAAAACGGACATGTGGTTTTGGGGCACATTTCTGGAAAGATGAGGATGCATTACATCCGCATATTGCCAGGAGATAAGGTGACGGTGGAGATGACTCCTTACGACCTGACGCGCGCTCGAATCATATTCCGAGCGAAGTAAAGATTAAGTAGTACATATTTTTTTAGAGGTGAGTTATGAAAGTTTTGGCATCCGTTAAGTGTATTTGCAGAAATTGCAAGATCATTAAGCGCAAACGCGTTGTGCGCGTGATCTGTTCTTCAGACGCACGTCATAAGCAGCGTCAAGGCTGATCTGGTTAATTAAGAGGAAATCTCATGGCACGTATCGCTGGGGTAAATATCCCAAATCATCAACATACTGTTATCGGTTTAACAGCAATTTTTGGAATTGGCACTACACGTGCTCGCAAAATTTGTGAAACCACAGGTGTTGCTATCGACAAAAAAGTTAAAGATCTTACAGACGGTGACTTGGAAAAGTTGCGTGATGAAGTAGGTAAGTTCATCACTGAGGGTGACCTTCGTCGTGAAGTAACGATGAGCATCAAGCGTTTGATGGACTTAGGCTGCTATCGCGGCGTTCGTCATCGTAAGGGCTTGCCTGTACGTGGTCAACGTACTAAGACTAACGCGCGTACCCGTAAGGGCCCACGTAAGTCTGGTGTGCAACTGAAGAAATAATCAAGAAAGTTTATTGACATGGCAAAACAACAATCCGCTTCTGCAGCTTCACAGCGCGCACGCAAGAAGGTTAAAAAGAACGTTGCTGACGGTATTGCACACGTTCACGCTTCTTTTAATAACACCATTATTACGATCACTGATCGCCAAGGAAATGCGCTTTCATGGGCAACTTCTGGCGGCCAGGGTTTTAAGGGTTCACGTAAATCAACACCTTTTGCTGCTCAAGTAGCTGCAGAAGTTGCTGGTAAGACAGCAATTGAATGCGGTATTAAGAACTTGGAAGTTCAGATCAAAGGCCCAGGCCCAGGTCGTGAATCAGCAGTTCGTGCATTGAACTCATTGGGCATCAAGATCACTGAGATTCAAGACGTAACTCCAGTTCCACACAATGGTTGCCGTCCTCCTAAGCGTCGTCGTATCTAAGCTTGGAAGTTGGTATTACAACAGTTTTAGTAGTTTTTTATTAAAGCCCACCGTTCATCTGATTTAAAGGGTGAACTCACCGCCGGTCGTAAGACTGCGGCAAAGAAAGGAAAGCATCGTGGCACGTTACTTAGGGCCTAAGGCCAAATTAGCACGTCGGGAAGGTACCGACTTATTTTTAAAGAGCGCACGTCGCGCCCTGTCAGACAAGTGCAAGTTAGATACTAAGCCTGGTCAACATGGCCGTACATCTGGCTCAAGAACATCCGATTACGGTAATCAGTTGCGTGAAAAGCAAAAGGTTAAGCGTATCTATGGCGTATTGGAGCGTCAATTCCGTCGTTACTTCGCAGAGGCTGAGCGTCGTAAGGGCAACACTGGTGAAACACTGCTCCAGTTGCTTGAGTCACGTTTAGATAACGTTGTGTATCGCATGGGCTTTGGCTCTACTCGTGCCGAAGCGCGGCAATTGGTTTCTCATTGCGCAATTTTGCTCAATGGCAATCCAGTAAACATTCCATCTATTCAGGTTAAGCCTGGTGATGTAGTTGCTATTCGTGAAAAAGCGAAGAAACAAGCGCGTATTACAGAATCACTCAATTTGGTTCAGCAGATGTCTGCAGTGGGCTGGGTATCAGTCGACGCAGCGAAGCTGGAGGGAACATTTAAGCAAGTGCCTGACCGTGAAGATATTAGCGGCGAAATTAATGAAAGTTTGATCGTCGAATTGTATTCACGCTAATTAGGCACTCTCAAGGAAAAAATATGCAAACAAATTTGCTCAAGCCAAAAATTATTTCTGTTGAAGCGCTTACCGCCAACCAAGCTAAGGTTGTTATGGAGCCGTTCGAGCGTGGCTATGGCCACACACTCGGCAATGCATTACGTCGTGTTTTGTTGTCCTCGATGGTTGGTTATGCGCCAACTGAAGTAGCAATTGCAGGTGTTGTTCATGAGTACTCCACATTAGATGGCGTTCAAGAGGATGTAGTTAATCTCTTGTTGAACCTCAAAGGTATCGTATTTAAGTTGCAGTCACGTGATGAAGTTACTATCAATTTGCGTAAAGAAGGCCCAGGCGTTGTTACAGCAAAAGATATTGATTTGCCACATGATGTAGAAATCATTAATCCTGATCACGTAATCGCTCACTTGTCAGCTGGTGGCAAGTTGGATATGCAGATTAAGGTTGAAAAAGGCCGTGGTTATGTACCAGGCAATATGCGTCAATACCATGACGAAGCTACCAAGATCATTGGTCGTATCGTTTTGGATGCCTCATTTAGCCCAGTTAGCCGTGTTAGCTATGCTGTTGAATCTGCTCGTGTTGAGCAGCGTACCGACCTCGATCGTCTCGTAATGACTATTGAAACAAACGGTGTGTTGTCTCCTGAAGAGGCGATTCGTCAAGCGGCTACCATTTTGGTTGATCAGTTAGTTGTGTTCGCAGCCCTCGAAAGCAGCGAAATTTCTGGTGATCTCGCACCAAGCCGCTCATCAATGGTTGATCCAATGTTGATGCGTCCAGTTGATGATCTCGAACTCACAGTGCGCTCTGCAAACTGCTTGAAGGCTGAGAACATTTATTACATTGGTGACTTGATTCAACGTACAGAGAATGAATTGTTGAAGACGCCTAATCTAGGTCGTAAGTCTTTGAATGAAATCAAGGATGTATTGGCGGCTCGTGGCTTAAGTCTTGGCATGAAACTCGAAAGCTGGCCTCCAGCTAACCTCGAGAAATAATTAGAAAGGAAGCATCATGCGTCACGGAAACGGCTTACGCAAACTAAACAGAACATCATCACATCGCTTGGCGATGCTGCGCAACATGTCCAATTCTCTTTTGGAGCACGAAGTGATTAAAACCACTTTGCCAAAAGCTAAAGAATTGCGCATGGTTGTTGAGCCTTTGATTACCTTGGGTAAAAAAGACAACTTAGCAAACCGTCGCTTGGCATTTAATCGCACACGTGATCGCGATATCGTGACTAAGCTCTTTACAGAACTTGGCCCACGTTATGCAACACGTCCAGGTGGCTACCTTCGTATTTTGAAGTTTGGCTTCCGTCATGGCGATAATGCTCCAATGGCTTTGGTTGAGCTGGTAGATCGCCCAGAAGTTGAAGAAACAGCAGTAGCTGAAGAGGCTTAAGCTCTTTTGCAGGATAAAAAGCCAGGCTTCGGTCTGGCTTTTTTCATTTGGACAGCGTTAAATACTGCATGACCTCAATCCAATCATCCCCGGTATTAGTTGTAGTTAGTAGCTTTTCTAAGCTAGCCGACGCGCAAGCTATGGCAAGAAGCTTGATAGAGAATCGCTTGGCCGCCTGCGTACAAATACAGGAAGGAATGCATTCCATTTATCGATGGGAAGGGGAAATCTGTGAAGAGCGGGAAGTAGTGCTGTCTGCCAAAACAATTGCAGCTCAATGGGATGAAATAAGTAACTTCATTAAAAATAATCACCCCTATGATCTTCCGGAAGTATTAGCATTTACGCCAGAAAAATACGAAGCACAATATGGTGACTGGGTACGAGCAGAGGTAAAGTCTGGATTATGAATTTCATTAAAAAAATTACTTTTATTACTGCGATAGTGCTGATGTTTGCGGGCCAGGGATTTGCTGCGCCAGAATTTTTGCCCCCAGAAAAAGCATTTAGGGCTGAAGCAACATGGCTACAAAACTCCAATGAAACTGAGATAGAGCTATTTCCCGCTAAAGGGTATTACATCTATCAAGAGTCACTTCATTTTCAGATGGGCTCTCAGGCCAATAAACTCAAGGCGGTGCACGCAACACTCCCTATCGGCGTGGAAAAGTTTGATGAGACTTTTCAGAAGAAGATGCGGATTTATAAGCAAGCATTCTTGGTGACTCTTGACCAGAAGGCTGAGATTGATAAGCCGATGTATTTGGAGGTGGAACTCCAGGGTTGTGCAGAGGCGGGGATTTGTTATCCGCCGATGACTATGAAATTTATGCTCTCGGGCCCGGGTGTGAAAGCTGCACCAATACCGGAGATGCTTGAGGGGGCGAGCTCAAAAGAATCGTCCGATGGCAAATTAAGTTTGATGGATCTGTGGCGTGAACGTGATGATGTGAATGCCATTGGCCGTTTCCTGGAAAGCACTCCAACGGCCTACTTATTTTTAGCATTCTTTATTTTGGGTTTAGCGCTTGCATTTACGCCTTGCGTCTTACCGATGCTCCCAATCTTGTCTAGTGTGGTATTTGGGACTCAAGGCAATCAATCGATATCCAAGGCCAGAGCAAGCCTCTTGGCGATGGCTTATGTCTTGGGTATGGCTTGTGTATACGCACTTGCTGGGGTCTTGATGGCAGCATTAGGCGGTAGCGTCCAGCGTGCCCTGCAGAGCCCTGTAGCGCTTATCGGATTCTCGGTGCTACTGCTGGCCTTATCAGGAAGCTTATTTGGTCTCTATGACCTCAGATTGCCTCAATCGTGGCATCAGCAGATCGATCGTTTGGCCGGACGGCATGAAGGTGGCAACATGATGGGGGCTTTTGCCCTGGGAGGAATATCAACCCTCGTTGCCAGTCCTTGCATTACCGCCCCCTTAGCCGGAGTTCTGGCGTTTATAGCCCAAACGGGTTCGATGAGCTTGGGGGCTGGACTCCTATTTGTGATGGCTCTAGGTATGGGTCTGCCACTGTTCTTGATCGCAATTGAAGCGCGTATTTTGATACCTTCCACGGGTATTTGGATGGTATGGCTTCAGAGAACACTTGGCGTCTTATTGGTGGCCACGGCAGCATGGATAGCCTCCCCATTAATTCAGGGTGGAAATAATGAAGCAGGTAAGCTCGTTATTAATGGACAGCGACAGCACCAAATCGGTAACGCTCGTTTTTCTATCATTGAATCTAATGCGCAGTTGGATGAATTTCTGGCGCAAGCAAAAGCAGAGAAAAAATTAGTGCTGCTGGATTTTTATGCGGACTGGTGCATCTCTTGCAAGGAGATGGAGGTTAATACCTTTGCTAATTCCGAGGTAAACCAAGAGTTACAACAATTGGTGTTGCTGCAGGCTGATGTCACAAAAAATAGCGCCGAGAATCAAGCCTTACTCAAACGATTTAATTTGTATGGCCCACCTGGCATTTTGATATTTGATCTCAACTCCGAAGAGTTAAAAGATCAGCGTGTGATTGGCTACATGCCACCACAACGATTTGTGGAGCGCCTAAAAAAAGTCTTAGGAAATGAAGTGACTAAAGACTGAATAAGCAGTCCAGCATTCTTATTCAGTCTTTGCGGAAAACGGTAATTACTTGTTTGCTTTTAAGAGACGTGCAGCCTCTAGTGCGAAATAAGTCAAAATGCCATCTGCACCTGCACGTTTAAATGCCAATAGAGATTCCATCATGACGGCATCATGATCAAGCCAGCCATTTTGCGCAGCTGCTTTGAGCATGGCGTATTCACCGCTGACTTGATACGCATAAGTTGGGTAAGCAAATTCATCTCTTACCCTGCGAATGATATCAAGATAAGGCATGCCTGGTTTAACCATCACCATATCAGCACCCTCACTGATATCTAGTGCAACCTCCCGCAAAGCCTCGTCGGTATTGGCGCAATCCATTTGATATGTTTTTTTATCAGCCTTACCTAAATTCTTTGCGGAACCTACCGCATCGCGGAATGGACCATAAAAGGCGGATGCGTATTTTGCGGAGTAGGCCATGATGCGTGTATGAATGAGCTTCTTTTGCTCAAGCGCTTCACGAATTTTCCCGATACGTCCATCCATCATGTCAGAGGGGGCAAGAATGTCTACACCGGCCTCTGCTTGCGCGACCGCTTGCTGAACCAGAATAGTGGTTGTCTCGTCATTGAGAATGCGGCCTTGTTCATCCAGGACGCCATCCTGTCCGTGACTTGTATAAGGATCTAACGCTACGTCCGTCATGATGCCTAAATTGGGAAAACGGTTTTTGAGTTCGCGCACCGCTGTTGGAATCAATCCATTCGGATTAAAAGCTTCTTTACCATCAGGCGTTTTTAAAGCGGCATCAATGACCGGAAAGAGTGCCATGACAGGAATGCCGAGTGACACACATTCTTCTGCAACTGAAAATAGTAGATCGAGTGAAACGCGATTCACGCCTAGCATAGATGCAACGGCTTGAGATTGATTGCTGCCCTCAAGCAGAAAGATGGGGTAGATCAAATCATTCGCGCTCAGATGATTTTCTTGCATGAGGCGACGCGACCAATCATCACGACGCATTCGACGCGGACGGTGTGCTGGAAAGTTCAATAAAGAGTTAGCTTGTGATTTCATCTTCTTGAGTCTCTGCTTCAAATAACCATTTAATAACAATATTGTCAGCCTCTTCAAGACCTATCCGCTTAGTGCTTGAAAATAATTGTGCCGTAAGTTGCTTAGATTCTCCGTTGCCATCAGGCAGCGCAGGGTCGTATTGTTGCAATTGCTTGCGGACTGCTTCAAGCGCATGTTTGCACTCGCTTTTATTGAGTTTGTCGCATTTACTGAGTAGCACATGAATGGGTTTGCCAGTTGGCACAAACCATTGGATCATTTGTTCATCTAGATCGGTAATGCCGCGTCTAGAGTCCACAATCAATACCATTCCTACTAGCTGTTCCCGCTCTTGCAGGTAATCGCTGAGGAGGGCATTCCAGTGGTATTTGGTCTCATGATTCACGGCGGCATAGCCATATCCTGGTAAATCGACTAAATAGGCCAAAAGGTCATCTTTTGCGAAAAGGCCAAAATAGTTAATATGTTGGGTGCGGCCAGGGGTTTTACTGGCAAAAGCCAACCTTTTTTGGTTGCAAAGCACATTTATGGCGCTAGATTTGCCGGCATTTGAGCGCCCAGCAAAGGCTACCTCCCGCAGTGGAGTGGCAGGCAGGCAATGGGTGTCATTGACTGTTGTCGCGAATCGGGCTTGAAAGAGTTTAGACATGTCCAGAAGCTATTGTAAAATCACGCAAAATCATGAAATATCTCATGGTGTTGGGTAAAAGGTTGTAAAAGTAGGGCCCAAACACTTTTAGGAATTTTTGCCAAGGTAAACATAATGCGTCAAACCTCTCAAATCTCCAAATTAACTAGCTTAAGTGCTAGCCTTACGGCCGGTTTTTTCCTGGCTATCACCAGTCTTTCAGGCGCCGCTAGTGCTTCTGATGCTGCTCCAGCAGCCGCCCCCATGGCGGAGGCCGCAGCAAAGCCTGCTGTTCCTGGCAAGCCAAAAGTCGATGTGGCTGCCGGTGAAGCTCTCTATTCAAATGGGGATGCCACACGTGGCGTGACTGCTTGCCTTACTTGTCATGGCCCTAAAGGACAGAGCGCAACAGCTACTTGGCCTAAATTGTCAGCACAGCATGCAGCTTACACAGCTAAGCAGCTGAAAAACTTCAAAGAAGGCACTCGTGCCAATCCAGTCATGATGGGTATGGCTGCTACTTTGACTGAGCAAGATATGCAAAATATTGCTGCATTCTTGGTTAAGCAACCAGCCTCACAGGGTGTTGCTCAGAACAAAGACACTATTGAGCTTGGACAAAGCATCTATCGTGGCGGTATCGCTGCTAAAGGCGTTCCAGCATGTGCGGCGTGTCACAGCCCAACAGGTGCTGGCATTCCATCTCAGTACCCACGAGTAGGCGGTCAGTGGGCTGAGTACAACGCGGCGCAGTTGTTAGCGTTCCGTGAAGGCACTCGTAAAAATAGTACTCAGATGACTACGATCGCTAGTAAGCTTTCAGATCAAGAAATGAAGGCAGTCTCAGATTACATGGCTGGTTTGCATTAATCAGTCTTCAGCATCAAAATAAAAAACCCCGCTACATCAGCGGGGTTTTTTATTGCCTACGATCGCTCAATATCGCATTTCTATATTTTCAATTTAATTTGGCAAGACGCTTTCGCTTGCAAATAGATCTTGCGTTTTTTCACGAGCGCGAATGACATAAGCATTCTTACCATCAACCATAATTTCAGCAGGCTTTGGTCTAGTGTTGTAGTTTGAGGCCATGACAAAGCCATAGGCGCCCGCAGATAAGATTGCCAATAAGTCGCCTTCTTCCACTGCGAGATTACGATCTCTTCCCAACCAATCTCCTGATTCGCAGACAGGGCCAACGATGTCATATGTCGAGCGAGTAACCGTTTTAGTTTGAACTGGAACAATGCCGTGATATGCCTCGTAGAGAGCTGGGCGCATGAGCTCAGTCATAGCAGCATCAACGATGCAAAAGTTTTTTTCGGCACCTGGCTTGAGATATTCCACCTGCGTGAGAAGCACGCCAGCATTACCTACCAAGGATCTGCCTGGCTCCAAGACCACATCAAGATGGCCAAAGCCCCGTTCCGCAACTCGATTGAGTAAGGTATTGGTGAACTCTGTAATGTCAGGTGGATTGTCGTCGCCATACGAGATGCCAAGGCCACCACCCAAATCGAGATGGTGAATCACAATACCTTCTTTTTTTAATTGGCCAACTAGCTCGAGGACTTTATCGAGCGCATCAAGGTAGGGCGCGGTAGTTGTGATTTGTGAGCCAATGTGGCAATCGATACCCACAACATCGATATTTGAAAGTAAGGCAGCTTCTCTATAAGTTTTTAGAACCTCGTGATAAGCGATGCCAAATTTATTTCCCTTTAATCCTGTAGAGATATAAGGGTGGGTTTGAGCATCGACATCGGGGTTGACGCGTAAAGAGATCGGGGCGCGACAATCGAGTTTGCCAGCCACTCGATTGATCTGATGAAGCTCCGCAATCGATTCAACATTGATGCACTTCACACCCGCTTCTAATGCCTGAGCAATTTCATCCGCAGATTTACCAACGCCAGCGAACACCAAGCTTTTGGGATCAGCGCCAATCGCTAGCGCACGAGCTAATTCACCGCCGCTCACTAAATCAAAGCCGGCACCTAATTTTTTAAAACAATCAATGACTGCAAGATTGCTATTTGCTTTCATGGCGTAATGCACGCGTGCACGTCTTTTTCCAGTTGTGTCGACGCAGGCCTTGTCATAAGCCTGATAAGCATCAGTCAACGCCTTTTTGCTATAAATGTATAGGGGGGTGCCAAACTCTTTGGCTAAATCTGCCAAAGGAATTTCTTCGGCATACCAGCTGCCATTGCGTTCTGTAAATCCAGCTAATTGTGGAAGTGGGATTGCTTTGCTTGTCATTGCTTGGCCGATGTTGGGTTAGTAGCAGTAGGGCTTTGAGGTGGATAGAGCTTGCCCTTAGGCTCTGGCTCGCTAGGCGGCACAGGAGCGGGTGGCACATTTGGTAAATATAGCGGACCTCTAACCCCACATCCAACAAGGGATATTAGAAGGCTAATACCGAGAGTTCTTATAAGAATCGCTATCATGAATGTCTCTAAAACGAATGATTGAATATAGCATGCAGGACTCCAATATGAAGCCAAACAATTCGACCGTTGAAACGATTGATGACAAGCAATTCCATCAACTAGGTAGTCATTTGCTGCAGTCGATCGAGGTCGCTTTGGAGGCCGCAGATGATGCTTTGGATCTTGATTTGGATGTAGAGCGTCAAGGTGGCAACGTAATCAACATTCGATTTAGGGATCGCAGCGTGATTGTGGTCAATACCCAGCCTCCGTTACATGAAATCTGGGTGGCTGCTAAATCTGGCGGTTATCACTATCGCTGGGCGGGAACTCTCGCATCCCCTTTGTGGTTGGATACCAAAACCGGGCGTGAACTATTGAGTGATTTATCGGAGTTTGCTAGCGCTCAAGCAGGTCAGGCCGTCAACATCAAGCTACTGAAAAGCTAGCCGACAGAAACTAGACTGCGCCAGTTGCCGTTAAGGTCTCAATGACTTGAACATCTGGCACGCTCTGAATTTTGGCCTTACCAATTTTCTCTAGAATGACATAACGAATCGTGCCGCCCTCGGTCTTTTTGTCTACTTGCATTAAATCCATGTAGCGTTGCGCTCCAAACTTCGGTGGCTCGGTTGGCAAATTCATAGAGCGAATAATGTTGCTCAGACGATTCACTTCAGATTGCGTAATGAAGTTGAGGCGACGAGATAAATCCGCACCCATCACCATGCCGCAACCTACAGCTTCACCATGAAGCCACTCGCCGTAACCCATTCCCGCTTCAATTGCATGACCAAAGGTATGGCCGAAATTGAGGGTGGCACGAATGCCGCCTTCTCGCTCATCGGCAGAAACAACGGCGGATTTAATTTCACAGGAGCGCAGTACGGCATGCGCCATGGCATTGGTATCACATGCCAATAAGACTTTTGCATTAGCCTCAATCCAGTCTAAGAAATCAGCATCCGCTATCGCGCCATGCTTGACTACTTCAGCGAGGCCAGCTGAAAGTTCACGGGCAGGCAATGTTTTGAGGGTGTTTAGATCAGCAATGACTGCGGCTGGTTGATGAAACGCGCCAATCATATTTTTTCCGAGCGGGTGATTGATACCTGTTTTGCCGCCAACAGAAGAGTCCACCTGGGCCAAGAGTGTTGTGGGTACTTGGATAAAGCGAATGCCACGCATAAAGCTCGCAGCAGCAAAGCCCGTCATATCCCCAATCACTCCGCCACCGAGCGCTACCAGCATGGTTTGACGATCTGCGCCAAACTTTAGGAGATCATCAAAAATGAGCTGAAGATTTTTCCAATCTTTATACGATTCTCCATCAGGTAGGACGATGGTTCTTACTGGCTTACCCAATTTTTCTAGGGTTTTGGTAAGACGCTGCGCATATAAAGGAGCGACGGTCGTATTGGTAACGATAAAGAGTGACGTTGCTTTTTCGCAAGCATTAAACAGTTCGGGTTGATCGATTAAATCGGTGCCAATGTGAATGGGATAACTACGATTGCCTAGATCAACTTCTAATGTTTTCATGGATAAATTCAAGCGGAAAGTTCGAGCTGCATGATTAAAGTATTAACCAATTGATTGACGCTGGGTTTACCAGTTTCAATGACATGGTCTGCGATCTCTCGATAGAGGGGGTCGCGAATGGCGTATAAATTCTCTAAGATTTTTTTGGCATCCCCATTTCTGAGAAGTGGCCTACCTTCGCCACCTTTAGTGCGATGCCAAAGTTCGATTGGGTTTGCGTGAAGATAGATGACGGTCCCTCTTTCGCGGAGGTACTGCCGATTCTCCGGTAGCAATACTGCACCGCCACCGGTCGCCAAAATAATGTTGTGTTCTGCGGTGATGTCTTTAATGGCTTGCGCCTCGCGCTTTCGAAATCCATCTTCACCTTCCATTTCGAAAATGACTGGAATTTTGACGCCACATCGATCTTCAATGACGTGATCCGCATCTAAAAAACGACGGCCTAACTTCTTCGCCAATAATTTACCGACGGTCGACTTTCCGGCGCCCATGAGGCCAATCAGAAAGATATTGTTAGATGAAGAGTTCACCTCTCGATTTTATTAGGGTTTGTCTAGGACAGTGGGGGTTAAGAAGACCAACAGCTCAGTTTTATCAGCCAGAGTGGATTTATGGCGAAATAAATGGCCAATGAGGGGGATGTCACCCAGCAGCGGAATCTTCACTTCGTCTTCTCGCTCGGTAGTTTGAAAGATGCCGCCAATAATGGCCGTTCCCCCGTTTTCAACAGTTACCTCAGAACTGAGGTTCTTAGTGTCTATGGCGTAGCCTTGCTCAGTTTTCATGCCGATAGTGTCTTTATTGATGCCGACCAGCATGGAGATCTTCCCGTCGGGATGAATCTTGGGCAGCACTTCTAAGCGTAAATTAGCCTTTCGGAACTGCAGCTTGCTGCCGCTTTGTGAACTCACCTGATAAGGAAGTTCAGTGCCCTGCTCGATGGTAGCCTTCACTTGGTCCCCGGTCATAATCCGCGGATTAGACAGAATCTTGCCTTGACCATCGGATTCAAGGGCTGAAAGCTCTATTTGCAGAAGTCTGGCAGCATTCTTGGAAATCAGAGTCGCTGCTAAGGTGGCGGGATGATAGCCATTCAAGCCTGCTCCCGCTAGATCTATATTCCCTCCGATCTTCTGGTCTGAGTGCTGGCCAATGCCGTTCGCCATATAGCCGAGTTTGACCCCAAGTTCACGGGCAAAACGCTGGTCTGCCTCCACAATGCGGGCTTCAATCAGGATTTGGCGTGGGCTATTGATATGGTCGCCACCAAAGGGAAGGGCTGCATCCTCCCGTCGAAATTTCTGGAAGCTTTGGATTTCAGCATGAGGCCCAATCCAGTAAATGTCACCATTTCTGACTAGGCGTAAGCCTCTACTGGCAAGTATGGAATGCAGGGCAGTTTGCCAGGGGGTGTCTATTAAATCTACCGATATCTTTCCCTGGATAGACTCGCTCAGCAGAAAGTTCGTTTTGCCCATTTTGGCTAAAACTTGTAAAAGTTCAGTAAGTTCGATGCCGCTAAATTGCAGGCTAATACGACTGTCTTTGACGGTAGGTGCATGGCCCATCTCTGGGTTACTGGCCAGAGCCCCGTTCTGCAGAAAGATCATAAATAGCCCCATAAAGAGGCTGCTGATTGGGCGAAAAATTTTCACGAATTTCATTCTGAATGAGTCGATTTCAAAGCAATTGTTTTCCCTTTGGAATGGGTAAAAATGACCCCCTCCTTGTCGACTTGGGTGAGGTGCCAGTCCCCCAGCGCCAAACCTCCTTTTGAGACCGAGAGCCTTCTTTTGCCGGTGTTGAAAAATCCGTGCTCAATACCACTGATACGAGCTAGCCCCAGATAGCTCCAGCGACGTAGTTCAGTTTCATGTGGAATGGACGCTGGCTTGTTTTGGGGTATGGCAGCAGGTGGCCTTAATGCAATTGAGTGAATACTTACTTCTAATTTATCCATTTCATCATATAGTTCTTCGCGATCAGAATCATTCTGGAGTTGCTTAGACTCCATTTCCTTTTTGAGATCTGAAACCTGGATTTGCAGGCCAGAAATCTCTAGATCCAACTGAGATTTCTGAGACTCAAGGATGAAAAATAGCGCGACTGAGATCAGTAAAAAGACAAGACCTTGAGCGAATAAGGGGAGGATTTTGAGGCCATGAAGCTGGAGATTTTTGCTTGGAAAAGACTGCATTTCTACCCGCTTATGTGGCTCAGTATGAGGTCTTGGAGGCGCTGATGATTTACGAATTCCATGCGGGTCTGGAATGGCCGGATCATCCCCAAGATCGCTCAGGATGTCATCAAAGGATTGGGAGGAAATTTGGCGTGAGGGCATGCCACATTGTTCGCCTTGGGGATAGCAAAAACGATCGGGAGAGGTGGAAATAGGCGTAGGAAAAGGCTTGGCCAAAACTCCTCAATCAGGGTTTTGGAGCTTGAGGGCAAATTGGCTAAGCACCCTATAATTTGGCTATATGGCACTACCCCCAAAAGACAAGCCGCCACTCAATCGTCGGTTTAACCGCCAGCCTGATAGACGTCCAAATCAGCCAAGAGCGGAGCATTCCTATAAATCGGGAAGCAATCCACTTGTAAAGGCCTTGCTGATTATCAGCATGGTGTTTGCTGTGGTTCTCACTTTATTGTTGGGATATGCCTTCTTAATAGCAAAACCCAATTTGCCAAAGATTTCAGCATTAGTTGATTACAACCCCAAAACGCCTCTGCGGATCTATACCGCTGACAAGGTGTTGATTGGTGAGTTTGGCGAAGAGCGCCGTAAGGTGATTCCTTTGAATGAGATTCCCAAGAGTATGCGCAATGCAGTTCTAGCCATTGAGGATGATCGCTTTTACTCTCACGGTGGCGTTGATTATGTTGGGATCTTGCGGGCTGCAGTGACCAATTTAAGAGGGCATCTGTCTCAGGGCGCTTCAACCATCACGATGCAGGTAGCGCGTAACTTCTTTTTAAGCAATGAGAAGACCTTTAGTCGAAAAATCTACGAAGTACTTCTTGCTTGGGAAATCGAGTCTCAATTAAGCAAAGATAAGATTCTAGAGATCTATATGAATCAGATCTTCTTGGGTCAGCGGGCATATGGCTTCTCAAGCGCGGCTCAAATCTATTTTGGCAAGGAGTTAAAAGACATCACAATTGCTGAGTCGGCGATGTTGGCTGGTTTGCCTAAGGCACCCTCCGCCTATAACCCGGTCACTAATTTCCGTCGCGCCAAAATTCGCCAAGAATATATCTTGCAGAGAATGCGCGACCTTTCTTACATCACCACTGAGGAATATCAAAAGGCGATGGCAGAAGAGTTGCATATTCGTGGCCTTGGTAACGAGTTCAGCACTCGTGCAGATTTTCCAGCGGAGATGGTGCGTCAGTTACTCTTCACACAATATGGTGAAGCCATCTATTCTCAAGGCATCGATGTTTACACCACGATCTTGAAGGCCGATCAGGATGCGGCATACAAAGCAGTCCGCCGCGGTATTTTTGAATATGACTTGCGCCATGCTTATCGTGGACCAGAGGGCTTTATTGATTTACCGGAAGATACAGTCAAGAGACAACGTGCAATTGATGAGGCTTTGCTTGCCTACCCCCAGTTAGATGATTTGCAATCAGGCGTAGTGCTCGACATTAAGGCTAAAGAGATGCAAGTCATGATCTCTACTGGCGACACAATCACCCTCAAAGGCGAAGGCATGAAGTTGGCTGCTGCATCCTTGACGGATAGTGCGCAGCCGAAAAAACGGTTACGCCCGGGCGCAATCGTGAGACTACTGTCTGATGGTGGCGTATGGAAGCTAGCGCAATTGCCACAGGTGGAGGCGGCTTTTGTTTCTATGAATGCGGAAACGGGTGCGATTTTGTCGCTAGTGGGTGGTTTTGATTTCCGTCGCAATCAATTTAATCACGTGACTCAAGCGCAGCGTCAGCCAGGCTCTTCATTTAAACCTTTCATTTATGCCGCAGCAATTGAAAAAGGTTTTTCTCCCAGCACAGTCGTTAATGATGCGCCACTATCAATCGGCAGCATGGAGACTGGTAGTCAGTCTTGGGAGCCTAAGAACTACGATGGAAAATACGACGGCATGATGCGTTTGCGTACTGCTTTGGCTAAATCCAAAAACTTGGTTTCAGTGCGCATCATTCGCGCGATTGGTCCTTCTTACGCTCAAGAATATATTCAGCGCTTTGGCTTTGAGGCAGAGAAGCATCCTCCGTATTTAACAATGGCTTTGGGCGCGGGCTCTGTTACTCCTTTGCAAATGGCATCGGCATATAGCGTGTTTGCTAACGGTGGCTATCGAGTCGATCCTTTCTTAATTAATAAGATGGTGGACTCCAAGGGAACAATTTTGTTTGAGGCAAAGCCAACGCATGCGCGTGAAGATGCAACGCGCGTTTTAGATGCGCGCACCGCATTTGTGATGGATAGCATGTTGCAAGAAGTCACTAAGAGCGGAACTGCGGCTAGTGCGAGAGCTAAATTAGGTCGCAACGATATTGCGGGTAAAACGGGAACAACGAATGATTCGCATGATGCTTGGTTTGCTGGCTACAACCCAAAAGTAGTTGCAATTGCTTGGATTGGTTTTGATAAGCCTGCCAGCTTGGGTGATCGTGAGACTGGTGGTGGTCTAGCTTTGCCAATGTGGATTTCTTATATGGAGACTGCGTTGAGAAATGAGCCACAACAAGGTCGCGAAGTTCCAGCTGGTGTTACTCAATACGATGGCGACTGGTTTATTCCAGAGTTCTCAAATAACGGTGGCGTACGCGAACTGCAGTAGTTCGCTTTAGTCATGGCAAGGCAAGCCCGCACTATCATTCCCGGCCAAGCGATGCATGTGATGGTGCGGGGGAATAATCGCGAGACCCTATTTTTCAATGATCTCGATCGCCGCATGTATTTAGATTGGTTGCGTGAAGCAGCTAAGCAGTTTGGTAGCGCAGTACACGCCTACGCATTAATGCCCAATCATGTGCATTTATTAATGACCCCTCAGAATGCAGACTCACTTGCTAAAACCATGCAGTCTTTGGGTCGCCGATATGCACAGTATTTCAATCAGCGACACCATCGCTCGGGAACGATTTGGGAGGGGCGCTATCGTTCTTCACTCATAGATCCAGATTATTTTTTACGTTGTCAGCGCTATATTGAATTAAATCCAGTAAGGGCTGGTTTCGAATCGAGCCCTCAAGACTCCACTTGGACTAGTTTTGCATCTCATATTGGCGGCAATGCCGAATCCTGGTTGGTTGACCATCAACACTTCTGGCGATTGGGTAATACACCTTTCGAAAGGCAAATGAGTTGGGCTGGCTTTGTGAAAGAGGGTGCCCCCCATTGGGAGGACAAGCAAATTACTGAAGCATTGGTGCGTTCTAAACCCTGGGTGAGTGATATTTATGCCCAAAAGCTCTTTAAAGATAATCCGGCGCAGGTGCAGATTCGCCATCGAGGACGCCCAAAGAAATTAATATCTTTAAATTCAGTGACTTAGAATTTATAAAGGGCTTGGGGTTAGTGTCAGAATAGGCTTCAAGCAGCGACTCTGTCCCTTTTTTAAGAATGCATATTGGTGCTCCCCATTATTAAATGGGACAGAGTCATTTTATTTCTATTGCATCAGTATGGGTATTCACCTATATTTGATCCTCCAAAAGTAATCAGCCCATCGATGGCACACGGAAATACCATGACTACACAAATGAATACAGATCTTCGTCCAATCGCTCAAGGTCTTTATGACCCACAAAACGAGCATGATGCTTGCGGCGTAGGATTCGTTGCGCACATCAAAG
This sequence comes from Polynucleobacter sp. AP-Nino-20-G2, assembly GCF_018688235.1. Taxonomy (NCBI): domain Bacteria; kingdom Pseudomonadati; phylum Pseudomonadota; class Betaproteobacteria; order Burkholderiales; family Burkholderiaceae; genus Polynucleobacter; species Polynucleobacter sp. AP-Nino-20-G2. The sequence continues at coordinate 84,704 of NZ_CP061313.1, forward strand.
GAAAAAAATCTCATGAGATCGTGTCTCAGGGATTGAAGATCCTTGAGAACTTGGATCACCGGGGTGCTGTTGGTGCCGATCCTTTAATGGGCGATGGCGCCGGTATCTTGATTCAGATTCCAGATACTTTGTACCGCGAAGAAATGGCCAAGCAGGGCGTTGAATTACCGCCGCTTGGTGAGTACGGCGTTGGCATGATCTTTTTACCAAAAGAGCACGCTTCACGCTTGGCATGTGAGCAAGAGTTAGAGCGTACTGTGCGCCTCGAAGGTCAGGTGGTTTTAGGTTGGAGAGATGTTCCAATCGATGTGAAATTACCAATGTCTCCAACAGTCCAAATGACTGAGCCGTTTATTCGCCAAATCTTTATTGGTCGTGGTCGCGACATCATGACAACGGATGCACTTGAGCGTAAGTTATACGTGATTCGTAAAACAGCCAGTCATGCGATTCAAGATTTGCACTTAAAGCATGGCAAAGAATATTTCGTAGCGTCAATGTCCGCGCGCACCATTGTTTATAAGGGTTTGCTGTTAGCGAATCAAGTTGGCGCTTATTACAAAGACTTGCAAGATCCTCGCACAGTTTCCGCATTGGCATTAGTGCACCAACGCTTCTCGACAAATACATTCCCTGCATGGGAATTGGCTCACCCATATCGCATGATTGCTCACAACGGTGAGATCAATACTGTTAAAGGTAACGTCAACTGGGTAAATGCACGTGAGGGCGCTATCAGCTCTCCAGTGTTGGGTGATGACCTCAAAAAATTATGGCCATTGATTTATCCAGGTCAATCCGACACCGCCTGTTTTGATAACTGCTTGGAGCTATTGGTGATGTCGGGTTATCCATTGGCGCAAGCCATGATGATGATGATCCCAGAAGCATGGGAACAGCACGCATTGATGGATGACAATCGCCGCGCATTCTATGAATATCACGCAGCGATGATGGAACCATGGGATGGCCCCGCAGCGATGGCATTTACAGATGGCCGTCAAATTGGCGCGACTTTGGATCGTAACGGTTTGCGTCCAGCGCGTTATTACGTTACTGATGATGACTTGGTCATTATGGGTTCTGAGGCTGGGGTGTTGCCAATTCCAGAGAACAAGATTGTTCAAAAATGGCGCTTGCAACCTGGCAAGATGTTCATGATTGACATGGAGCAGGGCCGCATTATTGACGACGTCGAATTGAAAGATGCCGTTTCAAAAGCAAAGCCATACAAGAGCTGGATTGATGCGGTTCGCGTCAAACTCGATGAAGTGGATGCCAGCAAAGCCGATATCGTCGATGAAAAAACCACGATTCGCCCTGCCGCAAAATTATTAGATCGCCAACAGGCTTTTGGTTATACGCAAGAGGACATCAAGTACCTCATGGCGCCAATGGCAATGAATGGTGAAGAGGCTATCGGATCAATGGGTAACGATAGCCCGTTGGCGGTTCTCTCTAATAAGAACAAGCCGCTCTACAACTACTTTAAGCAATTATTTGCGCAGGTGACCAATCCTCCGATTGACTCCATTCGCGAAAACATGGTGATGTCTTTGGTGTCCTTCATTGGGCCAAAGCCTAACTTACTTGATACCAACAATATCAATCCTCCAATGCGTTTGGAAGTCAGTCAGCCGATTTTGGATTTTGACGACATGACGAAGATTCGCCATATTGGTCATTACACCAACGGCAAGTTCCGCTCATATGAATTAGATATTTGCTATCCAGCATCTTGGGGTAAAGCAGGAATCGAGGCTCGCTTAGCTTCCTTATGTGCTGAAGCTGCAGATGCGGTGCGCTCTGGTTACAACATTTTGATCGTGAGTGATCGCCAGGTTGACGAAAACCACGTAGCTATTCCAGCATTGTTGGCAACTTCCGCGATTCATCAGCATTTAGTTGAAAAAGGCTTGCGTACTAGCGTTGGCCTCGTAGTTGAAACAGGTAGTGCGCGTGAGACCCATCACTTCGCACTCTTAGCTGGTTATGGTGCAGAAGCTGTTCACCCCTACTTAGCAATGGAAACTTTGGCTGAAATGGCTAAAGGCTTATCCGGTGATTTGTCTGCAGAAAAAGCAGTGAAGAATTTTGTGAAAGCGGTTGGTAAGGGCTTGCAAAAAGTGATGTCCAAAATGGGCATCTCCACTTACATGTCTTACACAGGTTCACAAATCTTCGAAGCTATTGGTTTGAATAAAGATGTGATTGACCATTACTTCAAAGGGACCCCTTCAAACGTCGGCGGTATCGGCGTATTTGAGGTGGCTGAAGAAGCATTGCGTATGCATCAGTCCGCATTTGGCAATGACCCGGTCTTGACCGATATGCTCGAAGCAGGTGGCGAGTACGCTTTCCGTATTCGTGGTGAAAACCATATGTGGACACCAGACACGATTGCGAAATTACAGCACTCGACTCGTATTGGAATTGAGAAGGGTTATCAGACCTACAAAGAGTACGCAAACATCATTAATGATCAGACCAAGCGTCAAATGACATTACGTGGTTTGTTTGAGTTCAAGATTGATCCAGCAAAAGCCATTCCATTAGATGAAGTGGAGTCTGCAAAAGAAATCGTTAAGCGTTTTGCGACGGGTGCGATGTCTTTAGGTTCAATCTCCACGGAAGCTCACGCTACTTTGGCGATTGCAATGAATCGTATTGGCGGTAAGTCCAATACTGGTGAAGGTGGCGAAGATCCAAATCGCTATGTGAATGAGCTCAAAGGTATCCCCATTAAGAAGGGTGAAACATTGGCCAGTATTTTGGGTGATGATGTTGTTGAGGCCAATATTCCATTGCTCGATGGCGACTCATTGCGCTCCAGAATTAAACAAGTAGCTTCAGGACGTTTCGGCGTGACTACTGAGTACTTGCGTTCTGCAGATCAAATCCAGATCAAGATGGCCCAAGGCGCTAAGCCTGGTGAAGGTGGTCAATTGCCAGGTGGTAAGGTTTCAGACTACATCGGTAAGCTACGTTTCTCTGTGCCGGGTGTTGGTTTGATTTCTCCTCCTCCGCATCATGACATCTACTCTATTGAAGATATCGCGCAATTAATCCACGATCTGAAGAACGTGAATCCAGCTGCCGATGTTTCAGTGAAGTTAGTATCTGAGGTGGGTGTCGGAACCATTGCTGCCGGCGTTGCAAAAGCCAAAGCAGATCACGTTGTGATCGCTGGCCATGATGGCGGTACTGGCGCATCTCCATTGTCTTCAATTAAGCATGCCGGCTCCCCATGGGAATTGGGCTTGGCTGAAACCCAACAAACATTAGTGCTCAATGGTTTACGTAGTCGTATTCGTGTTCAGGCTGATGGTCAAATGAAGACTGGTCGCGACGTAGTGATCGGTGCATTGTTGGGCGCAGATGAGTTCGGTTTTGCTACAGCACCATTGGTGGTCGAGGGTTGCATCATGATGCGTAAGTGTCATTTAAATACTTGCCCAGTAGGTGTCGCGACTCAGGATCCTGAATTACGTAAGAAGTTCTCTGGCAAGCCCGAGCATGTTGTGAATTTCTTCTTCTTTATCGCAGAAGAAGTGCGTGAAATCATGGCGCAACTCGGTATTCGTAAGTTTGATGATTTGATTGGCCGCGTTGATTTCTTAGATACTCGTAAGGGTATTGAGAACTGGAAAGTGCATGGTTTGGATTTCAGCAAGATTTTTGCTGAACCAGCTGTAGCGAAAGACGTTCCTCGTTACCAAATCTTGACTCAAGAGCATGGTCTGGGTAGTGCACTCGACAATATCTTGATTGAGAAGAGCGAGCCTGCATTAGAGCGCGGCGAAAAAGTGTCATTCATTGTTCCGGTGAAGAACGTGAACCGTACGGTCGGTGCAATGCTTTCTGGCGAAGTGGCTCAGCGTTATGGCCATGCTGGTTTACCTGATGACACCATTCATATTCAATTGAATGGCACTGCTGGTCAAAGTTTCGCTGCTTTCTTGGCGCGCGGCATCACCCTGGATTTAGTGGGTGACGGTAATGACTACGTTGGTAAAGGCTTGTCAGGTGGACGTGTGATCGTTCGTGCGCCACATGAGTTCCGCGGCGATACAGCCAAGAACATTATTGTGGGCAACACTGTTCTATACGGCGCCATTAGCGGTGAGGCATTCTTTAATGGTGTAGCTGGTGAGCGTTTCGCGGTACGTAACTCAGGTGCCACTACTGTGGTTGAGGGTACTGGCGACCACGGTTGTGAATACATGACTGGCGGCACGGTAGTGGTATTGGGTGCAACTGGCCGTAACTTTGCTGCGGGTATGAGTGGTGGTATCGCTTATGTCTACGATGAAGATGGCATGTTTGAAAAGCGCTGCAATACCAGCATGGCAACTTTGGAAAAGGTATTGCCTTCTGTTGAGCAGATTGCCAAGATGCCTCAGTCTCAGTGGCACGCCCCTGTTGATGTGAAAGACGGTGGTGAGCGCATGACTGATGAGCAAATTCTGAAGAGCTTGATTGAGCGTCATTTCCGCCACACTGGTTCAGAGCGTGCGAAAGCACTCTTAGCCGATTGGGAGAATGCTCGCGGTCGTTTTGTGAAGGTGCTCCCAACTGAATACAAGCGCGCTTTAGGCGAGTTGTGGGAAAAAGCCCAAAACAAAACTGTTGCGGCATAAGTTACTAGATCAACGCAGATAGATATTAAGAAAAGATACTAAGGATTCGATATGGGTAAGGTCACAGGATTTATGGAGTTTGAGCGCGTAGATGAAACCTACGAAGCTCCGGCTAAACGCCTCCATCACTACAAAGAGTTCGTCGCTGCATTGACGGATGATCAGGCTAAGGTACAAGGCGCGCGTTGCATGGACTGCGGTATTCCATTTTGTAATAACGGTTGCCCTGTTAACAACATCATTCCTGATTTCAATGACTTGGTGTTCCATGATGATTGGAAGAATGCATTGGATGTTTTGCAATCGACCAACAACTTCCCTGAGTTCACTGGCCGAATTTGCCCAGCGCCTTGTGAGGCTGCTTGCACATTGGGAATTAATAGTGAGGCTGTGGGCATTAAGTCTATCGAGCACGCCATTATTGATAAAGGCTGGGAAAGTGGTTGGGTTAAACCGCAGCCAGCTAAGACAAAGACAGGTAAGAAAGTTGCTGTAGTTGGCGGTGGTCCTGCTGGTATGGCGACTGCTCAGCAATTAGCCCGCGTAGGCCATGATGTGACTGTCTTTGAAAAGAATGACCGCGTTGGTGGATTGCTTCGCTACGGCATTCCTGATTTCAAAATGGAGAAGTGGTTAATCGATCGTCGTGTCGAGCAAATGCAGGCTGAAGGCGTCAAATTTGAAACCGGCGTATTCGTTGGAAAAGAAGCGATTGGTGCTGAAGTGAAAAACTACTCAACCAAAACAGTTTCTCCTGAGCAGTTGATGAAGGATTTTGATGCTGTTGTGATTTCCGGTGGCGCTGAGCAACCTCGTGATTTGCCGGTTCCAGGCCGTGAGTTGAAAGGGGTTCACTTTGCATTGGAATTCTTGATTCCTCAGAACAAAGAGAATGCTGGCGATTTCAAAAATGAAATTTCCGCCAAAGGAAAAAATGTTGTTGTGATTGGTGGTGGTGATACTGGATCGGATTGCGTTGGAACATCGAATCGCCATGGTGCAAGCAAGATTACCCAATTTGAATTGATGCCACAGCCACCAGAGACTGAGAATAAGCCTTTGGTATGGCCATATTGGCCAACAAAGTTGCGCACTTCTTCATCCCATGAAGAGGGTTGTGATCGTGATTGGTCTGTTGCAACTAAGCGTTTTGAAGGAAAAGACGGCAAGCTTGAGAAATTGATCTGTGTTCGTCTCGAGTGGAAAGACGGCAAGATGACAGAAATGCCAAATTCTGAGTTTGAAATTAAGGCAGACTTGGTGTTCTTGGCAATGGGCTTCGTGTCTCCCGCGCAACAGGTGCTCAATGCATTTGGTGTTGAGAAAGACGCTCGCGGTAATGCAAAAGCGACTGTCGATGGTCAAAACGCCTATCAAACCAATGTTCCTAAGGTATTTGCTGCGGGGGATATGCGTCGTGGTCAGTCCTTAGTAGTTTGGGCGATTCGTGAAGGTCGCCAGGCTGCGCGTGCGGTAGATGAGTATTTAATGGGGTCTTCTGTTCTGCCGCGATAATATCGAGGATATGAACAGTAGCCACTCCAACTCGGTGGAAGTGAATCAGCAGACTAAAGGTCATAGCCCGGGCGAAGTTGTCGTTGAGATTAGGGACGTCAACTTTTCTTATGCACCTGGAGAGCGCCAGATTTTATCGGGGCTCAATATGGAGTTCCGTCGAGGTCAAGTAGTTGCGGTGATGGGTGGTTCTGGTTGTGGCAAGACCACCATACTGCGTCTTATTGGCGGTCAGTTCGCAGCACAGTCTGGACAAGTGCTATTTGAGGGTCGCGACATCGGCAAGATGAACTCAGCTGAACTGATGGTTGCCCGTCGTCGCATGGGAATGCTCTTTCAGTTCGGCGCGCTCTTTACCGATCTCAGCGTTTTTGAAAATGTTGCTTTTCCTTTGCGTGAGCATACTGATCTGAGTGAAGACTTATTGCGTTCATTGGTTTTGATGAAGCTCAACGCAGTTGGTTTGCGTGGCGCACGCGATTTAATGCCGGCGCAAATTTCTGGTGGCATGGCGCGTCGCGTTGCACTAGCTAGAGCCATCGCTCTCGATCCCCCTTTGATCATGTACGACGAGCCTTTTGCGGGTCTCGACCCCATTTCTTTAGGAATCACCGCGCGCTTAATTCGAGATTTGAATAACGCCTTGGGTGCAACAAGTCTTCTAGTAACGCATGATGTTGAAGAAACATTTGAAATTGCGGATTACGTTTATTTCATTGCAAATGGCCGCATTGGGGCCGAGGGTACACCAGAAGAATTAAGTCGCTCTACCGATCCTTTTGTGCGTCAGTTCTTAGATGCCTCACCAGATGGCCCAGTGCCATTCCATTATCCAGGCCAAAGCCTTGAGCAAGATTTTGGGGTGAGCTTGAAATGAGTATTTTTAATAAAGCCATAGATCTATTAGGTGATTTAGGATTTTTTATTCGTCGCAATTTAACCAGTCTTGGTTTGGCGGCGCGGATGTTTATCGCCGTGATTTGGCGCTCCGGTTTTTTATTAAAACGTCCACGTTTAGTTTCTGATCAGATTCTGTTTGTGGGAAATCACTCTTTTGTGATCATCGCGGTTTCTGGTTTATTTGTTGGTTTCGTTTTGGGCTTACAGGGTTATTACACCCTCAACCGTTATGGCTCAGAGCAAGCACTAGGTTTATTAGTGGCACTCTCATTGACTCGTGAATTAGGTCCAGTGATCACTGCTTTATTGTTTGCTGGTCGTGCAGGTACTTCATTGACTGCCGAGATTGGTCTCATGAAGGCTGGCGAGCAATTGAGCGCTATGGAAATGATGGCAGTTGATCCTTTGAGCCGTGTGATTGCGCCACGCCTATGGGCAGGCATTATTGCCATGCCTATTTTGGCGACAATCTTTACTGCGGTTGGCGTGATGGGTGGTTACTTTGTTGGCGTGCCTTTGATCGGGGTTGATTCAGGCGCATTTTGGTCGCAAATGCAGGGCGGGGTAGATCTCTTCTCTGATATTGGGAATGGCCTGATAAAAAGTCTTGTATTTGGGGTGGCGGTAACGTTTATCGCCCTCTATCAGGGTTACGAAGCAAAGCCAACGCCTGAGGGTGTATCGCAGGCGACTACCCGTACCGTGGTGATTTCTTCTTTATCGGTTTTGGCATTGGACTTCTTGCTCACCGCGATGATGTTCTCGAATTAGAAAGAATAAACTGGGACTCTTATGAGAAAAAGTGCAATTGATGTTTGGGTCGGAATTTTTGTAGCTATTGGCTTGCTGGCTGCTTTGTTCTTGGCATTGAAAGTGGGCAATATGAATGCCGTTTCCTTTGCGCCAACCTACAAAATTTCAGCTCGCTTTGACAATATTGGCGGACTAAAGCCGCGTGCGCCTGTTAAAAGCGCTGGTGTTGTCGTTGGTCGCATTGCCAATATTTCTTTTGACGATAAGACCTATCAAGCAACCGTCACCATGACGATTGAAGACAGCTATAAATTCCCTAAGGATTCTTCCGCCAAAATTTTGACATCTGGTTTATTGGGTGAGCAATATATCGGTCTTGAAGCTGGTGGATCTGATGATATGTTGGCTGCTGGCGATAAGATCACTCAGACCCAATCTGCTGTAGTGTTGGAAAATCTTATCAGTCAGTTCCTTTATAACAAGGCTGCTGATAGCGGTAAAGATAAAGGCGCCGACAAGTAATGCGCTTATTGACTAGATTCAAACAGCTGGTATTGCTTGGTCTAGTTACGACTATGGTGGGCTGTGCATCTATTCCTGCTGGGGTAGAGCCTTCCCCACAGGATCCTTGGGAGCCATTTAACCGCTCTGTTTTTGAATTTAACGAAGGCTTAGACGCTTACCTGCTCAAGCCTGTAGTTGCTGGCTATCGTTTTGTTTTGCCTGAGTTTGTGCGGGACGGTATCTATAACTTTTTTAGTAATTACAACGATATCTATACCGCCCTCCAGAACTTATTGCAGGGCAAGCCGGCCTATGCTTTTAATGATTTGATGCGAGTAGTGGTCAATACAACTTTTGGTTTAGGCGGTTTGATTGATATGGCAACACCTGGCGGACTTGAGAAGCACAAAGAGGATTGGGGTCAAACTTTCGGCGTGTGGGGCGTTCCTTCTGGCCCTTATGTCGTTTTGCCATTTTTTGGCCCAAGCAATGTACGAGATACCTTTGGCACCGTGGCCGATTTGGAGTCGGATTACCTGTTTAGCTATATAAAAGATATTGGCTTCCGCAATAGCATTACCGGCCTACGCGTGGTGAATGCTCGTAATACCTATTACGAAGCCGGCGATTTATTGGATGGCGCAGCTATCGATAAATATAGCTTTATGCGGGACGCCTATATTCAAAGGCGCGTATATCAGATCAATGAGGGGCGCGATGATGAGGAGCCTCTGATGCCCGTTTACGAAAATCCCTACGAATAAGTAAGCTAGAGCTCTGCTAGATTTTGGTAAAGGGCTAAAATGAGCCTCAATGATCAGCATTAATCGAGGAAACATGAAAAGCAAAACCACCATACAAAGATATTTCGCTGTATTGCTATCAAGCCTCTTTTTAGTCGCTGGCATCGTCAACGCTCAAGCTGTCGATCAATCTACTCCAGATGGGCTGATTAAGACGGTTGTTTCTGATGTGATGGCATCGGTGAAGTCTGATCCCGAGATTCAGAAGGGCAATATTCCGCGTATTGTGGATTTGGTTGAGAAGAAGATTGTTCCCTATACAGACATGCGCCGTACTACAGAGATGGCGATGGGGCCAAACTGGAAAAAAGCCACGCCGGAGCAGCAAGCTCAATTGGTGGGCGAATTTAAAAATCTACTGATACGTACATACTCTGGCGCATTGAGTCAGCTGCGCGATCAAACTATTCAATTTAAGCCTTTACGCGCAGCACCCGATGACAAAGAAGTGGTTGTGAAAACCGTCGTTCTTGGTCGTGGCGACCCAGTACCCCTGGACTATCGTCTAGAAAAAACAGCCAATGGTTGGAGAGTCTATGACATGAACATCATGGGCGTATGGCTCGTAGAAGCCTATCGGAATCAGTTTGCTAATCAAATTAGTCAAAATGGTGTGGAAGGTCTCGTGAAGTTTTTGCAAGATCGCAATAAACAACTTGCCGCTGCTAAGCCAACAAACTAAAGTTCAAAAGAAGATGCCATTTTCATTGCCTATCTCCGTTACGCAAGACAATGTCTTGCAATTAGAGAAGGATGGGCTATTGAATTTAGCGGCATTAAGAAGTGTTGATTGCGCTCGTTTGAAAGACTTTGATTCGACGGTGTTGACGGTATTGTTGGCTTGGCAAAAAAAGCTGCAGATCGATGGTCAGCAGTTGACTCTTCTGAATGCGCCAGAAAAATTAAAGGTTTTGGCTGGTGTCTATGGCGTTGCCGCGTTGCTAGGTTTGTCATAGCATGCACGCTGCCATCTCGATTAAAAATATCTCAAAAAATTATGGAGCCTTGCAAGCTCTAGACAACGTCTCTCTGTCAATTGAGCAGGGCGAGTTCTTTGGTTTGCTGGGTCCAAATGGCGCCGGAAAAACGACTCTCATTTCGATCTTAGCGGGCTTGGTCACAGCCGACCAAGGGCATGCCGCCATTATGGGTGCTGATGTGCAGAGCCAGTTTCGTGAGGCGCGCCGAATGTTAGGCGTGGTGCCACAAGAGTTGGTATTTGATCCCTTCTTTACTGTCAGGGAGACATTGCAATTTCAGTCTGGTTACTTTGGCATTCGTAATAACGATGCTTGGATTGATGAGATTATGGCTAACCTGGATCTCACTGGTAAAGCGGACAGCAATATGCGCTCCTTATCAGGCGGCATGAAACGCCGAGTGTTGGTTGCGCAAGCATTGGTTCATAGGCCTCCCGTCATTATTCTGGACGAGCCTACGGCTGGTGTGGATGTTGAATTGCGTCAATCCCTTTGGCAATTCATTAGTCGCCTCAATCAGGATGGGCACACCATTGTTCTCACAACACATTATTTAGAAGAGGCCGAAGCGCTTTGCCAGCGTATTGCGATGCTCAAGCAGGGAAACATTGTCGCGCTCGACACTACAGCGAATTTGTTGAGCCAGTATGGCTCGGTAAAGAAAGACGGTGAGGGTAAGACCGATCTTGAGGATGTTTTTGTGAACATCATGTCGGGAAATGCACGATGAAGCCGATGTTGAATAAACCCGCAATTTCCTATGGAAGTGGTTTTCCAACCTTGCTCCGTAAAGAGGTTAAGCGCTTTTATAAGGTGGCGTTTCAAACGGTAGCGGCACCAGTATTGACGGCTATTTTGTATTTAATGATCTTTGGCCATGTGTTGGAAGGCAAGGAAGTGTATGGTCGTTTGAACTACACAGCCTTCTTGATCCCTGGCTTGGTGATGATGAGTGTTTTGCAAAATGCCTTTGCCAACACATCCTCATCATTGATTCAGTCAAAAATTACTGGCAACTTAGTATTTGTGTTGCTGGCGCCATTTAGCCATTTAGAGTTTTATGCCGCCTATGTCTTGGCTGCGGTATTCCGTGGGGTGGTGGTGGGTCTAGGTGTATTGGCTATTACCGCATGGTATGCGTTGCCATCATTTGAGTATCCGCTTTGGATTCTGGCATTCGCCTTTCTGGGCGCAGCAATTTTAGGAAGCCTGGGTTTGATTGCGGGTATTTGGGCAGATAAATACGATCAGTTGGCTGCTTTTCAGAACTTCATCATCATGCCGGCAACCATGCTATCGGGAGTGTTTTATTCCATTCATTCTTTGCCAGTGGCTTGGCAAGCGGTTTCTCATTTCAATCCATTTTTCTACATGATTGATGGATTTCGTTATGGCTTCTTTGGTGTGTCTGACATCTCTCCCTGGAATAGTTTGGCCATTGTGGTGTGCTTCTTCCTAGTGGTTTCAGCTGTCGCTTTGCGTCTATTGCAAAAGGGCTATAAGTTAAGGCACTAGCGATTGAGGTAAGCGCCTTAATCAAAATGATTTAGTAAGTGAATATTAGGAATTAGGAGATTGTGATGTTGCCAACCCCAGAACAAATTGAGGGCTATATCAAACAAGGAATTGCTTGCACCCATATTAAGGTTGAAGGCGATGGCCAGCATTTTTTTGCCACCATTGTGAGTCCTGAATTTGAGGGTAAGCGTTTGATTCAGCGTCATCAGTTGGTGTATGGCGCAATGGGTGACCGCATGAAGGCTGAAGTGCATGCTTTGTCTATCAAAGCATTTACTCCTGAAGAATTTGCGCAGAACTCTGCAACATAAAATACTGAACGAGATTTTTACTGGAATAGATTCATGGATAAATTACGAATGGTTGGCGGCACTCCGCTGAATGGAGAAGTCGCAATCGCCGGAGCTAAAAACGCGGCCCTACCAATTCTTTGTGCCTGTCTATTAACAGATCAAGCCATTACTTTGCATAACGTGCCAGATTTGCAAGATGTGCGAACCATGTTGAAGTTATTACAAGAAATTGGTGTGACGGTGACTTTCCCGGATGCCAATAATCGCAATCATGTTGTATTGAATGCGGGCAACATTAAGAGCTCAGAGGCCACCTATGAAATGGTGAAGACTATGCGCGCCTCGATTTTGGTTCTTGGGCCTTTGTTGGCCAGAATGCATAGTGCGAAAGTATCTCTCCCAGGTGGCTGCGCAATCGGTGCGCGTCCAGTGGATCAGCACATTAAGGGTCTCAAGGCGATGGGTGCCACCATCAAAATTAAGAGTGGCTATATCCAGGCAGAAACTAAGTCACCCTCGGGTCGTTTGCAGGGCGCCTCTATTTTGACCGACATGATTACAGTGACTGGTACTGAGAATTTGCTCATGGCGGCTACTTTAGCTTCAGGCACCACCATTTTGGAAAATGCCGCAAGAGAGCCGGAAGTTGGTGACTTGGCAGAGCTGCTTGTCAAAATGGGCGCCAAAATTACCGGTATTGGCAGCGATCGCTTGGTGATTGAGGGTGTTGAGAAGCTTCATAGCGCTGAACACTCTGTGATCGCCGATCGTATTGAGGCGGGCACTTTCTTATGCGCGGTAGCTGCCGCTGGTGGCGAGGTATTAGTGAAGCATTGCCGACCAGACACTTTGGATGCGGTCATTGTGAAATTGAAAGAGGCTGGCTTGCAGATGGAGGTGGGTCCAGATTGGATTAAGGCCTCGATGAAGGGTCGCCCGAAGGCGGTGAGTTTTCGTACTTCAGAGTACCCAGCCTTTCCAACAGACATGCAGGCGCAACTCATGGCTGTGAATGCCATAGCCGAGGGAAATGCCACCATTACTGAAACTATCTTTGAAAACCGCTTTATGCACGTTCAGGAGATGAATCGCCTGGGCGCGGATATCGCGATCGAGGGAAATACCGCTATTGCCCAAGGCGTAGAAAAGTTATCCGGGGCAGTGGTAATGGCGACGGATTTACGGGCATCTGCCAGTTTGGTAATCGCGGGTTTGGCGGCACAGGGCGAAACTCAGGTCGACCGAATTTATCACTTGGATCGTGGATACGACCGTATGGAGCAAAAGTTGACCCTTCTAGGGGCCAACATTCAGCGAGTCAAGTGAGCCTGATAGATAATTAGTCCATGAAGTTAACTTTAGCCCTCTCGAAGGGGCGCATCTTCGAAGAAACCGCTGAGATCTTGTCCAAGATCGGTATTCGTCCGCTTGAAGACCCTGAAAAGTCTCGCAAACTCATTATTGAGACATCCAACCCTGATGTGCGCTTAATTATTGTGCGCGCCTCTGATGTGCCAACCTATGTTCAATTTGGTGGCGCAGATTTTGGTGTGGCGGGTTTAGATGTCTTGATGGAAAACGGTACAGATGGCTTGTATGTTCCATTTGATTTAGATATCGCTAAATGCCGCATGTCGGTAGCTGTAAAAGAAGGTTTTGATTACGCTGCCGCAGTTAAACAAGGTTCCCGTCTTAAGGTTGCAACCAAATACGTGAATTGCGCACGTGAACACTTTGCCAATAAAGGTGTACACATCGATACGATTCATTTGTATGGCTCTATGGAGTTAGCCCCATTAGTCGGCTTGGCTGATGCGATTGTGGATTTAGTTTCCACGGGAAATACATTGCGTGCAAATGGCTTGGTTGAGGTTGAGCCTATTGCTGATATCAGCGCACGCTTGGTTGTGAACCAAGCTTCTTACAAGCGCAAACGTACGCAGTTACAACCATTCTTTGAATTGCTGAAGTAATAAAGAAAACTTACATGTCTACCGCACAAGTCAAACGTCTTCATAGCCAGGATGCAGGGTTTAAAGAAACTCTGCTCTCTAGCCTTTCTTTGCCGATGGCTGATGATGAGGCGATTGATGCTGCCGTAGTGAAAATTTTGGCCCGAGTGAAAGAAGATGGCGATGCTGCAGTTCTTGATTTCACAAAACAATTTGATCGCTTAAATGTTTCTACTATTGCCGAGCTAGAAATTTCTCGCGAAGAATTAAAAAAGGCCTATGAAGGTTTATCGGCCGAACAAAAAAATGCTCTCGATATCGCTGCGCAGCGTGTGCGTGCGTATCACGAGAAGCAAAAGATTGAGGCGGGCTGCCATTCCTGGGAATATGAAGAGGTAGATGGCACGCGCTTAGGTCAAAAGGTGACTGCATTGGATCGCGTAGGAATTTATGTTCCTGGCGGCAAAGCTGCTTACCCATCCTCTGTTCTGATGAATGCGATTCCAGCAAAGGTTGCTGGCGTACCAGAGGTCATCATGGTGGTGCCAACTCCAGATGGGGCGCGTAACCCATTGGTATTGGCTGCGGCTTGGTTGGCGGGTGTTGACCGTGTCTTTACGATCGGTGGGGCACAGGCGGTAGGTGCTCTAGCGTATGGAACGAAAACGATTCCGCCGGTCGATAAAATTGTTGGCCCTGGTAATGCCTATGTCGCTGCCGCGAAGCGCAGAGTATTTGGTATTGTGGGCATTGACATGATCGCTGGCCCATCAGAAATCCTGGTGTTATGCGACGGTTCAAGCAATCCTGATTGGATTGCGATGGATTTGTTTTCTCAGGCTGAGCATGATGAGTTGGCGCAGTCTATCTTGCTGTGTCCCGATACGCAATTTATTGAGCAGGTACAAGCAAGCATTAATCGTTTATTGCCTGAGATGCCTCGGAAGAAAGTCATTGAAGCATCGCTGACTAATCGTGCCTTGCTGATCCAAGTAAAGGATATGGCTGAAGCATGTGAGATTGCGAATGCTATTGCCGCAGAGCATTTAGAGATTTGCGCAAAGGATGCGCGTAAGTGGGCAGAATCGATTCGTCACGCTGGCGCTATCTTCATGGGCAACTTCACCAGTGAATCTTTGGGTGATTACTGCGCAGGACCAAACCACGTTTTACCAACTGCTCGCACGGCACGCTTCTCTTCGCCACTAGGTGTTTATGACTTTATTAAACGTTCTAGCATGATTGAAGTAAGCGAGGCAGGCGCTCAGACTTTGGGTGCGGTAGCTAGCACTCTGGCGCATGGCGAGGGATTACAAGCTCATGCTCGCGCAGCTGAGATGCGCCTGAAGAAATAAATACGTAGCCTGTTTAAAAACCAAAGCGGTAAATCCATCAATGCAATGGATTTAAGTGCCCGCCAGAATTTCTTTCAGGGCCGCGACTAATTCATTGCTTTGCTCATCAGTGCCAATCGTAATCCGCAAAAATTCTTCAATACGTGGCGATTTAAAGTGGCGCACGATAATGCCTCGATCACGTAATGCCTGATATAGCTTCCCACCAGCATGTTTTGGATGGCGCGTAAAAATAAAGTTTGCGCTAGAGGGCAGCGTTTCAAAACCGAGGGATGCTAATTCACTCACCAAGCGTTCACGGGTGTCAATGACCTTGGCAGTCGTAGTCTCTAGGTGTGCCTGATCTTGAATGGCGGCGATCGCACCAGCCTGAGCTAAGCGACCCAATGGATAAGAGTTAAAGCTATTCTTTACGCGCTCTAGACCCTCGATGAGTGAAGGGTGTCCCACTGCAAAGCCAACACGTAGGCCAGCTAAGGCGCGTGATTTGGAAAGGGTATGAACGACGAGCAAGTTTTCTGGGCAGTTTGGTCCACAAAGCAGGGGAATGCAGGATTCAGTGCCATAGTCCACATAAGCTTCGTCAATCACCACTACGGAATCCTGATTCTTCCGGAGAAGGGCCTCGATGTCCGTCCGAGGAATGGCTCTTCCAGTCGGGGCATTAGGGTTCGGGAAAATGACGCCGCCATTGGGGGTTTTGAAGTCGCCAACCTGAACCTCAAACTGCGGCCCTAGAGGAATCGCTTCGTAACTGATACCAAATAACTTGCAATAGACTGGATAGAAGCTATAGGTAATGTCCGGAAATTGGACAGGCTTCTCTTGTTTCAGTAGGCCTAAGAAAACGTGCGCCAAGACCTCGTCTGAGCCATTTCCCAGAAATACCTGTTTTGGGTCTAATCCGTGTAAATCAGCAATAGCCTTCTTAAGAAGAGCGCCTTCTGGGTCTGGGTAAAGCCTTAAATCTTCATTATTTTGCTGGCTAATAGCAGCCAGAGCCTTGGGGGATGGTCCATAAGGACTCTCATTGGTATTAAGCTTTACCAGCCGCTCCATTTGCGGCTGTTCCCCTGGAACATAAGGGGTGAGGGTCTGAATAACGGGGCTCCAAAAGCGGCTCATGAGGGACTCTGGTCAAAAATTAGCAAAAAATACAATAAATACAATGAAGCAAACTCGGCATTTATATCTGCACTAGGAATGATATTATGAGGCTTCAATCAACACTTCGCCTCGCGGCGCACTGAAGCATGCGGCAAGCCGACGTTACCCGAAATACTTCGGAAACCAAAATTCAAATTGCTATCAATTTAGATGGCACTGGAAAAGCTGAGCTGGCCTCTGGCGTTCCGTTTTTAGATCATATGCTCGATCAGATTGCCCGTCACGGCATGATCGACCTTAAAGTAGTCGCCAAAGGCGATACCCATATTGATGATCACCACACAGTGGAGGATGTAGGCATCACTTTGGGTCAAGCATTCGCTAAGGCGGTGGGCGATAAAGCGGGTATTACCCGTTATGGCCACTCTTATGTCCCTTTGGATGAAACTTTATCTCGCGTAGTGATCGATTTTTCAGGTCGCCCTGGTTTGGAATTCAATGTTCCATTTACCCGTGCGCGAGTAGGTGATTTTGATGTGGATCTCAGTATTGAATTCTTCCGCGGCTTTGTGAATCACGCCGGAGTGACTTTACACATCGACAATTTATGCGGCATTAATGCCCACCACCAGATTGAAACCGTGTTTAAGGCCTTTGGTCGTGCATTACGCATGGCTTTAGAGCTCGACCCACGCGCTTCCGGTGTCGTTCCTTCTACTAAGGGCAGTCTCTGATCTAAAACGCTTCTAGTGCTAAATAGAAGATAGAAGACTGCCAAAGAACACTACAGAGCATAGGTCAACAGTTGGCGCAAACAATTGCGATCGTAGATTACGGAATGGGAAACCTACGTTCCGTATATCAGGCCTTTCATCATGTGGCGCCAGACGCCAATGTTGTGATTGCGCGCACCCCTGAAGAAATTATTGCCGCGGAGCGAGTTGTGCTTCCGGGGCAAGGCGCGATGCCTGATTGCATGAAACATTTAGAAGAGTCGGGCTTGCTGGAAGCCTTGCTTGATGCGGCTAAAAACAAACCACTATTAGGTGTTTGCGTAGGTGAGCAAATGCTATTTGATCAAAGCGCTGAAGTGCGCTCTAGTTCGGGTAGCGCATGGACGCCTTGCTTAGGTTTAATTCCTGGAGAGGTCCGCCGTTTTGAGTTGGCCGGTAAGTTACAACCAGATGGCTCCGCTTACAAGGTGCCACATATGGGTTGGAATCAAGTACGGCAGGATCGTGAGCACCCAATCTGGAGTGGCATTCCCGATATGACCAGCTTCTACTTTGTTCATAGTTACTATGTTGTGCCAGCGCGTAAAGAAGATATTGCTGGCTCTACAGAATATGGCGATTGGTTTACTTCTGCTGTTGCAAAGGATAATATTTTTGCAACCCAATTTCATCCAGAAAAAAGTGCAGAATACGGATTAAAGCTCTACAAAAATTTTGTTTCTTGGCAACCTTAATACTTTTCTAACGTCCCGCTATGCTGCTCATTCCCGCAATTGACTTAAAAGATGGCCACTGTGTTCGACTCGAACAAGGTGACATGGATAAAGCCACTGTTTTTTCTGAGGACCCGGGCGCGATGGCCACGCATTGGATCAGCAAAGGCGCGCGCCGTTTACATCTCGTCGATCTCAATGGCGCATTTGCAGGCAAGCTGAAGAATGAGTCTGCGATTAAATCGATTCTCAAAGCAGTCGGCGATGAAATTCCGGTGCAGCTCGGTGGTGGTATTCGTGATTTAGAAACCATTGAACGTTTATTGGATGATGGTATTAGCACCGTCATTATTGGAACTGCCGCGGTCAAGAGCCCGGGATTTGTGCAAGATGCTTGCACGGCTTTCCCTGGACACATCATGGTGGGTCTAGATGCACGCGATGGCAAAGTGGCGACAGATGGTTGGAGCAAGATTACTGGCCACGAAGTGATCGACCTTGCTAAGAAATTTGAAGATTATGGTGTTGAGGCGATTATCTACACCGACATTGGTCGCGATGGCATGCTCAAGGGCGTCAATATGGATGCCACGATTAAATTAGCGCAAGCCATTCGTATTCCTGTGATTGCTAGCGGTGGTTTATCAAACAATCAAGATATCGAAGCGCTATGCGAGGCAGAAGCCGAGGGCATTATGGGCGTGATTGCTGGCCGCTCAATTTATGCTGGCGATTTAGATTTAACCGCGGCGCAAAAATATGCCGATGAGTTAACACTGAAGTTTGCTAAGAAAATTATCTAGAGTAATTATCAGTGCTAACCAAGAGAATCATTCCTTGTCTTGATGTCACCGCAGGGCGCGTTGTTAAAGGGGTGAACTTTGTTGGTTTGCGTGATGCTGGCGATCCCGTTGAGATTGCGAAGCGTTATGACACGCAAGGTGCAGATGAGCTCACTTTCTTGGATATCACCGCTACCTCTGATGGGCGCGATCTGATTTTGCACATCATTGAAGATGTTGCTTCCCAAGTATTTATTCCTCTGACGGTTGGCGGTGGCGTGCGTGCTGTTGCAGATGTGCGCCGTTTATTAAATGCGGGCGCAGACAAGGTGAGCATGAATTCATCTGCAGTAGCCAACCCTGATTTAGTTTCTGATGCGGCTGCTTATTACGGCTCCCAATGTATTGTTGTGGCAATTGACGCTAAAAAAACTGAGGCAGGTAATTGGGAGGTCTTTACCCATGGCGGCAGAACGGCGACTGGTATGGATGTAGTGGCATGGGCATCTGAAGTTGCTCAGCGTGGCGCTGGAGAAATCCTTCTGACGAGCATGAACCGGGATGGCAGTAAAGATGGTTTTGATCTTGAGTTAACTGCTGCTGTAAGTGATGCTGTGAGTGTGCCAGTCATTGCTTCTGGTGGCGTGGGTAATTTACAGCACTTGGTGGACGGTATTACTAAAGGCCATGCTGATGCCGTGCTAGCTGCTAGCATTTTTCATTATGGTGAATACACCGTTGGCCAGGCAAAAGAATATATGGCTAGCCAGGGCATCCCTGTTCGCATCTAAGGTGCGACATACATAAGTACAGAGAAAAATTAATGAGCACCTTCACTCCTATCCCCTCTTTAGAGGCTGGCCCATGGCTAGACGCTGTTACCTGGAATGAACAGGGCTTGGTTCCGGTGATTGCCCAGGAGCTAGGTAGCAAAGATGTTTTGATGATGGCTTGGATGAATCGGGACGCGTTATTAGCAACCCTGCGTTTAGGCGAGGCCGTGTATTGGACCCGCTCAAGACAAAAGCTGTGGCACAAGGGCGAGGAATCGGGTCATACTCAAAAAGTAAAAGAAATTCGCCTAGACTGCGATGGCGATACGATTTTGCTTTTGGTGGAGCAAAAAGATGGGATTGCTTGTCATACTGGCGAGCACAGCTGTTTCTTCTTGGGATGGGATTCGGCTAGCAATAGCTGGATTGATGAATCCAAGTCAAAGAAGTAAAGAGACGATCTTGGATCGATAAAAGACATAAAATCGCTCTATGACTAGTTCAGCGCAAACCCCTGCAAATTTAGATTCCGCATTAGCCCATTTGGCTGATGTGGTCGATCGGCGACGTGATGCCTTCAAGGCTGGCCAAGCGGATCCAAAGACTTCCTACACCGCTTTGCTCTTTTCTAAGGGCGATGATGGGATCTTGAAAAAGATTGGTGAAGAGGCCACTGAGGCGGTCATGGCGGCCAAAGATGCACGAAATGCCAATTTAGCGCCCGAGCAGCAAAAACTCCTAGTTGGTGAAATGGCTGATCTCTGGTTTCACTGCATGATTGCGCTTTCTCAGTTTGGATTGCGCCCAGAGGATGTTCTTGCTGAGTTAACTCGCCGTCTTGGTACTTCTGGAATAGAAGAGAAGGCGGCTAGAAAAGCTGCTGGTAAAGAGTAAATACAGATAAATCTATCCATTAGTAGAGGCCAAAGCGTGAGCCACGATCCAAATTGCTTGTTTTGTAAGATTTCTCAAGGGGCGATCCCATCCCAAAAGGTTTACGAGGATGAGGAAATCTATGCATTTAAAGACATTAACCCAGCAGCGCCGATCCATTTTTTGATTATTCCTAAGAAACATATCGACATGCTTGAGTCTGCGGAGGCGATGGATGCGCCATTGCTAGGTAGAATGATGGAATTGGCGCCACGTCTTGCAAAAGAACAGGGTTGTCGTCCTGGAAAAGATGGTGGCTTTAGATTAGTAGTGAACAATGGTGCAGATGGTGGACAAGAGGTCTATCACTTGCATCTACATGTGATGGGCGGTCCACGCCCCTGGAAAAAATAGTCCAAGGAGATTAAAGATGGGTTCATTTAGCATTTGGCATTGGTTGATCGTATTGGTGATCGTGATGTTGGTATTTGGTACCAAAAAATTACGCAATATCGGCCAAGACTTAGGCGGCGCAGTGAAAGGCTTTAAAGATGGCATGAAAGCATCTGAAGAGCCACAAGACAAAGCCAGGGAACAAATTCAGAGCGCTACAGCACCTGCGGATAAAACTGTGGATGTGCAGGCCAAAGACGTTAACAAGTAATTGTCCACATTACGCAACTACTACACATCATTTCTAAATGATTGATCTTGGCGTATCAAAGCTCGCGCTGATCGCGGTAGTTGCCTTGGTGGTAGTTGGGCCAGAACGTTTGCCAAAAGTTGCTCGCATGGCGGGTAATTTATTTGGGCGTGCACAGCGCTACATGGCTGATGTGAAATCTGAAGTGAGCCGTCAGATGGAAGTAGAAGAGTTTAAGAAGCTGCGCGAAGAGAGTGCCTCGGTTTTAAAGGAGGTTGAAAGCAGTATTCAGTCAACCGTTCAAGAGGCCAGCGCAAATCTGAGTGATCAAGCCGATATCTTTGAAAATAATTTCACCAGAGCGCCGCTTGATGAAAAAGAAGTGCTTCGCAAGTCTGTGCGTCAGGGTCGAAAGAGCTGGGGCGTAAGACGTGCGGCAAGACCAGTTTGGTTCAAGCGTTCTGCCGGTATTCGTACGCGCGTGCAATCCGGTGCCGCCCGAATGAAGCGTTTCCATCACAGCGCCAATAAGTAAAAACAGTAAAAACTATTTCAATGACGCAAAATAATTCAACAGAAGATTCAGGCCTACAGGAATCTTTCCTATCCCATCTGTTTGAATTGCGTGATCGCATTGTTAAATCCGCGCTGGCTATTATTGTGGTGTTCGTCGGCCTAGTCTACTGGGCGCCCGATATTTTTCATTACTTCGCGCAACCTTTGTTAGAGGCATTGCCTGCTGGCGGAAAAATGATTGTGACCGATGTCACGGGATCTTTCTTTGTGCCAATGAAGGTAACGATGTTGGTTGCCTTCTTAATTGCTTTGCCAGTGGTGATGTACCAGCTGTGGGCCTTTATTGCCCCTGGTTTGTATCAACATGAACGCAAGCTCATTTTGCCTTTGGTCGTAAGTAGCTACAGCCTCTTTATTTTCGGCATGGCTTTTGCGTATTTCTTGGTATTTCCAACGGTATTTAAATTCATGGCGAGTTATAACGCGCCGCTTGGTGCGGAGATGTCTACGGACATTGATAATTATCTGAGCTTTGCCATGACCACCTTCTTGGCGTTTGGCATCACCTTTGAGGTGCCAGTTGTTGTGGTGGTCCTAGTTCGTATGGGTATGGTGCCATTGGCTAAGCTGAGAGAGATCCGTCCTTATGTGATTGTTGGCGCGTTTGTGATTTCAGCAATCGTTACGCCGCCTGATGTCTTGTCTCAGTTGCTTCTAGCGGTGCCAATGAGTTTGCTTTATGAGCTCGGCTTATTGGTGGCGCGCTTCTACGTGCCAAAGCCTTCATCTGAGGATGAGACGGGCGCCGCAAATACTAATTAAGTATTGCTTAATTAGCTTCCGTAGTTAAGCCCTGCTTTGAAAAGGTATTCTGCAACCAAGTAGTCACTCGATCAAAGCGATAGCGCCTTTGGCGCAAATTGCCTTCCTGATCTAAATCCGCTCCAGCAAATGCTTTACCAGCCGCTAGTAAGGAGCGACGTTGCTGAATAGTGTCAATCTGAATCAGTCTTGGCAGAATTTTTGGCAACTCCCAACGAATATCCACCACAACACAATGTTCATGTTGAAGTTGGCCAACCTCACAAAGTAATAGTTCGGCTTTGCTCAAATTAAACTGATTGGCAATGATGATTCTGTGACAAAGCAAGATCCATTCGGCATCGAGTTTGTATTCGGCATGATGATCTAAAGCCTTTTCAGCATAAGTGGCTAACTCATGCCAATCGTTCTTCTTGGGATCATCAATACTCTCTAGAATTTTCCCCAGCAACTCCTTGGCTTCTGGCACTCCTTGTTGGTGAGCTTGCCATACCCAGTAGGAGGCTTGAAGTCCGCGCACCTTCTCTTCAATCTTTTCGCGCTTACGCCAGAGGTTCGCTCCTTTACGAAGTTGCGCCTGCGCATGACCAAGGTCAGCGGCCCTATCAAAGCAGCGGTCACTCTCGGTTGCGTTGTAGCCTGAGAATTGCGGGCGACGATAAATCTCCCCAAGTGCAAACCAGGCATCACGATCACCATCTTTAGCAGCGAGCTCTAACCAGTAAGCGGCTTTTTTTAATGAGGCATTGGATTTAATGGATTGACTTGTGACTCTATCAAATTGAGCAAGTCGCAAACCCAGTGTGAGTTTAGCGATGGTGAGTCCCAGCTCAGCTGCTCGAATCAATGCGTCTTCGTTGTGATCATTAAGCCAAGTGTTCCAAAGCGACGAGAGCGTTTCATCTTTTGGCTGAAGCTGAATGAGAAGCTCTTTAGCGGAATTCGTAAATGGTGTTTCGGCCTCAGCTAATGTCAATAGAAATTCTTTAGCTGTTTTTTGAAGGGATAAAAAATCAGTGCCGCCTTCGTGTTTCAAAAGCCAATGAGCAAGTTCAGTCTGCAAATCCTTTTTATCGGGATCTAGCAGCAACTCTCCGAGTTGCCATTGCGCTGCGTAACTTGCGGAAATATTTGCTTTTGCCAAGCCCCAAAATGATTTCCACCCAAAGGGAAATGCGGGCGAGTTAAAGGTTGCAGCCAAAGGAACCGCTGAAATCTGCTCAAGTACCCCCAGAATTTGAGGTGAGCATAAGAGCAAAGCAGGGATTTCATCATCACTTGAGCTTGAATCCTCAAGTACTTGATTTTTAATGGAAAAGTACGATTTCTCAAGCCAAATCAATGCGTTGGCTGGCTGTATGGGGGTTTTAAAGGCCCCGGTAAGATAGGCTGAAGCTAAATTTTGTTGCGCAGAAACATCACCAAGGCGGGCTGATTGGAGGATTTTTAAGAATTCGCGGCTTGCCATATGACAATTTTGCCATCTGAGGCCCCAAAACACCCGAAAAGGATGCTCTTGTTGCCGTGATACAACAAAGAAAGCCAAAAAACTACCTTTTGACAAGCAAAAAGAGCTCCTAAATACCCTTACCCCCAGTCTAGTGGGGCAAAAGAAGCAAAATTCATTGGTCCCAGTTTTATTTGGGCATTACTTTCAATTTATGGAGATTTAAAGAATGAAAAAATCACTATTAGCAGTTGCAGCAATGACAGCATTTGCTGGCGCTGCACAAGCTCAGTCCTCAGTAACCGTATACGGTATCTTGGACGTAGGTTTTGTTGGCTCACATTACAACGGTACTTCTACAACAGCTAACGCAGCAAACGTTAGCAATGGTGCCGGTACTGGTGGTTTAGCAGTTAACGGTGGCTCAGCTGGCTTTGGCCAATCTGCTGAATCCACAAGCCGCATTGGCTTCAAAGGTTCTGAAGATTTAGGTGGTGGTTTGGCTGCTATCTTCACTATTGAAACAGCAGTAAACCCTAACGGTAGCGGTAGCAATAACGCTGCTACAACTGGCACAGGTACATTTGGTCAATTCAACCGTCAAACTTTTGCTGGTTTAAGCAAGAGCGGTATGGGTTCAGCAACTATTGGTACTCAGTACACTCCAGTTTTTGACGTAATGGCTACTACTGATGCAGCTAGCATGAACAACTTAGTTGGTAACGCTGTTTACACGGGTAACTTGCAATCTTCTACTGGCACATACAACACTGGTTTAGGTTCTTACTCATCCACTGGATCTTCCCCTACAAGTTTTGACGCATCTAGCGGTGCTTATGTAACACGCGCTTCAAATGCATTGAAAGTTCAGTCCGTTCGTTTCGCTGGTTTGCAAGGCCAAGCATTCTATGCACAAGCTAATTCAAGCCAATCAGGTACTACTTCTACTGGTGCAAATAACAACACAGTATTCGGCGTAAATGCTGACTACGTTTGGAACAAGTTGAACGTTGTTGCTGCTTATCAGTCTTTCAGAGCACAAAACGGTACTGCAGCTCAAACAACTACTGGTGCTAAAGCAGCTGACGGCTCAGCAGGTAACTTTGGTGTTAACGCTAGTGATTCACAGACATATGCTGCTGCAACTTATGACTTCGGTATCGTGAAGACATACGCTCAGTACATCACACGTAAAGCCTTTGCAACTGCTGATAACAACTTCGGTACTTCACGTTCAGCTTATCAGTTGGGTGCTAAGAGCTTCATTACACCAACTATCTCTGTATACGCAACTTATGGTTTAGGTAAGTCAAGCTATGCTCAGCCAGGCACAGCTTATGCTAACTTCCGTACAACTCAGTTAGGTTCAGACTACTACTTGAGCAAGCGTACAAACTTGTACGTAGCATACGGTTCATTCAACCAGTCAAGCAATGGCGCAACAGGTTCTACTGGTGTTTCAGGCGTTTCTGGTATGAACTACGCTGCTGGCGTACGTCACACTTTCTAATTTAATGCTAGCGTAAGCTAGTAGAAGATTAGTTTGGTACTAAATTAACCCACTGTGGCAACACAGTGGGTTTTTTGTTTATTAAGCTTTGTGAGGTATTTGGGTTGATGCCATCATGGTGTGCAACCCCTAATGAAGTCTTCTTGCCGGAACCTATTTGCAGTTGGCTTAAAAAGCCATCTAGCCAACTCTGAGTTGATTGAAGTGGATGGCTATTCCCGTGGTAAAAGTAATGCTGAAACAACCCCAACCCCCGTATACAGATTTTGAAATGAGATCCTGCTCGGGTCTGATATTGGGGCTTTGCAAGTAGATTGGCAGCTTGAGATTATTGCTATTTTTTCAGGCTATCCCGAATTTCTCTGAGTAAGGAAATATCTTCTGGTTCTGGAGGTGCTGGTGGTGCTGGGGGAGCATCCATGATTCGAACCTTGTTGACTACTTTGATCATTTGGAAGATCACAAATGCCAAAAGGATGAAATTAATCGAAATGGTGATGAAATTACCGTATGCAAAGATTGGTACCCCGGCCTTTTTGAGGGCATCAAAGGTTCTAGGTACGCCATCTGGTACATGACCCAGAACGATAAACAGGTTTGTAAAGTCGATATGACCGCCTAGTAGGGTTGAAATCACTGGCATCACAATGTCATTTACCAGGGAATCCACGATCTTCCCAAAAGCACCGCCAATAATCACACCAACCGCTAAATCGATGACATTTCCCTTAACGGCAAAGTCCCGAAACTCTTTTAAAACACTCATAAACACTCCCTTTTTAATTTAGATAGAGATTAACCTGAGATTAACCCCATAACTTACTTGCATACCCCACTTTTTACTTTAAAATCTTACCTTTAAGCAATTTCCACCCATAAATGCTCTTCCGAGGAATTTTGTAAATGAGTGACAAGCCCTGTATGGACAAGGATCGCCGCAATTGGTTGATCGCTACTTCAGCGGTTGGCGGCGTTGGTGCAGCCGCAGCCCTTTACCCTTTTGTTGATAGTTTTGAGCCTTCTGAGCGTGCTAAGGCCGCTGGAGCTGCTGTCGAGATCGATATTACTGGTATGCAGCCAGATGAGATGCGCATGGTTGAGTGGCGCGGTAAGCCAGTTTGGGTGGTGCGTCGCACTCCTGAGCAGGTTGCAGAGTTATCCAAGATTGACTCGGAACTTGCAGACCCTGATTCTTTAAGGGATCCGGCCCAATTTACCCCTCCTTATGCCCAAAACCAATGGCGTTCAATTAAGCCTGAATACTTGGTTGTAGTGGGTATTTGCACCCATTTAGGTTGCTCTCCTACACCTAAGTTTGAATCCGGTGCTCAGCCTTCCTTGCCAAATACCTGGCCAGGCGGCTTTTTATGCCCATGCCACGGCTCTACATTCGATATGGCAGGCCGCGTATTTAAGAACAAACCAGCCCCAGACAACCTTGAAGTACCGCCACATATGTATTTGAGCGATACCAAGATTCTGGTTGGCGATGATAAGAAGGCCTAAGGAGAGATAAATGGCATTTCAAGAAAAACAAGTCCCAGCAGACGCTTCCTCAGCTCAAAAGCTAATGGCTTGGGTTGACTCACGTCTACCTGTAACAGAAGCATTTAAGCGTCATATGAGCGAGTACTACGCTCCAAAAAATCTGAATTTCTTCTACATTTTTGGTGCATTAGCTATCGTTGTGTTGGTCAATCAGATCTTTACCGGTATTTTCTTGACGATGAACTACAAGCCTGATGCTGCAAAGGCTTTTGAGTCCGTTGAGTACATCATGCGTGAAGTGCCTTGGGGTTGGGTAATTCGCTATATGCATTCCACTGGCGCTTCCATGTTCTTTGTGGTGGTTTATATGCACATGTTCCGTGGCTTGATCTACGGTTCATATCGCAAGCCACGCGAGTTGATTTGGATTTTTGGTTGCGCAATTTTCTTGTGCTTGATGGGTGAAGCCTTCTTCGGCTACTTGCTCCCATGGGGTCAAATGTCCTATTGGGGCGCTCAAGTGATTGTGAACTTGTTCTCTGCAATTCCGTTCATTGGCCCAGATCTATCTTTGTGGTTGCGTGGTGACTATGTTGTGGGTGATGCAACCCTCAATCGTTTCTTTGCATTCCATGTGATTGCAATTCCATTGGTATTGGTTGGTTTAGTAGCTGCCCACATTTTGGCTTTACATGAAGTGGGCTCCAACAACCCTGATGGCGTTGAAATCAAAGAAAACTTGGATGCAAACGGCCACCCAGTTGATGGCATACCATTTCACCCTTTTTACTCAGTGCATGACGTCATGTACTTGGGTGGTTTCTTGATTGTGTTTGCTGGCATTGTGTTTTTTGCTCCGGAGATGGGTGGTTACTTCCTCGAGGCAAATAACTTTATTCCCGCTAATCCGTTTGTGACTCCAGCGCACATTGCACCAGTTTGGTATTTCACGCCTTTCTACTCAATGTTGCGTGCAACGACTTCAAACTTCTTGTTGCCATTGTGGATTTTCTTGGCAGTGATTTTGGGTATGTTTGCTAAGAGCACAAAAGACATCAAGATCAAAGGCGTATGTGCCGCTATCGCTGTTGTTTTGGCTGCTGGCTTCTATGCATTTGATGCGAAGTTCTGGGGTGTTGTGATCATGGGCGGTTCTGTTGTGATCATGTTCTTCTTGCCTTGGTTGGATCGTTCACCAGTGAAATCTATTCGCTATCGTCCACAGTTTCATAAATATATTTATGGCGTGTTTGTCGTGAGCTTTGTGATTTTGGGTTACTTGGGCATTCAGCCGCCATCACCAGTGTTTGAAAAGATTTCTCAGATTTGCACTATTTATTATCTGGGCTTCTTCTTGGCAATGCCGTTCTGGAGCAAGCTTGGTACTTTCAAGCCAGTTCCAACGCGCGTTACTTTTAAGTCCCATTAATTCAGACACCAGAGAAATTAGGAACTAGTATGAAACGAATTCTGCAAACTTTGATGGGCGTCTGCCAAGCAACTGTTTTGGTTGCCGCCCTAGGCTTTGGTGTTAGTGCTAATGCTAATGAAGGTGGCTTTCCGCTGGACACAGCACCTAATCGCGTTAGCAAAAATGCTTCATTGCAAAATGGCGCTAAGTTGTTTGTCAACTATTGCTTGAACTGCCATGCAGCCTCAAGTATGCGTTACAACCGCTTGCGTGATATCGGCTTGACTGATCAACAGATCAAAGATAACTTGATTTTGACTGATGCCAAAGTCGGCGATCTCATGACAATTTCGATGACACCTAAGGAAGGTAAGGCATTTTTTGGTAAGACCCCTCCTGATTTGTCAGTAGAGGCACGTGCACGTGGTACAGATTGGCTCTACACCTATTTTCGCACTTTCTACAAAGATGACACCACGCAAACTGGTTGGAACAATATGGTGTATCCAAACGTTGGTATGCCACATGTTCTTTGGCAGTTGCAAGGCGAACGTGCTGCGAAGTTTGAGGAGCATCAAGATCCTCATGACGAAAGCCGCACAGAAAAAGTATTCGTAGGATTCGAGCAATTGACTCCAGGCACCATGAAGCCGCAAGAGTATGACGACAATATTGCTGACTTAGTCGCATTTATGTCATGGATGGCTGAGCCAGTTCAGCTTGAGCGTAAGCGTTTGGGTGTTGTAGTGCTGATCTTTTTGGCAATCTTCACTTTGTTAGCTTGGCGCTTAAATAAAGCCTATTGGAAAGACATTCACTAAGTAAATTCATTAGCCCTGAAGTTAGGGCTCATGAGTAAAAAGATTTAAAGCCGCAGTTAGTTGTGCGTTTGTTGTATTGAAGTAGATATTTAAGGAAATAAATTTATGATGGTGTTGTACTCGGGCACTAACTGCCCATTCTCGCAACGCTGCCGTTTGGTGCTTTTTGAAAAAGGCATGGACTTTGAGATCCGCGATGTTGACTTGTTTAATAAGCCAGAAGACATCTCGGTGATGAACCCTTATGGCCAAGTTCCAATCTTGGTTGAGCGCGACTTGATTTTGTATGAGTCAAACATCATCAATGAATACATTGATGAGCGTTTTCCACATCCACAGTTGATGCCGCCTGATCCAGTTGCACGCGCACGCGCACGCCTCTTCCTCTTTAATTTTGAGAAAGAGCTGTTTGTTCACGTCGCTGCTTTGGAAAATGAAAAAGGTAAGGCTGCTGAGAAGTCACATGAAAAAGCGCGTTTAGCTATTCGTGATCGTTTGACTCAGTTGGCACCTATTTTTGTGAAGAACAAGTACATGTTGGGTGAAGAGTTCTCCATGCTGGATGTGGCAATCGCTCCTTTGTTGTGGCGTTTGGAGCATTACGGCATTGATCTCTCCCGCAATGCAGCTCCCTTATTGAAGTACGCTGAGCGTATTTTCAGCAGACCAGCTTATATTGAGGCGCTCACACCTTCTGAAAAGGTAATGCGCCGCTAAGCGGCTCATTATTCAGGCGGCTAAATCAGCATGTCTGACGTTCCAAGCAATAAACCCTACCTAATCCGTGCCCTACATCAGTGGTGCACGGATTTTGGTTTTACGCCCTTTATAGCCGTCTTCGTAGACTCGAATGTTGATGTGCCCATGGAGTTTGTGAAGAATGACGAAATTGTCTTAAATCTCTCTTTGGAGGCCTGCCATCAGCTCCAGCTGGAGAATGATTGGATCAGCTTTCAGGCTAGGTTTGGCGGGGTTCCAAGAAGAATTATGG
The DNA here is from genome assembly GCF_018688235.1 of Polynucleobacter sp. AP-Nino-20-G2. NCBI lineage: Bacteria > Pseudomonadati > Pseudomonadota > Betaproteobacteria > Burkholderiales > Burkholderiaceae > Polynucleobacter > Polynucleobacter sp. AP-Nino-20-G2. Next base: position 114,548 of record NZ_CP061313.1, read on the forward strand.
TTCCCGTAAGTCATGTGTTGGCTATTTACGCTAGGGAGAATGGCCAAGGAATGTCATTCCCATTTGACGCTAGCCAGGTGCCCGGAAATAAGCCCAGCGAAAGTGATGGCACGGGGGCTGAAAAACCAAAATCTACAAGACCTTCCTTAACGATTGTGAAATAGGATAAAATATCATTCGTTGCCCCTTTAGCTCATCTGGTAGAGCAACTGATTTGTAATCAGTAGGTGGTCTGTTCGAGTCGGACAAGGGGCACCAAAATACTAAAGCCTAAATTCTCTGAATTTAGGCTTTTTTCCTTTTTAGGTGCGCAGTGAATTAATTGTCACTGGCGCAGATCAATCTTTTTGGTCTCGGGTAAATACAGAATTGCTACTATCGCACCGCATGCCAAGAAGATCGTTGGGTACCAAAGTCCCGCCATATCACTTACCCATTGTTGATTCAACCAAGTAACAATGAGAGGCAAGAGTCCTCCAATCCAGCCAGCAGCTAAATTATGTGGAAGCGTAGCCGCACTATTTCTCGTTTTTGCAGGAAAGAGCTCCGCAAGTAGTGCTGTTTGAGGGCCCACTACTAGGGCCAAAATGGCTGATAGTCCAATCAATATTGCTGCAATAAATAGCGTTGATTGGTTTTGTATCTGCATTAGATGAAATGCTGGCAAGATCAATGTGGCCCCCAATATAAGGCCACTAACAACAACAGGTTTTCTGCCAATTTTGTCCGATAGCCACCCAGCAAAGATAGTGAGCGGTAGCAAGGCAACTGTTGCATAAACACTGAGTTGATCTACTAATGGTGACGGGAGTTTTACCGAAGTCTTTAGAAAGATCGATGTATAGACTTGAACACAGAAAAACAATATTGCTCCACCCGCTGAAATGCAAAAGAAGAGCAAAAACATTCTCTTTCTAGTTTCTGGATCGGTGAGATTGTCACGTAACGGATTTTTAGACTGCATCTCCGTCTTACTGAGTTGCAAGTAGATGGGCGTTTCTTCTAGGGCCATTCTGGCCTTGAACGCGAGCAATAGAAGCAGCAGGGATATCCAAAACGGTACACGCCATCCCCAGGATAAAAACTCTTCATGGCTTAACCATTGCTGCAGCAATGCAATTTGTAATGTTGAAACAAGGATGCCGAGAGGCCCCATTAATTGCAGAAAGCTAGTCTTAAAACCCCGATTGGAGTCGCCTGCATGCTCTGTGAGGTAGACGGCACTGCCACCAATCTCGCCGCCCGCTGAGAGTCCCTGCAAGAGTCGTAGGCTAACCAGTAAGATGGGTGCCCAGATGCCAATACTGGCATAAGTAGGTAAAAAGCCAACACTGACTGTGGCAATGCCCATGAGGGTAATGGTGATCATGAATACGGGGCGACGCCCTATACGATCACCAACGCTTCCAAAAATGGCCGCACCAAGTGGCCTCACCACCATGCCCACCCCAAAGGTTGCTAGGCTTGCCAAAAGCCCTGTGCTAGGGTCGATAGAGGGAAAAAAGAGCGGGCCAAAAACTACCGCTAAGGTGGCAAAGGTTAGAAAGTCGTACCACTCCAAAAAAGTGCCAAAGCATGCTGCAATAGCCACTTTTCTATAGGAATGCGTTGAAAGCTTTTTCTCTACTGGGACGCTATTCAATTTTTATTCTGGATCGGCAGACGATTCAATGAGTGGGGCAGAGAGATTTTTGCTGGGCTTTACTCCCAGTTCACGCACCTTCTCAGCCGTGCGAATGAGATTGCCCTTGCCGGACTTGAGTTTATTAAAGGCATCGTGATAGCTTGTCTGGGCTTGATCTAGGCGCTGGCCTAGTTTTTCTAAATCATCTACAAAGCCAACAAATTTGTCATAGAGAGTGCCGCATTGTTTGGCGATTTCTAGTGCATTGCGATTTTGGTGGTCTTGGCGCCAGAGATGGGCAACAGTACGCAGGGTAGCCATCAAAGTGCTTGGGCATACCAACACAATGTTTTTTGCCAAAGCTTCTTGGTATAGATTGGGTGCGGTTTTGAGGGCTAGCAAGAAAGCGGGCTCAATTGGCACAAACATCAATACGAAGTCTACTGAGCCAATGCTATACAAAGAGCTGTAGTTCTTAACTGAGAGCCCTTGGATATGCTGGCGCAGAGATTGAATATGCGCAGCCAACTCTTGCTCTGCAACTACGGGATCAGATGTTTCAGCGTGACGTGAATAAGCGGTGATTGATACTTTGCTATCCACGACGAGACTTCTACCCTCAGGCAGTTTGACGACTACGTCTGGCTGAAGGCGTGATCCATCGGTCTGGGTATGGCTATCTTGCACCAGGTACTCTTCGCCTTTACGTAATCCTGAGGACTCGAGGATGGATTCCAGTACCAATTCACCCCAATTGCCTTGAACCTTTGAATCACCCTTTAAAGCCTGGGTGAGGGAGCGTGTCTCGTCAGACATGCGCAGGTTGAGGTTAGCAAGGCGCTCAATCTCACTCTTGAGTGCAAAGCGCTCACGAGCCTCATTACCATAAGAAGTATTTACTTGCTCTTTAAATTCAGACAACTTTGTTTGTAGGGGCTTGAGTAAAGCATCGAGATTGGCAACGTTCTGCTCAGTAAATCGTTTAGATTTATCTTCCAGAATCTCGTTGGCTAAATTCTTGAACTGACTGGTAAGCGCTTCCTTGGCTTCATTGAGAGATTCAATTCTGCCAAGACCTTGTTTGCGCTCGGAGTCTAATTCGGCCTCTAGGCGAATTGCATTTTGTAAGGCTTGATCTCTCTCGGCACGTAAGGCAATGGTGGTGGCAGATTCAGCTTGAGCCTGTTGTTCGCTGCGCTGTAGTGCTGAGCGCAGATTAAGCGCATAAACCAAAAGGCCTGCGCATAAACCAAATGGCAGGCCAAATAGTAGAAGAGAGCTTAAGTCAAAAGTCACGAGGATCTTTGGTGGCTTATGCCTTCACCAGCTTTTGCAATTCACCGCTCTGGAACATCTCAGTCATGATGTCTGAGCCGCCAATAAACTCACCGTTGATGTAAAGCTGGGGAATCGTTGGCCAGTTAGCGAATTGCTTAATGCCTTGGCGAATTGCCTCGTCTTCTAAAACATTCACGGTGTGAAGATTTTCTACGCCACTGGCGCGCAAAATATTGATCGCGTTACCAGAGAATCCGCATTGAGGAAATTGAGCATTTCCTTTCATGAACAGCACCACTGGGTGGCTGGAAACGATTTCTTGAATTTTTGCTTGGGTATCCATAATTTATCCTGAAGAACTAGTTAATTTGCAATTTTGCGATACGGTGATTTTAAGGCTATATACAAAAAAGGGTTAAGCGGAAAAAGCTCCTTATACCTAATTTTATAAATCAATTACTTTTTCTAGCCGAGCTCACTCGGGAGTGACCTGCTAAATCGAGATGTATTTTAGGGTCCTTAAGACCCGCTTTAGTCATAAGTGCTACCACTGCCTTGGCTTGATCAAAACCATGCTCAACGGCGATCAGGCCTCCTGGTTTGAGATATTGATCTGCCCCAAAAATAATCTCCTCGAGACAGGTCAGGCCGCTGGCTTTATCCGTTAATGCTGATACGGGCTCAAACCGGAGATCGCCTTGCGCCAAATGAGGGTCCTGATCGGCAATATAAGGAGGGTTGCTTAAGATAATGTCAAAAGCGGAGTCTTCGGGAATGGCTTGATACCAACTTCCATGTGCAAATTGCACTCGATCCGTCAGCTTGAGCGATTTAGCGTTTTGCATTGCAATTGCTAAGGCTACCTCGGATTGATCGGTTGCTAGCAGGGATGATTCAGGGGATGCGCTCGCTACAGCAAGAGCAATCGCGCCAGAGCCTGTGCCGAGGTCCAATATTTTTACGGGCTTATTGAGTTTGGCGATTTCACCAAGGGCAATCTCCACCAATAGTTCTGTTTCAGGGCGGGGGATTAATACTCCAGGCGCAACCGATAGCTCAATATTGTGAAATCCTTTTTTACCCAAGATATAAGCAACTGGCTCACCGTTTAATCTCCGTTGCTCAATGCTTTGCCATTCCGTCTGAGCTAAGTCATTGAGCGTCATATCGTCGCGGGACAGCAAAGCTGAGCGTGGCAGTTGGTAATGTTTTTCTAGAACATATGCCAACAGAATACGTGCCTCATTGGCAGGCAGGGATGAGCTGCTTAAAAGGGAACGCAAAGACGGGTTAGCGCTCATCCTGACCGAGATTAATTGTCACCTAGCGCTGCAAGCAATTCTGCTTGATGTTCAGATGCTAGTGCATTGCATAGATCATCTAAATCACCGTCCATCATGGCATCAATCTTGTAGAGCGTAAGGTTGATGCGGTGATCGGTAATGCGGCCTTGTGGAAAGTTATAGGTTCGAATGCGATCGCTGCGATCACCAGAACCAATTAATGATTTTCTGGTTTGCGCTTCCAGTTGATGCTTCTCGCGCTCACGGGCATCCATGATGCGTGATACCAAAACCTTCATCGCCTGCTCACGATTGCGGTGCTGACTACGATCATCTTGGCATTCCACTACGGTGCCTGTTGGCAAATGCGTAATTCGCACAGCAGAATCTGTTTTATTAATATGCTGTCCGCCGGCACCAGATGCGCGGAAGGTATCAATACGTAATTCGGCGGGATTAATTTTGACTGCCTCTAGTTCATCTGCCTCCGGCATCACGGCAACCGTGCAGGCCGATGTATGAATGCGCCCCTGAGTTTCTGTTTGGGGTACGCGCTGCACGCGGTGACCTCCAGATTCAAACTTGAGGCGAGAGTACACCGATTGCCCAACAAGACGTAAAACAACTTCTTTATAGCCACCAAGATCCGACTCAGCAGCATTGACTACTTCCACTTTCCAGCCTTGGCGCTCGGCAAAGCGGGTATACATTCTGAGTAGATCTCCTGCAAACAAGGCGCTCTCATCACCACCAGTGCCCGCCCGAATTTCCAAGAACACATTGCGCTCATCGTTAACATCTTTTGGTAGCAAGAGTTTTTGTAAGACCCCTTCAAGCTCTTCCATGGTGGCTTGAGCTTGTTTTTGCTCTTCATCAGCAAAGTCCTTCATCTCGGGATCTTTGCGCATCTCCTCTGCGGCTTGTGCATCTGCTTCAGCTTGTTTATATAAACCAAATTGCTCTACTACCGTTGCGATATCAGAATGCTCACGCGTGAGTTTCCGATAGTTGTCCATGTCTTTGGTGGACTCTTCGGTGGTTAATAGGGAATTGAGTTCGGCTAAGCGCGTGTCTAGATGTTCTAGCTTAGCCCGCATGCTGGGCTTCATCTAATGGTCTTCTGGTTTGGAGTGAGAGGCGAATAATTTTGGAAGCAACTTAATCAGGGCGTCACGCTCAGCGCCATTCGAATGTTGTAAAGCATGTAATGAGCCATGCAAAAACTTATTGGTTAAGCCTTGCGCCATTGCATTGAGAACCTCTTGGGGATCATCGCCGCGCATCAATCGTTTCATGGCACGATCAAGCTCGAGTTGTCTAAGATGTTCACCTTGTTGTTGAATATCTTGAATGAGGGGCACGGTCTTGCGACCTTGCATCCAATGCATGAAGTTGCCAACGCGATCTTCGATGATGGCTTCAGCTTGGCTGACAGCGGCCTGACGTAATGATGCCCCCGTCTGAATCATGGTGCCCAGGTCATCAACGGTGTACAAATAAATATCGTTTAAGCGAGAAATCTCTGGCTCGAAATCTCGTGGAACTGCCAAGTCGATCATCACCATAGGCTTATGGCGACGTTGCTTCAAAGCGCTTTCCACCATACCCAATCCAATGATCGGTAGTGATGAAGCTGTACTGGAAACAATGATGTCAAACTCATGAAGACGAGAAGGCAATTCAGAAAGCTTGAAAGATTCAGCCTCGACATCTTGAATCGAAATCGAGTCTGCTAATTCTTGGCCGCGTTCAATCGTTCGGTTGGCGATCGCAACACTTTTTGGTTTACGCGCGACAAAGTGGGTTGCGCATAAAGTGATCATTTCGCCAGCACCAATAAAGAGCACACGTTGATCAGAAATTTTTTCAAAGATGCGCTCAGTTAAACGAACTGATGCTGCCGCCATAGAGATTGAATGAGCACCAATCTCCGTTGATCCGCGCACTTCTTTGGCTACAGAGAATGTTTTCTGAAAGAGCTGGTTTAAGTAGGTGCCTAAAACGCCTGCATCATTTGCGGTGCGAACAGCATCTTTCATCTGGCCCAAAATTTGAGTCTCACCAATCACCATCGAATCCAATCCGCAGGCCACTCTAAAAGCATGGCGAACTGCATCTGATTGCGGAAGGGAATAAATGTGAGGCTCTAGGCTGCTTGGAGCTAGCTTCTGAGTTTTGGCGAGCCAGTCAAAAGTGGCTTCATGCAGGAGGCTGGCTGCATCGGCATCATTAGCGGCGCAATATACTTCCGTTCGGTTGCAAGTGGACAAGATGGTGGCTTCCGGCAACCCGGCCTGATTCGCGCCAACGAGATGTTGGCGAAGATCGTGCAACGCTTCTTGAAGAAATTCAGGGTCAAAGGCGACCTTTTCCCGAATGGCGACCGGCGCTGTGTGATGATTGATGCCGAGTGTCAACAACTTCATAATGGCAATTATAGATTTGATGGCGGCATTAATGGGGGTGGCAATGGGGTTTTTGGCTTTTCTGGTGATTGGCGGTATTTCTGGTGCTTTAGCCTGGGTGTTTTATCCCGGCATACGAAGTGCTAAGCCCAAACTGAAAAAACTCCTCCTGGCCTGCTTTATTGGCTTTCTGGTCGCCTCAATGTGCTCCTATGCCGGGCAATTTGCGGGAATCTTTCAGTCGGGGCAAATGCTAGAGTGGCTTACTGCCATTGTGGCTTCTAGCATGGCTGGTTGCCTCTACGCTGCATGCTTTAAATAGATATCCTTTATGCCAAACCAAGCCAGAGTGCCAGAGCTCTATTTACTCGAACCATGAGGACATCATTTAATTCACCAATAACCGGCCCAATTCTCTCAACTCGCACGGTTTGAATTTTGTCGATTTGTACTTGAGAGGCTTTAGTTAGGCCATTAGTCTCGCTTGGCTCAATATCAAGACGAAAAATTGGAGCTTGCACAAGCTCGCTTGAAACCAATGCAATGGTTACGGTTGCATGGATATCGCTAAAAACATCGGATTGAAGCACTAATGCTGGCCTAGGCTTTCCGAAATCACCCTGCATTGCAACCATTACTATATTGCCGCGCCTCATGCTTTATCTAAATCAGCTAGCGCGTCATCTAAGAAGGACATTAATTCCGTATCGGCTCGATCGGCCAAGGCTACCAATGCCGACTGGCGGCGACATTCTTCAAAAAACCCAGGAGCTTTTGTATTGGGAACCCATATTTGAATAGGCCGTAACCCGGAATCCCTTAAGGAAAGTCGGTGTTTTTGGACTCTAAGGGCGTTGCTTGAGGACATTTTGAAAGCCTTAAATTCTTATTACATGTAACATTTTATTGAATTAATACATTACATGTAATAAGAATTTAATTCCTTGGGCTGAACAAGTTCTTTTCATGGGCTTGAGACTGACTTACCCATTGAATGGGAGTTTTCTGATGTTCCAGTAGCCACTCATTTGCCTTGGTGAAGTGCCCACAACTGGCCGTTCCGCCGGGTTGTAAGAAGGGTTGATTGGTTTTGTAAACGCCCAGTCCGGATGGGTGGGAAGACTGCAAGATCAATTGATTGGTCCCTACCTCAATTAGCGGTAATTTGGACTGCGCATGCCCTCCCCAAAGCATCCAAACTAAATGGGGCTTTTGTAGTGCAAGGGAGCTAATCAAGCGATCAATCAGAGGTTTCCAACCTAAATTAGTGTGGCTACCCGCCTCGCCCAATTTAACGCTGAGAGCAGTGTTCAGAAGCAATACACCTTGCTTGGCCCAGTCATACAGATCTCCGTTAGGAAGGACGCCAAAACCCTCCAAAGCAAGTGCTTTGGTGATGTTTCGTAAGGAGCTGGGAAATGCTCGGGAGTTCGTGGGAATATTGCCAGGAATAGAGAAGGCCAACCCTTGTGCGAGGCCAGGAGAGTGATATGGATCTTGTCCCAAAATCACAACTTTCACTTGGTCGAGCGGGGTTAGAGAAAACGCTTTGAAAAAATTCTGCGGCTCTGGTCTGATGCATTCTGGATGTTGGCTTAATTGCACCTGCAGATTGTTTTGCAAAGCAAGCCAGTCCTTGGACTCGAAATAGTCACCCAAAAGCACACGCCAGTCCTCTGGGATATCTTGTGCTGAGAAGGCTTGCATTACTCGGTTGGTATGAGGCTGTATTGAGCTGGCATTTGACTTGCCTCAAGGATGGTCATGCATTCATGCTCAAGATCATCCCTGTAAAAGGAGATTGTGAGAACCTCACCAATAACCAAGCTAGACAAGACCTTATTCCAGCGGGTAGCAGTAATGCGTTGACCATTAATACTGGCAAGTAGGTCGCCTGGTGCTAGGCCAGCAATTTGTGCGGCGCCGCCATCAAGCACGTGAGTCACTTTGAGCCAGCCATTTACTTCAGTGTGTCGCATACCAAGTTGCAACTTAATTTGATCAAGCTTAGATTGTTGCTTCGGTTTAACCGAAATATATTTGTGGTTAAACCATTTTTGCAAAGGGATATCTTCATTACCAAAAATATATTTGGCTTTAAAGGTGCTCCAAGTCTTCGCAAATTCACTGCCGAGTAATTGCGATATAAGAATATCTAAGCCATCTTCGGCAATCCCATCCAAGGTGACTCCATGCGTCTGCCAGATAAGACGCATTAGGTCATCAAGAGACTTGCGATCATGGCTAAAGGCTCGAATGTTTAGATCAAGACCCAGTGCGAGCAGGGCACCTTTACCGTAATAACTCACGACAGCATTAGGCGTGTTTTCATCCGATTGGTAATACTTAGTCCAAGCATCAAATGAGCTATCAGCTAGGCTCTGCTTGAGTCTGCCAGGGCCACGCAAAATGCCGTTCCAATTATTGGCAACAAGCTTGAGATAGGTTTTGAGATCAATGCGCCCGCTACGAAAGAGTTGTAGATCATCGTAGTAACTTGTGAAGCCTTCAAACAACCATAGCAAGCGCGTGTGGTTTCTACGATCAAGATGATAGGGTTGGAACGCTTTGGGTTGAATGCGCTTTACTAACCATGCATGAAAATATTCATGACTACATAGACCCAAGAATTCACGATACGCAGTTTCATCTAAAGGCGTATTGAGTTGTGGAATCTGATCACGACGGCAAAGTAAGGCGGTGCTATCGCGATGCTCTAGTCCGCCGTAACCAGCAAGAACAGCATTGACTAAAAATAAGTAATTTTGAAATGGTGCCCGGTTGGATTGAGGCTCAAACAGATGAATGGTGCTATCGCAGATAGCGCGAAGGTCTACCGCAAGACGTTGTAGATCCACTTCATGAATACACCCCTGAATAGCCATGCTGTGTGAAACGCCGTGCGATTTCCAGTGTGCAATCTGAAAATCTCCCATTGCAACTGGGTGATCTAAAAGATCATCATAATTTTTGGCCAAATAAAACCCATAGCCATCCGAGTCAACCTTTACGGACCGCAAGCCAGTCTGCACGGTCCAGTGAATGGTGGATGCCTCCTTTGGCGGAATGAGGATGAGGGCACAAGGTAAATACTCTTGCCCCTTCACCGCTAAACATAAGCTGCTGGGATTAAAAAATGCGCGCTCTGTATCGAGATAGGCTGCGCGTACTGAAGAATCAAAGGCATAAATCGTAGTCAGCACTTCAACAGGCCCAGCAAGCTTAGGTAGTCGCCACTGATCATTGTCAATGCGCTCTAGGTCCAGTTTTTGCTGGGGATTCTCAAGCGCATACGCTTCAATGGTTTCAATTTGCTTGCTGAAATCGCGAATCAAATAGCTTCCTGGAATCCATGCAGGCATTTGCACAATTTGCCCTGTCGGCAGTGGATTCTCAATTCGGAGTTTGACGTGAAAGCGATGCCCACGCAAATCTTCCTGCCAAACAGTGTATTGAATCGCGGGTAAATCTGATGTCTGGATATCGTTCATATCAATTTATTTGATGCTACTAAACTTCTTTTCAATATCGCTGATTTGAACTGCGCCTGGGAAGCGACTGCCATCCGTGAAGAAGAGGGTGGGCGTTCCAGTGATTCCATAGGTTTTGGCAAAAGCCATGTTCTTATCTAGTGGCGTAGTGCAATCACTTTTTCCACTAGGAGCAATGCCGTTCACCATCCAATCGATATATGCCTTCTGGGGATCTGCGGAGCACCAAATCTGTTTTGACTTCATCGCAGAATCTGCAGACAAAATAGGAATAAGGTAGGTGTAGATAGTGACGTTATCTAATTGCTGCAGAGATTTTTCTAGTCGCTTGCAGTAACCGCAATTGGGATCTGAAAATACCGCCAATTGCCTACTGCCATTGCCACGTACAGTTTTGAAAGCATTGGTCGGCGAAAGTTCAGACCATTTAATGCGATTGAGGTCAGCATGTCTCTGTTCGGTAATATTTTTACCGGTGGCAAGTTCCACAATCTCACCCTGAATTAAATACTTGCTATTCGCATCGGTATAAAAAACATCGTTGCCCACCAGCACCTCATATATGCCAGAGATAGGAGATGCCGTCACACTTTTAATTTTAGTGTTTGCACCAATCTTCTTTTGTAATTCGGTCCTGATTTGTTGCTCAGATTGCGCATGAGCAATGCCGCTAGCCAAGAAGCTGATACAAGCAAGTGAGATTGCCAAAAATAATTTATTCAAAATCAATATCCCCTAGGGCGCGTTCAATTAAGCGCCGCTTCATAAAATGACTGCGATTGACGATGCCCAAACCCCAATTTCTTAATTGTCGTTCGGTGCTGCTGGTGGCTGAGAAGAGCTTTTTCAGTTTGTCCGTCACCCAAAGAAGCGCGCTAGTATCACCTTGGCGTTGACGCTCATAGCGACGCAATAGAACTTTGTCATTTGCTTGCCTAAAAGATTCTCGTTTACCCAAAATATTGAGTAGTGTTGTGACATCTCTTAAGCCCAAATTTAAGCCTTGCCCAGCCAGTGGATGCATGACATGGGCGGCATCACCAATCAAAACCACTTTTGGATTTTCTTCTGGCCCAATAAAACGATTGGCCCGAATTCTTCTTAATGGAAATGTGGCTGGTGCTGAGTTCAGTGTGAGAGCTCCCAGTTGTTTGATGATGGCGCCATCCGCTATGTTGGACAGTCTTTGAGTCCAAGTAGCTTGATCTAGTTTGATCAGCTCCGCCGCATTTTCTAGCGAAGTCGACCACACCATGGAGACTTGTTGATTCGGCAATGGGAGCATGGCAACGATGTCTCCCCCAGGCAAAAACCACTGATAGGCAGTTTCTAAATGGGCGCGTGTGCAAACCCAATTAGCAACTACAGCATTTTGTGAGTAACTTTCTTCAGTGGCGCTAATGCCAAGTTCTGAGCGGATAGGGGAGTTGGCGCCATCGGCCGCAATCACCAGCTTCGCTCGAATGTTGCCCCCGTTTTTAAGTTGTAACCTTGCCCCGTCTTCATCTAGCGCGAGTTGTTGTACGACATCACTTATGCGTTCCAGCTTATTTTGAAAGCGTGATGCCTGATCAAGAGTATGTTCGATGAGGTTGGATTCGCCGATCCAAGCAAGTTGAGGGGTGCCCGCCTCAAATGCGGAAAGGTGGAGTTGATCTGATTCTCCCCCACGATCCCCGAAAATACGCATGTCCCTCACGGGCTGCATGCGTGAGTGGTCAATGGCATCCCATATTTGCAAATGGGCCAATAGTTTTTGGGTGCTTGGGGAAAAAGCATAAATACGTTGACCCCATTGATCGCCTTGGGGCGCGGGGACCGCTTGACCTAAATCCGGGGCAATCTCGATCGTTTGTAATCCTAGTTGGGCTAAGCCAAGCGCGCAAGCCTTACCAGCAATGCCTCCACCAACAACTGCGATGTCCACAGTGCGGATTTGGGCTCCATTGCTGGATGGATTTAGGGGATTATTTTGATGAACTTCTGACATATCTCGATGATATCGAAACCAGCCCCTTTACAATACGGCTATGTCTTTGAAATGTGGCATCGTCGGCCTGCCTAACGTCGGCAAATCTACCCTCTTTAACGCGCTTACCAAGGCTGGAATCGCGGCGGAAAACTATCCTTTCTGCACGATCGAGCCTAATGTGGGTGTGGTCGAGGTTCCTGACCCCCGTCTTGCCGCCTTGGCTGAGATCGTTAAGCCTGAGCGCATCTTGCCGGCAGCAGTCGAGTTTGTCGATATTGCTGGTTTGGTGGCTGGCGCCTCTAAGGGCGAAGGTCTTGGCAACCAATTTTTGGCGAATATTCGTGAAACAGACGCAATTACTCATGTGGTGCGCTGTTTTGAAGATGCAAACGTGATTCACGTTGCTGGAAAAATTGATCCAATCGCTGATATTGGGGTGATTGATACGGAACTGGCCCTATCAGACCTCACTACCGTTGAGAAAACACTCAATCGCTCAAGCAAAGCCGCCAAGTCCGGTAACGATAAAGAGGCTGCAGCTTTAGTTGCCGTCCTCACTAAAGTGCAGGCCCATCTAGATTCTGCGCAACCGGTTCGCAGCATGGCACTCAGTGAAGAAGAGCTCCTTCTTCTGAAGCCACTGTGTTTAATTACTGCTAAACCAGCGATGTATGTGGCTAATGTGAAGGAAGACGGCTTTACGAATAACCCTCACTTAGATGCAGTTAAGCAACATGCCGCCAAAGAAGGCGCGCCTGTAGTTGCGGTTTGCGCTGCAATTGAGGCTGAGATTGCTGACTTGGACGATGCGGATAAGGTTGAGTTTTTAGCTGACCTTGGCATGGAAGAGCCTGGTCTGGACCGCGTGATCCGTGCTGGCTATGACTTGTTAGGCTTGCAGACTTACTTTACCGCTGGCGTGAAAGAAGTCCGTGCCTGGACAATCCACAAAGGTGACACAGCTCCTCAGGCTGCTGGAGTCATTCATACGGATTTCGAGCGTGGATTTATTCGTGCCCAAACCATTGCTTTTGAAGACTTTATTCAGTTTAAGGGCGAATCCGGGGCAAAAGAGGCTGGCAAGATGCGCGCTGAAGGTAAGGAGTACGTCGTCAAGGATGGCGATGTCTTAAACTTTCTGTTTAACGTCTAGTTCGCTCAAGCAAACAAAAAAGCCCTTAGATTAATTACTAAGGGCTTTTTGCTTGTGGGCCCCAGATTTTTGGGGTCAAAGGTATTGTTAGCTGGCTTTAACTGCTTTTTCCAAGCATTTGGAGATTTCTTCGTAACGCTTTAAAGCGATTTTGCTCGGAACAACCTGCTTTTTTCGCCCATCTTCGTTGGCAGCCATTTTGATATAGCCCATTGCGCTGAGATTTTTTAAGCGTCCGTGGAGAGTGGCTTGCGAGCCGAGCCCCGCCATCGAAATAAGATCACCAACCAAAACAGATTCTTTAGCGTGATAACTCAAAACGATTTTATCCAACAGGCTTTCTTCAACAGAGTCGAGTTTTTTCCCTGGATTAATGCGGTCAAGCACATCCATTAAATTAAGAAAGCGAATGTAACTAGAAGATTTGATCGAAGACATTTTTACGGTATTAAAAATAAGAATTATTAGCCTAAGGGTTAACGCGATTGTAGCCCTATTTATCTTGTTTGTAACTTGTATGCATTGTCAAAATCAACCATACTGCTAGTAATGGATAAGTCATATCGTGAGTGGACATTGGGAATTGTGGTGAGCGGAATCGCTTACACGGGTCTCTTTTACATCAACGATTGGCTCACATCCCATCTGACTTATAGTCTTGGCGTTAGTTGGATCTACCTACCTGCTGGCTTGAGATTATTTCTGACCCTCATCTTCGGCATTCCTGGGGCGCTTGGTATCGCTCTCGGCTCTTTTTTAATTAGTTACCTGGGCGAATTTCCGCACGAAATAACCACATGTATTGGGGTTGGTTTAATTTCTGGTTTTGCGCCTTATTTAGCGAGAATATTTGTTCTCACCAATATCCAAATAGCTCCAGATTTAAGCGATCTCAGTCTGCCTAAATTGGTCGCTTGTATTTTAATTTACGCTCTTCTAAGTGCCAGCTTACACCAGTGGTGGTTTGCCGTGCGGGGCTTAGATGAGTCGGGAAGTATGAATCACTTCCTGGTGATGTTCTTGGGGGACGTGTTTGGAACGGTGTTGCTAATTGCTCTACTTAAATCCAGTTTGGATTTACTGAAATTTTCAAGAACGGCTTAATTAAATAACTCGCTCAGAGCGGTTCCTGGATCACTTGCGCGCATAAATGCCTCACCCACTAAGAACGCATTGACTTGATGGTCGCGCATTAGTTGCACATCAGCGCGAGTCATGATGCCCGATTCGGTAACCAGCGTTTTTCCTAGCGGAACCATAGAGAGTAACGATAGAGTGGTTTGAAGAGTAACTTCAAACGTTTTCAGATTGCGATTATTGATTCCGAGTAAGGGTGTTTTGAGATTCAAAGCTTGCTCTAGCTCGGGAGCGTTATGTACCTCCACCAAAACATCTAAACCTAACTCATGGGCGCAAGCTTCCAGCTCTTTCATTTGATTGAGTTCTAGGCAGGCCACAATCAAGAGGATTGCGTCGGCACCAATAGCTCGTGCTTCATAGATCTGATATGGATCGATCGTAAAGTCTTTGCGTAACACTGGTAAGGCGCAAGCGGAGCGAGCGGTTTGCAAATACGCGTTAGCCCCTTGAAAGTAATCTCTATCGGTCAGCACTGATAAACAGGCTGCTCCGTTTTTCTCGTACGACTGAGCAATCTCGGCAGGTTGAAAATTTTCCCGCAGCACACCCTTGCTTGGGCTTGCTTTTTTGATTTCTGTAATCACACCGGCTTTGCCGGCGACTATCTTTTGTTGGATAGCTTGAATGAAGCCGCGCGGCTTTAGTGTCGCATCGAGATTATTTTCTTGAGCTTGCTCACGTTGATTCGCTAGAGAAATCTTTTTTGAATCTGCTGCAAGCTCAATTTTTTTGGTTGCAACAATTTTGTCGAGAATATCGCTCATAACTGGATTTAATTACCTTGGGTTGCTGCAACAAATTCATTTAACTTTTGATGTGCTGCGCCGGAATTAATGGAGGCTCTCGCCATTTGAATTCCGGTAGCAATATCGGGTGCTACATTGGCGACATACAGTACTGCGCCCGCATTGAGGCAAACAATATCGCTAGCTGGACCAGCCTTTTTATTTAAGACATCTAAAACGATGGTTTTAGATTCATCCGCATTTGCCACCTTAAAGCTGATGGTTGGCGCAGTATTTAGACCAAAGTCTTGAGGGTGAATTTCATACTCACGAACTACGCCATCTTTTAATTCGCCAACTAGAGTGGGGCCTTCAAGAGAAATCTCATCAAGACCATCTCGACCGTATACAACCAAAGCATGATCCATGCCCATTGCTTGCAAAACACGAGCTTGAATGCCCACCAGATCTGGATGAAATACGCCCATCAGAATGCGCTTGGCGTCTGCGGGGTTGGTGAGTGGGCCAAGGATATTAAAAATGGTTCGCACGCCCAAATCTTTGCGAATGGGCACGACATTTTTCATGGCGGGGTGGTGGTTGGGGGCAAACATAAATCCTGCGCCTACCTTGGAAATGCATTGCGCTACTTGTTCCGGTGTCAGCGTGAGCTTTACTCCAAGCGCTTCCAGAATGTCCGCGCTGCCAGATTTACTGCTGACACTGCGATTGCCATGCTTAGCAATTTTTGCGCCTGCTGCAGCGGCTACAAACATGGCCGCTGTTGAGATATTAAAGGTGTGGGCGCCATCTCCGCCAGTTCCTACTACATCGACCAGATTGGCTCTATCTTCGATGTGTACTGGGGTGGCAAATTCACGCATGACTTGTGCGGCAGCAGCAATTTCGCCAACAGTTTCTTTTTTAGTGCGAAGGGCAACTAATAAACCAGCCACTAATGCTGGGGGCATTTCACCGCTCATGATGAGGCGCATCATCGCCGTCATTTCATCGTGGAATAGCTCACGATGTTCGATACAGCGTTGAAGTGCTTGTTGAGGAGTAATTGGCATGGCGCTATAGATATCAGTAATTTATTTGGCTTGTAAGAAATTTTTCAGAAGTGCATGACCATGCTCAGAAAGAATCGATTCCGGGTGGAATTGCACGCCTTCAACAGCGAGTTCTTTATGGCGCACTCCCATGATTTCACCGTCAGAAGAAGTTGCGGTCACCTCCAGCACTGCTGGTAACGAACTCTTCTCAATTGCCAAGGAGTGATAACGGGTTACTTTAAATGGGTTGGGTAGGTCTTTAAAGACGCCAACGCCAGTGTGATGAATATCATCGGTCTTGCCATGCATCACTTTTTGGGCGCGAATAATTTTTCCGCCAAAAGCCTCGCCGATGGCCTGGTGTCCAAGGCAAACGCCCAAAATGGGAATATGGCCTGCGTAACGCTTGATGGTCTCTACTGAGATGCCCGCTTCCGCTGGACTGCATGGTCCTGGTGAGATACAAATGCGCGCAGGATTGATGTTGGCAATCTCTTCTACTGTAATCTCATCATTACGAAATACTTTCACCTCTTCACCAAGCTCAGCAAAATATTGCACTAGGTTGTAAGTGAATGAGTCATAGTTATCAATCATGAGGAGCATCGAGACCTCCTTGTACTAAATCAGCTGCCATTAATACCGCCCGTGCTTTGGCTTCGGTTTCTTTCCATTCGGCAGTCGGGTCAGAGTCTGCAACGACGCCAGCGCCTGCTTGTGAATGCAGCATACCGTCCCGGATCACGCCGGTGCGGATGGCAATTGCAACGTCCATATCACCAGAGAAGGAGAGGTAGCCGACCGCGCCGCCATAAACGCCACGCTTCACAATTTCCATCTCATCGATAATTTCCATCGCCCGAATTTTCGGGGCGCCAGATAGGGTACCGGCGGGAAAGGTTGCACGTAAGACGTCCATATTACTCATGTTATCCAGCAATTCACCTTCAACAGAGCTCACAATATGTTGCACGTGGGAGTATTTTTCGATTGACATCGAATCAGTGACTTTGACCGATCCGGTTTTGGCAATACGACCCACATCGTTGCGCGCTAAGTCAATCAACATGACATGCTCAGCAATTTCTTTTGGATCTGCAAGTAACTCCTTGGCTAAGCGCTCGTCATCTTCAGGTGTTGCACCGCGTGGGCGTGTACCAGCCAATGGACGAATCGTCACAATCTTCTCGGCTCCCCGTTTTTCTTGGCGCACTAATATTTCTGGGGATGAACCAACAACCTGCAGATCCCCAAAGTCGTAGAAGTACATATATGGCGAAGGATTTAGCGAACGCAACGCGCGGTAGAGCGCAAGTGGCGAATCTGTGAATGGTTTGCTAATACGTTGACCAATCACCACTTGCATGCAATCGCCAGCCAAAATATATTCTTTGGTTTTACGTACGGCATTTTCAAAATCTTCCGCCTTAAATTTACGGATCAATTCTGTTTTCGTAGTTGGCAAGGAGGCAGGCATGCTTACAGGCTTGCTTAAGCAGGCAAGTAACTCTTTTAATCGAGCCTGACCTTTTTCAAAGCTGTCAGGAACACTTGGGTCGGCATACACAATTAAATAGATACGACCAGCGACGTTATCGATGACCGCTAATTCTTCAGTCAACATCAGCTGAATGTCAGGAACGCCTAACTCATCTGGCAGTCGATGTTTTGCCAAACGGGATTCAATGTAGCGAACGGTGTCATATCCAAAGTAGCCTGCAAGACCGCCACAGAATCGTGGGAGCCCGGGTTGGACTGCTACTTTGAATCGTTTGAAATAAGCGTCTACAAAATCGAGCGGATTGTCATGATTGGTTTCAATGACTTTGTCGTTAAGCAGTACTTCTGTAATGGGTGCTTCCGGGGTGCCTACTGTTCGCAGTACTGTTTGAGCAGGCAAGCCAATAAAAGAAAAGCGACCGAAGCGCTCCCCACCTAAAACCGATTCCAGAAGATAAGTATTTTTATGTCCAAAAGCCTGTGTGAGCTTTACATAGAGAGATAACGGCGTCTCTAAGTCGGCTAAGACTTCTTTCACCAAAGGAATGCGATTGAAACCCTGTTTTGCCAAGGTAAGAAATTCTTCGTACTGCATTACGCTTTTCCTGAGGTCGCTAGCTCTGCTCTCATTGCTTCAATGACAGCAGCATAATTTTCTTTTCCAAAGATGGCAGAGCCGGCAACAAAAGTATCCGCACCAGCTTTAGCAATCTGCGCAATGTTATCCACTTTGATTCCGCCATCTACCTCAAGACGAATATGGCGCCCCGTTTCTTGTTGGTGACGATCTAAGCGTGCGCGTACCTGCGCAATTTTATCGAGCGTGCTCGGGATAAATGATTGACCACCAAAGCCCGGGTTCACAGACATCAGCAAGACCATGTCGAGTAGCTCCAATGTATGGTCAAGGTGGCTGAGCGGAGTTGCGGGATTTAATACAAGTCCCGCCTGGCATCCATGATCACGAATTAAATGGATTGTGCGATTAACGTGCGGGCTAGCCTCAGGGTGAAAGCTAATGAGGTTGGCGCCTGCTTTAGCAAAATCAGGAACCAGGCGATCTACTGGCTCAACCATTAAATGCACATCAATCATCGCTGGCTTGCCATTTTTTATAGCGTGCGGACGAATTGCTTCGCACACCAATGGACCAATCGTGAGGTTGGGTACGTAATGGTTATCCATCACATCAAAGTGAATCCAGTCCGCGCCCGCCAAGAGAACATCTTGCACTTCTTTGCCAAGACAGGCAAAGTCGGCCGACAAAATGGAGGGGGCAATGACAAACTGGCTATTTGAGGGTGATTTCTGGCTATCCATCCCTAGATTCTAGCTTGCAGTTGACTCCGGGATGGAGCAGAATTCCAGCATGAATCCTCACGAAATCAGCATTACGGTCAAATCCCAGTATTTGCCTGAGCAGTCTGACCCAGATAATCAGCAATTTGCCTTTGCCTATACCGTCACCATTCGGAATACAGGTGTGGCTAGTATTCAGCTTATTGCCCGTCATTGGTTTATTGCCGACGGGGACAATGATGTGCAGGAGGTCCGTGGCTTGGGGGTGGTGGGTCAGCAGCCCTTGTTGCGGGCGGGGGAGCACTTTGAGTACACCAGCTGGGCGACTTTACCGACCCCGGCGGGAACTATGCGTGGGGAGTATTTCTGTGTGACTGAAGAGGCGCAGTTTTTTCAGGCTCAAATCCCTGAATTTGCCTTAGTCATGCCCAGAACCCTGCATTAAGCCAAAAGAAGCCCTATTTTTTGCCCTTACCCGTCCAAAGGACAATAAAGAGGAGTAGTGCTAAAGCAAGTCCTCCCTCCAGGGCAAACAAGATCATTGGGTACTCATCGAGTAAATTGGCAATCATGATTTCAACATCCAAAGTTATTAATGGTCACAGCAAGCGAATCTTGCTACTGAGTGTATTCGCTCTAGGGGTGGCAAGCTTACTCGCCGGCTGCTCTACGCCCTCTACTCGATCGGGGTATCGGTCTAATGGAAGTGCACCATCTTCATACAGCTCCCCAATTGCTAGCTTTAGATCTGCCTCTTGGGAGTCTCTCCCTGGATGGCAAGACGACAACCTTACTCAGGCGTGGCCAGCCTGGTTGAAAAGTTGTGAGGCCTTGCGAAAGCGTAGCAGTGAGATCAATTGGCGCCAAGTATGCGCACAAGCTAGTAGTGTTTCAGGGCGGGATAACCAAGCGATTCGTCAATATTTTGAGACGGATTTTCAGGTTTACGAGGTTCGAAATACCGCTACAGGTAGTGAGACCGGCCTCATTACCGGCTATTACGAGCCCGTGATGAATGGTTCGCAAACTCGCACCTCAACCTATTCCGTTCCTTTGTACGCCTACCCCAATGCTTGGAAGGCATCTAAGCCAAATCCAGGCCCCGCTCGTGCGGAGTTGATGAGTTCAGGAATACTCCGGGGTTCAGAAATCGCCTGGGTGCAAGATCCGGTGGCCGCTGCCTTTATGCAAATCCAAGGCTCTGGAAAAATTCGTCTGGAGGATGGGCGCGTTTTACGTCTGGGCTATGCCGGCACCAACGATCAACCATTTAAGTCTTTTGCCCAATGGTTGCTTGATCGCAAGGAAATTACTCGTAGTGAGGCAACTATGCAGGGTATTTCTACATGGGCTAAGCGCAATCCGGGGCGCGTGGAGGAAATGCTCAATGCCAACCCGCGATTTGTGTTCTTCAAGGAGTTGCCGGGTAATGTTAGTGCAGACCTTGGCCCTAATGGCGCACTAGGCGTACCTTTGACTGGTGAGCGCAGTATTGCAATTGATTTAAAGGCATTGCCTCTAGGCGCGCCAGTATTTCTGAGTACTACCAAACCTTTAAGTAGCCAGGCTTTGCAAAAACTAGTGATGGCGCAAGATACTGGTAAAGCGATTGTCGGTGGCGTGCGAGCGGATTACTATTGGGGTTCAGGGGATTTTGCTGGAGAGCTAGCGGGGCGCATGAAGCAAGATGGCAAGATGTGGTTATTGTTACCGCGCTAAACCAAAAATATTTGAAAGGTATTGATGAGCTACAACACCATTTTGACTGAGGTAGATGGCAAGGTTGCCGTGATTACTTTAAATCGCCCACAAGTCTTAAACGCTTTAAATGACGAGTTGATGGACGAATTGGGTGCGGCATTATTAAGCTTTGATGCTGATGACAATATTGGTTGCATCATCGTTACTGGCAGTGAAAAGGCATTTGCAGCAGGCGCCGATATTGCCACCATGGCAAAGTATGGATTTGATGATGTTTACCGTGGTGACTTCATCTCTCGCAATTGGGAAGCAATGAAGAAGGTTCGCAAGCCAGTGATCGCCGCTGTTTCTGGTTATGCCCTTGGGGGCGGTTGTGAATTAGCGATGATGTGCGACACCATCATGGCGGCTGACAGCGCAAAGTTTGCGCAACCCGAAGTGAAGTTGGGCATTATTCCTGGTGCTGGTGGCACTCAGCGTTTGCCGCGCGCCGTTTCTAAAGCTAAGGCCATGGATCTGGCTTTGACGGGCCGCATGATGGACGCTGCTGAAGCGGAACGTTCCGGACTAGTTGCTCGAATTTTCCCTCAGGCTGATTTACTAAAGGAAGTAAAGGCAATTGCCAAAACCATTGCCGATATGCCTTTGCTCACAGCGATGATGGTCAAAGAGGCGATTAATGCTGCATATGAAACCACGCTCTCAGAAGGGATGCATTTTGAGCGTCGACTGTTCCACGCTTGTTTTGCCACTAACGATCAGAAAGAAGGTATGGCTGCGTTTATGGAAAAACGCCCGGCCAAGTTTACGAATTCTTAAGAGGCCAAATAGCGCTGAGCTAGCTTGACCCAGTAGTTCACGCCCACAGGGATCAAGGCGTCATTAAAGTCGTATGAAGGGTTGTGTAAGTGGCATGGACCCATGCCATGACCTACGGCACGGTGATCACCATCACCGTTACCTAAGAACACATAACAACCTGGCTTTTCAAGCAACATGAACGCAAAGTCTTCAGCACCCATAGTCGGGTCGATTGAGGTATTCACATTTTGTTCGCCCACTAATTCACTCATGATTTCGCTAGCGAATTCAACTTCATTATCGTGATTAATCAGTGGTGGATAGTTTCGGGAAAAACTCACTTCAGCTTGGCAGTCGAATGCGCACGAAACATTATGAGAAACTTCTCTTAAGCGCTGCTCGATTAAATCGAGTACTTCTATCGTGAATGTTCGCACTGTGCCTCCGATGAAGGCACTATCAGGAATCACATTACTAGTTTCCCCAGCATGAAATTGCGTCACCGATAAAACGGCTGCATCTACTGGGCGCTTATTGCGGGTAATGATGCTTTGTAAGGCTTGAACCACCTGGGCTCCTGCGAGAACAGGGTCAGCACTATTGTGCGGCAAAGCCGCATGACCACCTTTACCTCGAATGGTGATTTCAAAAGTATTGCTTGAGGCCATCATGGGACCAGAAGTGACTCCGAAGTGACCTTCTGCGAGGCCTGGCCAGTTGTGTAAGCCGAAGACAGCATCGCATGGGAATTGTTTGAACAGTCCATCGTTAATCATTTCTTGTGCGCCAGCACCACCTTCTTCTGCTGGCTGAAAAATGAAAATAACTGAACCTTTGAAATCACGATGATTCGAGAGGTATTGGGCCGCACCTAACAACATAGCTGTGTGGCCATCATGGCCACAAGCATGCATCTTTCCGGGATTCTTGGAAGTATGCTCAAAGGTATTGTGTTCTTGTAAGGGTAAGGCATCCATATCGGCGCGCAAGCCAATCATTTTGCCGGGACCGAGATCACCATCGAGTTTTCCTACTACGCCAGTCTTGCCAAGACCGCGATACACCGAAATGCCCCAGCTCGATAGCGCTTCCGCTACAAGATCGGCAGTGCGATTTTCTTCGAAGCGCAATTCAGGGTGTGCATGAATATTGCGTCGAATTTCTTGAATTTCTGATGCGGAGTCGATGATTTCTGGAAGTAATCGCATGGCTTCATCTTATCTGAATTTAGTCTGGAAGCGTTATGTGCTGCGCAGCAAAACGTAGGGCATCCATGGAGTAAGGCGCGTTATTGAATTTTTGAAGTGGATCTGGAAGTGTGGGAATGAGCCCTAAGAAAGGCGCAAAAATTCTTTCTTTTAGTGTTTCTAGGTTTTCCTCTAGAGCGGGCATTTCCTCGGAAAGGGTATTTGCAATCCATCCAGCAATCGGCAATTGGCGTGACTGAATGGCTTCACATGTCAAAAGGGCGTGGTTAATGCATCCTAAGCGCATGCCCACTACTAGGATCACGGGTAAGTCCATTGCTTGAGCTAGATCGCCTAAATCTTCCTGAGCATTGAGGGGAACTAAAAATCCTCCGGCGCCCTCTACCACTACAGAATCGAATTGCTCGCTAATTCCTTCAAGCGCATTGAGAATAACGGCGCAATCTAAGTGCGCACCCGTTTTTTTAGCCGCCAGGTGGGGGGCAATTGCCTCATCCAGAATGTAAGGGCAAAGATTTTCTTGGTTGAGTGCTGATGCAGATGCAATTCGCAAAGTTTCGAGATCTTCATTGCGTTTTTGTCCACTTGAATCAATATACGTTCCTGCAACAACGGGTTTAAATCCGGATGCATTGACCCCCGCCTCTTTGAGTTTGAGGAGGAGGGCACCACTGACTAAAGTTTTTCCAACTTCAGTATCTGTGCCTGTCACAAAATAGCTGGTCAATAGATTCAAGCTTGATGTTCTCTTTCTACTGTTTGTTCAATGCGCTTTAATGTTTTGATGAGTTCACGCACATCATTCTCGCTATGATTTGCGGAGAAGGTAATCCGAAGGCGTGAGCTACCAACAGGAACTGTGGGTGGTCGAATAGCTGGAATCCAATAGCCCGCTTCATCTAACAGTTTTGCTGCGGCTAATGCATTGGCATTGCTCCCAAGAATGACGGGCTGAATGGCAGTTGGCGACTCCACTTTCAGCCACTTGGAGAATGACATTTCTGTTTGCCAAATTTGAATAAGTTGATTGAGTTGCTGTCGACGACGTTTGCCCTCATCGCCTTCTATCAATTCAATACTGTGAAGTAGGGTATGCGCAATAGCGGGTGGAGTTGCCGTACTGTAGATATAGGGGCGGCCCTTTTGAATCAGCCACTCAATAAAGGGTGTGCTTGCGCAAAGAAAGGCACCGCTTACGCCAGCTGCTTTTCCTAGTGTCCCCATGTAAATAATGCGTTCTGAGTGCACATCACATTTTTCAAGAATGCCATGACCTTGTTCGCCCAAAACACCAAAGCCATGCGCATCATCCACCATGAGTAGGGCGTCATATTGTTCGGCGAGCTCAAGAAGCTGTTTTACCGGGGCGAGATCGCCATCCATACTGAAGACACCATCAACCACAATCAATTTAAGCGAGTGCGTATCTTGCTTAAGGGATTCTAATAAAGAATGAAGATTTTGATGGTCGAATAGGGTGACTGTGGCCTTCGTTTGTGCGCTAGCAAGGCGAACGCCGTCGATGATTGATGCGTGATTGAGTTTTGCTGAATAGATGCTGACATCGCTAGATTCTGCAAGGCGCGCTAAGCCAGTAATAGCATTGACGTTAGCGAGATAGCCCGTGCTAAAGAACAAGGCGCGCGCATTAGGTATGTGTTTCCTTTCACATTCCGCCAGCTTTTTTTCTAGTAATTCATGGGCGATGCTATGGCCGCTGATGAGGTGGGAGGCGCCACTGCCAACCCCATAGCGCATAGCGCCTTCAGTAAGCGCATTGATTAAGTCAGGATGATTGGCGAGACCCAAATAGTCATTACTGCAAAACGCTTTCAGTTCTCGCTGACCTACATATGCTGTTACGTCGCAAGGAGATTCTGTAACGCGTAATTTGCGTTTGAGCAATTGCGCATCTAGATTTTCAATCTGATGTTCCGCCATGCTTAATGCGTTAAAACGGTTATTCACGCTAGCACCTGATCTAAAGCGCGCTTTACCGATGCTCCCATTTGAGCTGTTTCATCCGCACTCAAAATGTATGGAGGCATCACATAAATGGTGTTGCCAATGGGTCTGATGAGCATGCCCTCACGAAGGTTTGCTGAAAACATCTCGCGCGGGAAAGTGTTTGGCCTTTCAAGTGACTTAAGTTTGATATCGAATGCCAAGATCATGCCTTGTTGGCGCCAATGTTCAATTCGAGAATCTGCTTTTGCCCAGGCAAATTCGGTTGCCAGATTTTTGCTGCGTTCAATATTTTTTTCAAGAACAGTTTCACTTTCAAAAATATCTAAACAAGCAAGAGCTGCTGCGCAGGCTAGAGGATTGCCAGTGTAAGAATGTGAGTGCAAGAAACCTTGTTGCGTTTTATCGCCATAGAAGGCGCGATAAATTTTATCGGTCGTCATTGACAGTGATAGGGGTAAGTAGCCACCACTAATACCCTTGGATAAGGTTAAAAAGTCTGGCCAAATACCGGCGTGCTCGCATGAAAAAAACTTTCCGGTGCGACCGCAACCTACGGCGATTTCATCGGCAATCAGGTGGATATCAAAGCGATCGCAGAGCGATCTTACTAAGCGCAAATACTCCGGTGAATACATTGCCATCTGCCCTGCGCACTGAACGAGTGGCTCAATAATGATGGCGGCAATATTCTGATGCTCAGCTTCAAATATTTTTTCTAATGCATCGGCAGCGCGCTTGGCAATATCTTCAGGGCTTTCGCCTGCTTGTGCTTTTCGGGCATCTGGTGAGGGTGCAGTTAAAACATCTTGTAATAGTGAACCATATGCTTCACGAAAGATGGCGACATCGGTCACTGCTAGTGCGCCTAGAGTTTCTCCGTGATAACCGTTTTCTAAACAAACAAATTTTTTCTTTTCTGGTTTGTTATTCAGGCGCCAAAAGTGATGACTCATCTTGAGAGCAATTTCTACAGCAGATGCGCCATCCGATGCGTAGAACACATGACCCAAATGACCCTTTGTGAGAGCTGCCAGTCTTTCTGAAAGTTCCACTACTGGAGGGTGGGTAAATCCAGCAAGCATGACGTGCTCAATTTTTTCTAACTGGTTGTTAATCGCCTGATTAATACGCGGATTAGAGTGGCCAAACAAATTGGTCCACCAAGAGCTAATGCAATCGAGGAGCGCGTTTCCTTTTTCATCAAATAGCCAGGGCCCCTTACCTTTGGTGATCGCGATCAAAGGGAGGGATTCGTGATGCTTCATCTGGGTGCAGGGGTGCCAAACGGTCTTGAGGCTGCGCTCAACCAGAGGGATTTGATTTGAATCAGAAATAACCTTCATGTTTGGTATTTGACCACTAGTTTTTCCTAATTTAGCCCTGTATCTGTTATGTTTATGGCTTGATTTGATCTATTTTCTGGAATTCGACCATGCAGGCAGCCCAAACCACTGAAAAACTCCTTACCCAATTTAAATCCAAGGCGGATTTATCGCATGAGGTAAATACAGGGGTGGATGCCGCGAGTGCGTGGACAGTTGACCAGATTGAGGCACTTTTTGCCTTGCCTTTCAGCGATCTGATGTTCAAGGCCCAAGAGGTGCACAGGGCAAACTTCCCTGATGGCGATGTGGAATTAGCAACCTTGTTATCCATTAAGACTGGTGGATGCCCAGAAGACTGCGGCTACTGCCCTCAAGCAGCCCGCTACGACACGGATGTGAAGGCGAACAAGTTAATGGATTTGGATGAGGTCCTTGAAGCCGCTAAAGCCGCCAAGGCCGCTGGATCTAACCGTTTTTGTATGGGCGCCGCTTGGCGGGAGCCAAAAGACCGCGATATCGAGAAGGTGACAGCCATGATTAAGGGTGTAAAAGCCCTCGGCCTTGAGACTTGTGCCACTTTGGGGATGTTGGAGGCTAATCAGGCTCAGGCCCTGCAGGAAGCCGGTTTGGACTTTTATAACCATAATCTAGATACGAGTGAGGATTTCTATCGCTCGGTCATTTCCACGCGAGGCTATCAGGACCGTTTAGATACGATTTCTAACGTGCGCGCTGCTGGAATGTCAGTTTGTTGCGGTGGTATTGTTGGTATGGGCGAGTCGCGCGAGCAACGTGCAGCATTTTTGGCTCGCCTAGCGAATTTAAGTCCTTATCCTGAGTCAGTGCCTATCAATCATTTGGTTCCAGTTGCGGGCACTCCCTTGGAGGATCAAAAGCCTTTAGATCCCCTGGAATTTGTTAGAACGATAGCTGTTGCTCGGATCACGATGCCTCGTGCACGGGTGCGTTTATCCGCCGGTCGTCAAGAGTTGGGCAGGGCTGTACAGGCAATGTGTTTTCAGGCTGGCGCAAACTCTATTTTCTATGGTGAGCAACTACTCACTACCGGCAATCCCGAGGCTGAGCAAGACCGTGAGCTTTTGGCTGAACTCGGATTGAAGACCAAGCAAAGCTGTAAGGCAGAGGTTTTGGTCTAAGATTTTTGGGTAAATATGGCGCTCATCGATCGCTTCATTATTGAGTTTGATACCGCCCTGCGCTCAGTGGCGGGGGGTGCAAATGCACAGCGTCCGATGCCGGGATCAGAGGCGAATGCCGCTGCATTCATGGACGCAAAAGAGCGTGAGCACGCAGCTGGATTAATGCGCGTTAATCATGTCGGTGAGGTCTGTGCTCAGGCGCTTTATCAATCTCAAAAATTAGTGGCTCGTAATCCAGAGATTCGTCAGATGCTCGATCACTCTGGACAAGAGGAAATGGATCACCTGGCCTGGTGCGAGACTCGACTTCATGAGTTGGGTTCTCATGCAAGCTATCTCAACCCAATTTGGTACGCCGGATCCTTCGCAATCGGCATCATTGCTGGCTTAGGGGGTGATCGATGGAGTCTGGGATTTGTTGCTGAAACAGAAAAGCAGGTTGAAAATCACCTAGAAGGCCACCTCGAAAAGCTACCCAAAGAAGATCAGCGCTCACGTGCCATTGTTGATCAAATGCGTGTCGATGAAATTGAGCATGGGCAGGCAGCCATTTTGGCGGGCGGAGTAGCTTTGCCCCAACCCATTAAGAATGTAATGCAGGCTGTATCAAAAATCATGACGAGCACTGCTTACAAAATTTAGATTTAAATTGCTTTTTTTGATTGATTTTTATTAAAGATACTGTTTATTAATACAGTATATTGACCCATTAGCCAGCTAAATAGCTAAGACCTATTCTTAAGTATATTTTCCAAGCCGTTGTTTCAAGTAGCATTTTTATGATCACCATTTTGTGAACACATGACGCTAAGTGTTTGTAATCACTAGGGAATTTCCCAAAAAATTACCCAAAAACACTTGACCCTCTTATTACGATCCTCTAAAGTGGGAGGAAGTGTGAAAAAGTGGGGTAAATGGTGTTTCAAGGTGCGTCAGCTCTCAATTTAGATGCAAAAGGCCGCATGTCTGTGCCGGCAAAGCATCGTGACGCCTTGTTGGTTCAAGGCGAGGGCCGAATCACGCTTACCAAGCACCCTGACGGATGCCTTTTGGTATTCCCGCGCCCTGAGTGGGAAACTTTTCGCTCACGCGTCGCCCAATTGCCGATGGATGCCCATTGGTGGCGTCGAATCTTTCTAGGTAATGCCGCTGAGCTGGATTTGGATAGCGCCGGAAGAATTCTGGTGGGTCCAGAGCTACGTGCTGCTGCTGGCATTGAAAAAGAAGTGATGCTCCTTGGTATGGGCAGTCACTTGGAGTTGTGGGATGCGGCTACTTACGCCGCAAAAGAACAGGCTGCCATTGCGCAAGGCATGCCTGAAGCATTGAAGCAATTTAATTTTTGATGACAGGGTGCCATGAACATAACTCATCGCCCAGTGTTACTGGCCGAGGCGGTGACGGCGCTGATCAGTGGCCCACTCATCACCTCTCCAGAAGCCTCAAAAAATCTACTCTTGATCGACGGAACATTCGGGCGTGGTGGCCACACTCAAGCATTGCTTGCACACCTCAACCCCAATGCGCGAATGATCTCTTTCGACAAAGATTTGGATGCAATAGCAGTCGCCGAAAAAATCAACGATCAACGACTTCGAATAGTTCACGACAGTTTTGCGCAGATGGATCAGTATGCGGAACCAGAGTCGGTGGATGGCATTTTGTTGGATCTGGGTATCAGCTCTCCACAGGTAGACGAAGCGCATCGAGGATTTTCATTTCGCAAAGACGGTCCGCTGGATATGCGCATGAACACCGAGTTTGGTTTGACGGCAGCGCAATGGTTGGAACAGGCACCACAAGAGGAAATCGCACGCGTGATTAAGACTTACGGTGAGGAGCGTTTTGCATCTCAGATTGCTAAAGCCATTGTGGCAAAGCGTGAAGAGGGCTTGTCGCCTAAAACAACCTTGCAGCTTGCAAGCTTAGTGGCAAGTGTTGTGCGTACTAGAGAAGTGGGGCAGGATCCTGCGACAAGAACATTTCAAGCATTGCGAATTTTTATCAATCGCGAACTAGAAGATTTGGAACTGGGTTTGAAGGCGGCGCTGAAATTATTAAAGCCAGGCGCTCGATTGGCGGTAATCAGCTTTCACTCATTAGAGGATCGCATCGTTAAGCAATTTTTGCAGGCACACTCCAAGGTTGAGGTGCCACGTGGATTACCGGTGCGCGAAAAAGATTTACCGCAAAGCGCTTTGGAAATTATTGGGCGCGTTAAGCCAAGTGATGAGGAAGTTCAAGAAAATCCTCGTGCTCGCTCAGCCATTATGCGCATTGCTGAAAAGCGAATGGGGGCATTGGCTTGAATCGCGCCACACTTACCTTGCTCGTATTGTTACTGGTCTGCGCACTTTCTTTGGTGGCTGCTCAACAACGCGCGCGTAAATTATTTATTTCACTAGAGCGCGCTCAAATTGAAGAGCGCAAGCTGAACCAGGATTGGTTGCGTCTTGAGTATGAGCAACGGAATTTATCTAAATCTGCTCGTATTCGTGATGTAGCTCGTAATCAATTACATATGGTCCCCATCTCCCCAGAGCGTACTTTGTATCTGAAGGAGGCTAGATGAGGCCAGTAGGTTTTTCAACTACGCCGAATTTAGTATTGCGTCTGCCGATGTGGCGGTCACGCCTGATGCTGTTCATGCTGTTCTTCGTATTTATGTTGCTGTTGATCCGCGCTTTTTGGATTCAGGGTCCGGGAAATGCTTTTTATGAAGCCAAGGGCGTGCGCGGGACACAGCGTGAGTTGGAGCTTCCCGCTTCCCGTGGAAAAATTTTGGACCGCAATGGCCAAGTTATTGCTACAAGTTTGGAAGCGAAGTCTGTTATCGCCTATAACGACACAGTGCCCGATGATTTGTCCGCGGAGAAGATTCGTAAATTGGCTGGCTTATTGCAAATTGGCGAAGCTGAGTTGCGTAAAAAATTAAAAGAAGAGCGAAAACAGATCTTCTTGAAGCGCCAGGTGGATCCAGAGGTTGCTCAGCAAATTAAGCAATTAGAAATACCAGGTATTGGCTTGAATAATGAATACCGTCGCTTCTACCCAGAAGGTGAGGCGATGGCTCACGTCGTTGGCTTTACCAATGTTGAAGATCGTGGCCAAGAGGGCATGGAGCTCTCAAGAGAAAAGGATTTGGCTGGACATCCAGGGCAGCGCCGTGTCGTGGTTGATCGCTTGGGTCGGGTTGTGGAAGATGTTGCGATTTTGCAATTACCGCAAAATGGTAAGGATCTTCAGCTCTCTATTGATAGCAAGATTCAGTTTCTTGCCTATAACGCTGTGAAGAATGCGGTTGAGCAGCATCATGCAAGTGCTGGTGGGGCTGTAGTGCTCGACACGCAGACTGGTGAAATCTTGGCTTTAGCAAATTATCCAAGCTACAACCCAAATGACCGTAAGAAATTAACTGGCGAGCAATTGCGTAATCGTGTGTTGACCGATACGTTTGAACCTGGCTCAACAATCAAGCCTTTGACAATATCGATTGCTTTGGAGAAGGGTGCTGTTGCACCTAATACTAATTTAGTTATTGGCGCCAAATATTTGGTAGGCCCTAAGCCGATTACGGATACACACCCTTATGGCAATTTAACGGTTGCTCAAATCATTCAGAAGTCGAGCAATATTGGTACAGCCAAAATTGCGATGAATAATCTTTCCGCCGAAGAGATGTGGAATTTTTACACTTCCGTGGGATTGGGTCAGTCACCAAAGATTGGCTTTCCAGGTGCAGTAGCTGGTACGGTACATCCGTATAAAAAATGGATGCCGACTGATCAGGCGCGTATTGCATTTGGCTACGGTATATCCGCATCCCTCTTTCAGGTAGCGCGTGCGTACACCATCTTTGCTCGTGATGGTGAGTTGGTGCCTCTTACCATTGAGCGCAGTCCAGACTTTAAGCCTGGCACTCATGTCATCTCTGCAAAGACAGCGCTAGAAATGCGGAGCATGCTCGAGACAGTAACGGAGCCAGGCGGCACAGCGATTAAGGCGCAAGCTGAGGGCTATCGCGTTGGCGGAAAAACTGGTACTGCCCATAAATTAGTGGGTAAGGGTTATGGAAATAAATACCGCGCTTACTTTGCCGGTATCGCGCCAATTAGCGCCCCACGGATTGTGGTTGCCGTCATGATTGATGAGCCAACTGGCGGTAGTCACTACGGCGGTGATGTTGCGGCACCCGTGTTTTCTACTATTGTTAGTGAAACATTACGCACGCTGAATGTGTTGCCTGATAGTAATGTGAAGCAAATGGCGCTAGAAGATAAGGCTCCTGTAGAAATTCATACTGCTTCTGCAAAAGTACAACCAGCGGTTTTGAAAAGATGATGGCGACAGTGATTATCGAACCTCATCTTTTGATCTCCCACTTGCACGGCCTTACTTCGTCCTCTGCAAAAATTTCTGCTGATAGTCGTCTGATTGTTGTCGGGGATATTTTCTTTGCGTATCCGGTAGGTCGGGGTACTGCATATCGTGACGGTCGTGACTATATTTCTGCAGCACTCGCTAATGGCGCGGCTACTATCGTATTTGATCCGATTGATGGCGTGGCAAACGAATATCTAGATCATCCGCAATGTATTGCTGTTGAGAATTTGGCATTACTTGCTGGAAAGCTGTGCGCGGAATGGTATGAGCATCCGAGTGCGCAATTAAATGTGATTGGCGTTACCGGTACTAACGGTAAAACGACTGTTACTCAGTGGCTCGCTCAGGCGCTTGATGAACCTTTGGATCGAGCAGCCGTGCTTGGGACCTTAGGTACAGGGTTTCCTGGCGGACTTCTACAGACCGGGTACACCACTCCAGATGCACCTCGTTTGCAAACACAAATTAAAGAATTGCATGATAGTGGCGCCCATCGTATAGCGATAGAGGTCTCATCGCATGCGCTCGATCAAGAGCGTGTTGCTGGATTACATGTGCAGTGCGCTGTATTTACCAATTTGACTCAAGATCATTTGGATTATCACGGCACTATGGCCGAATATGCAGAAGCGAAGGCCAAACTTTTCCAGTGCGCCGGTCTTGAGCATGCAGTTATTAATTTAGATGATGCATTTGGGCGTGAGCTTGCGGTGAAATTGCTTGCAGCCAATCAGATTCGGGTATGGGGTTATGCACTCAGCCAAGAAGCTTTTACTGGCTTTGAGAAGTTTGCAGATCGCTTAAAGCGGGTTTATATAAAAGACTGTGCTCTGAGTTCTTTGGGATATGACGCTACATTCCATTGTGAAGGTATGGGTGCAAGCGCCATTCATCTTTCCGTTTTGGGTCAATTTAATTTAAGCAATAGTTTGGCGGTATGGGCGGTTTTATTGACCCAGGGCTTCAGTGTGGATGACGCTGCTAAGCGGATGGGTAAGTTGCGCCCAGTTTCTGGTCGCATGGAATTAATTTCTTTGCATAAAACCCAGCGCACCGATGGCCCTATGGTTGTTGTTGATTATGCGCATACGCCGGATGCGTTGATGAAGGTATTAGTTGCGTTGCGCCCAATCGCGAACCAAAGGGGTGGAAAGATTTGGTGTGTATTCGGATGCGGCGGAGATCGTGATTCTGGTAAGCGCTCGCAGATGGGTCGTATCGCTGAAGAATTCGCTAATCACATTGTGTTGACAAGCGATAACCCAAGATCCGAAGATCCCGAGTCAATTATTGCCATGATCCGCTCTGGCATAGCATCTGACTTTAAAGAGGTGCAGATACTTCCAGATCGTGCGGCAGCGATTATGGCTGCAGTGCGTCATGCGGACACTAAAGATGTTGTATTGGTCGCCGGTAAGGGTCATGAATCTACCCAAGAGATTCAAGGTAAAAAATTCGATTTTTCCGATCAAGAACATATTCGTCTTGCTGCTGGAGGGTGCATCTGATGTCGATGATGACAACACTAGCTCAAGCGCATGCGATGTTGCCTGGAAGCGTCTTGCTCAATATTTCTGAAGAAGATGCTAAATCATTGTCGCTTTCTAAGGTGGGCACTGATAGCCGCCAGATAGAGCAAGGCGAACTATTTGTTGCTTTGATTGGTGAGCGTTTTGATGCGCATGACTTCTTGTTAGATGTTGCTCAATCTGGAGCGGCGGCTATATTAATTAGTAAACAAGATGTATGCCCTAAAGATTTCCCCGCTCTTTGTGTGGCTGATACCAAGGTGGCGTTGGGTAAATTAGCTCAAGCTTGGCGTGCCACATTCTCAATACCGGTTGCAGTAGTTACTGGGTCAAATGGCAAGACTACTGTTAAAGAAATGATCGCGTCGATTTTTAAGGCGGCGGTAGGCGAGGCAAATACTTTGGTGACTAAGGGCAATTTCAATAACGATATTGGCTTGCCTCTCACATTATTGCGTTTACGCCCCAGCGACCGCTTAGCGGTGATTGAGCTTGGAATGAACCATCCCGGTGAGACTGCGCAATTAGCGGTGATTGCTCAGCCTACTATTGCGCTGATCAACAATGCTCAGCGTGAGCATCAAGAATTTATGGCGACTGTTGAGGCAGTAGCCAAAGAGCACGCGACCGTACTCGGTGCCCTTCCATTAAATGGTGTGGCTGTATTTCCTGCGGATTCTGAATTTTCTGAGCTTTGGCGCCAGGCTGCGACAGGAAGAAAAATGATTGACTTCAGCCTGTCTTCTCATGTCGATCACAAGGGTGCGGCCGTAAGCGGACGACTCTTAGAAAATGGAAAGCTAAACATTCAAGCTGAGCAAGGTGAAGTAGAGGTTCGGTTAAATACGTTGGGTAATCACAATATTCGCAATGCGCTGGCGGCCTCGGCCGTTGCATTGGGTGCGGGATTGAGTTTGGAAAACATTAAAGAAGGTTTGCAATCCTTCTCGCCTGTGAACGGCCGCATGCAAGCAAAACAGGTAAGCCCCCATATCACCTTGATTGACGATAGCTATAACGCCAACCCTGATTCAGTTCGGGCTGCGATTGATGCGCTTCACCAGTCAGGAAATTTATCTTGGCTGGTTCTTGGAGATATGGGTGAAGTGGGTGATCAAGGCCCGGCGTTTCATCAAGAGGTTGGTGCTTACGCTGCAGAGCGTGGTATTGCCAAGCTATTTGCTTTGGGCGAGCAATGTGAATTTGCAGTACATGGATTTAATGCGGTGAAGAAGCAACAAGATCAATCTTCAGTAGCTTTGCATTTCCTCGAATTAGATCTTTTGTTGGCAGAGCTTAGTGGCGTATTGGGAGATCAAGCATCTCATGCTCCAACGCATTTGGATATTTTAGTTAAGGGTTCTCGTTTTATGCGCATGGAGCGTGTGGTGCAGGCCTTATTAAAGGAGGCTAAAACATGCTCTTAATCTTGGCCCAATGGCTGCAGGATGATTTTGGATTCTTTCGAGTCTTTAACTACATTACCTTTAGAGCGGTGATGGCAACGGTAACCGCCCTCTTGATTGGCTTAGCCGCTGGTCCTTGGGTCATTCGTAAATTAGCCGCATTAAAAATGGGACAAGCTGTTCGTACAGATGGTCCTCAAACCCATTTAGTAAAGTCGGGTACTCCAACGATGGGTGGCGTGTTGATTCTGTTGGGGATCTTCATTTCTTGCATGCTGTGGGCGGATTTAAGCAATCGCTTTATTTGGATTGTCATGATCGTGACCTTTGGTTTTGGATTGGTGGGCTGGGTTGATGACTATCGCAAGGTGGCCCGTAAAGATCCGAAGGGAATGGCCTCGAGAGAAAAGTTCTTTTGGCAAACCTTGATTGGATTATTTGCCGCTATCTATTTGGCATTCTCAGTCTCAGAAGTAAACAATCTTAAGGTATTGCAATTGTTCTTTGACTGGCTCAAGAGTGGCTTTGCCTTAGATTTGCCGGCTAAGTCAAATTTGCTGATTCCCTTTATGAAGGAAATTAGTTATCCGCTTGGAGTGATGGGCTTCATTATCTTGAGTTACTTGGTGATCGTTGGTAGCAGTAATGCGGTGAATCTCACGGATGGCTTAGACGGTTTAGTGATCATGCCCGTTATTTTGGTTGGGGCAGCATTAGGCGCATTTGCTTATGTGATGGGTAATGCGATTTACGCAAAATATCTACTATTCCCTTACATTCCTGGCGCTGGTGAGCTCATGATTTTCTGTGGAGCAATGGGGGGTGCCGGCTTGGCATTCCTTTGGTACAACACACATCCCGCTCAAGTATTTATGGGTGATGTTGGCGCGCTCGCATTAGGTGGGGCCCTTGGAACGATTGCAGTCATTGTCCGCCAAGAAATCGTCCTCTTTGTGATGGGCGGTATTTTCGTGGCAGAAACTTTCTCAGTCATGTTGCAAGTTTTCTGGTTCAAATTTACCAAGAGGCGTTTTGGAGAAGGGCGTCGCATTTTTAGGATGGCGCCACTTCATCATCATTTTGAATTGGGCGGCTGGCGTGAAACGCAAGTTGTTGTTCGCTTCTGGATCATCACCATTTTATTAGTTCTCATTGGCCTCTCCAGCCTGAAATTAAGGTAAGCCAAAGAATATGCATAACTTAGATCTCACTTTCGCCAATCCAGCTCTCATCGGAGATGAGGCTTATCAGTCACCTCAACGTTTCTTAGTTTTGGGATTAGGTGAGTCTGGTTTCGCAATGGCAAAGTGGTGCTTGCGTAATGGCGCCAAGGTGAGTTTGGTTGATACACGAGATCGCGAACAGCTGAATGAGCATCAAAAAGCGTGGTTAGGTGAGTTGGAGTTTGCTGGATTACAAAATGCGCACTTTGGCTCGCTCGATGAATTTGATCTTCAGGACATAGATGTCCTTGGCATTAGTCCAGGCTTATCGCCTTTGCAAGAGCCCGTCCAATCTTTCTTGACTAAGGTGCAAGAATCAGAGATTGATATCTGGGGCGAGATGGAATTTTTTGCTAGAGCGATTGCCGCTTTGGGTCGGATGGCACAAGCGGATAACTCGCAATATCAACCGGCAGTATTGGCTGTGACCGGTACCAACGGCAAAACCACCACTACTGCGTTGACTGGTCAGTTATGTGAGCGTGCCGGTAAACGAGTTGCCGTGGCTGGCAATATCAGCCCTGCTGCTTTGGATAAATTGATGAGCTGCTTGGATGCGGCAGATCAAATCTCAGATATGCCCGAGATTTGGGTTCTAGAACTTTCAAGCTTTCAGTTGGTCTATACCAGCACCTTTAATCCAACAGCAGCTACAGTTTTAAATATCACACAAGACCATTTAGATTGGCATGGTGATATGCAGGCTTATGTAAGAGCAAAGGCAAATATTTTTGGTGCAGATGCTCTTTGTGTCCTTAATCGCGATGATCCCGAAGTAATGGGCTTGCTGTCTGATGAGCAAAAAGCCAATAGATCCATCGTAACTTTTGGTGCTGGCCGACCAGATGAGCAGGGTGCTTTTGGTATTGAGCATGATTTACGTGCTGGCGGGATTGATTGGCTAGTATGGGCCGAGGTCGATGAGGATGTAGAGCCCCAACCGAAGCGTCGTCGTAAAGCTGCGGTAGTTGAAGATGAGCCACTGCGATTAAAGCGCCTTATTCCGGCTGATGCTTTACGTATTCGTGGCAGACATAATGCCTTAAATGCATTAGCAGCACTTGCGTTGGCAAGAGCTGCTGGTTTACCGCTCAATTTGCTATTGCATGGCTTGCGTGATTATCACGGCGAGCCGCATCGTGTACAAAGTGTCGCTATCGTTGCCGACGTGGAGTATGTGGATGACAGCAAGGGCACTAATGTGGGCGCAACAGTAGCGGCATTAAATGGTTTAAGTGCCAATGAATCCGGTAAGCGTATTTGGTTAATTGCTGGCGGTGAGGGTAAAGGTCAGGACTTTAGTCCTTTGCGTGAGCCTGCTTTGCGATTTGTAAAGGGCGCTTTTCTCATTGGAAAAGATGCTGCAATCATTGCTGAGACATTGGGCGACTCCATTCCTTGTGTGATGAGCGAGACTTTGAGTAATGCAGTTCATGAGGCTGCAAAACAGGCGCAATCTGGCGACATCGTCCTGTTGTCTCCTGCCTGTGCAAGTCTCGATCAATTTAGTAGCTATATTGCACGCGCTGAAGCATTTGTGTCTGAAGTTCAAGAATTGGGAATGCAATTCGAAGGAGTTCATGCATGAGTCTGAAAGAAAAATTCTTTCCTGAAAATCGCCTAGGCTTAGGACGCTTTTGGAATTTTTCTAGAGGCGGTATTGATAATTTCCGCAGCGGATTGCGTGATGCCGTATCTGGTGTTGAGCAGACCCGTTCGCGCATGATGGATTACGACCAGCTTTTAGTGTGGGCGGTCCTGTCATTAGCGCTCATTGGTTTAGTGATGGTCTATTCCGCCTCTATTACTTTGGCCGATGGTCCGAAATACGCAAATTACAGTAGCAACTTCTTTTTAATTCGCCATCTTATTTCTTTGGCGATTGCAATCGGTGTGGGTATATGGGCATTCAAGATCCCTACTAAAGTTTGGGATCGCTACTCACCAGTGATTTTTGGTTTCACAGTCCTACTGTTAATCGCTGTATTAATTCCTGGTGTTGGTAAGGGTGTTAATGGAGCGAAACGTTGGATTCCATTGGGGTTGATGAACTTCCAGCCATCTGAGTTGATGAAATTTGCTGCCGTTATCTTTGCGGCTAGCTATACGGTTCAACGCCAAGAGTATTTGCATTCATTTGTGAAGGGCATGTTACCGATGGGTATCGCCGTAGCTTTGGTGGGTGGTCTACTGATGGCTGAGCCAGATATGGGTGCCTTCGTTGTAGTTGCTCTGATCGCTTTTGGGATTTTATTTCTTGGCGGCATTAACGCTAAGTTATTTGGCGGGTTGATTCTAGTGGGTCTACTCAGTGGCGCAACCATGATTGCGCTATCTCCTTTCCGTCGCGGAAGGATGTTGGCTTTTATGGATCCATGGCAGGTTGATAACGCGGCAAATAAGGGATATCAGTTAACCCATTCTTTAATGGCATTTGGCCGTGGCGAATGGTTTGGATTGGGATTGGGTGGAAGTGTTGAGAAACTCCACTATCTACCCGAAGCCCATACCGATTTCATCATGGCAGTGATTGGTGAAGAGCTTGGGTTTGTGGGTGTAGTGGTGATGATCTTCTTGTTTTATTGGATCGTACGTCGCGCATTCTTAATTGGCCGTACCGCATTACAACTGGATCGCAGTTTTGCTGGTCTTGCCGCTAAAGGTGTGGCGATTTGGATTGGCTGGCAGGCATTCATCAATATGGGTGTCAACTTAGGCCTTCTTCCTACTAAGGGTCTGACACTGCCATTGGTAAGTTATGGTGGCTCTGGAATTTTGATGAACGCTGTTGCGGTAGCGATGCTACTGCGCATTGATTATGAAAATCGAATTTTGATGCGTGGAGGAAAGCTGTGACTAAACCCTCCATTTTGGTAATGGCTGGTGGCACCGGGGGACATATTTTCCCGGGCTTAGCTGTCGCTGAATATCTGCGCATCTGCGGCTGGAACGTGTCATGGCTTGGCAATCAGAATGGCATGGAATATCGCTTGGTAAAAGCCTGCGATTTTCCATTTGAAGCAGTTGATTTCGGCGGTCTCCGCGGAAAGGGCTTCAAAACTAAATTGATGTTGCCTTTCAATCTCGCTAGAGCAAGTTTTCAGAGTTGGAAAATTATGCGTCGCTTAAAGCCAAGCGTGGTTTTGGGTATGGGTGGATACATTACCTTCCCTGGTGGCTTAATGGCGAAGTTATTGAAGAGGCCCTTGGTGTTGCATGAGGCAAATTCTGTGGCTGGTAGCGCGAATCTTGCTTTGACAAAAATCGCTATGCGAACTTTGACTGGCTTCCCGAATACTATGACTCGTGCTGAGTGGGTAGGCAATCCTATTCGTGCTGAATTCGATAGCTTAGAAGCGCCTTCAGTACGCTATCAAAAACGTCAAGGTAAGTTATCGATCTTGGTAGTGGGTGGAAGCTTGGGTGCCGCTGCACTAAACGAGATCATTCCTGCTGCTTTAGCGTTGATGGATAAAGCGGTTCGCCCACAGGTGATTCATCAGGCTGGAGATAAACATCTCGCTGATTTGGAGCACCGATATACAGAGCTGGGAGTAGAGGCGGATATTCGCCCATTTATAGATGACATGCCTGCTGCATATGCTCAGGCAGATTTAGTGATTTGTCGCTCGGGTGCAATGACCATCTCTGAAATTGCCGCATGTGGCGTTGCATCTTGCTTGATTCCATTTCCTTATGCGATCGATGATCATCAAACTGCAAATGCAAAATTTTTATCAGATGCGGATGCGGCCATTTTGTTGCCACAGCAAGATCTGAATGCTCAGGATCTTGCTTCTATGATTCAAAACTTTAATCGCCATGATCTACAAGCGATGGCTGAGCGTGCGCATGCCCTAGCAAAGCCACATGCGACTCAGCGTGTCGCGGAAGTATGCGCAGACTGCGCAGGAGTGGGAATATGAAACACATTGTTCAGCAAATTCATTTTGTAGGCATTGGTGGTGCTGGTATGAGTGGCATTGCTGAGGTGCTACTGAACTTGGGATACCAGGTATCCGGGTCTGATCTTGCTGAGGGTGCTGCAACTAAACGCCTTCGAGAGCTGGGTGCGGTTATTCATATTGGGCACGATCCTCAAAATATTGGCACAGCAGAGGCTGTAGTGATTTCGACCGCAGTTGCTGGTAATAATCCAGAAGTTTTGGCGGCGCGTGCGGCAAAGGTTCCGGTGATTCAACGTGCCGTGATGCTGGGTGAGCTCATGCGTCTTAAACAGGGCATTGCGATTGCTGGCACCCATGGCAAAACAACTACTACTAGTTTGGTTGCCTCTGTGTTGGCCGAAGGCGGCTTAGATCCAACGTTTGTGATTGGTGGAAAGTTAAATTCCGCTGGAGCAAATGCTCGCTTAGGCCAAGGTGACTTCATTGTGGTGGAGGCAGATGAGTCTGATGCCTCTTTCCTGCAACTTTTCCCGGCAATGGAAGTGGTTACCAATATCGATGCTGATCATATGGATACTTATCAGCATGATATGGCGCGCTTGAAGCAGGCTTTTGTACAGTTTATTCAGCGTATGCCGTTTTATGGTGTTGCTGTGCTTTGCGTAGATGATGCGAATGTACGAGATATTCTTCCATTCGTTTCCCAGCCAGTCCTGCGCTATGGTTTATCTGAGGATGCCGATATTCGCGCAAGCAATGTCCGCGCCGTTGGTACTCGTATGCACTTTACCGTTGATCGTAAAACAGTTCGTAGGCATGGCAATAAGCCCGGCCAACTAGAGGTACAACTGAATTTACCTGGCTTGCACAATGTGCGCAATGCCTTGGCGGCAATTGCTATTGCCACTGAACTGGGCGTTGGCGATGACGCGATTATGAAAGCCTTGTCCCAATTTAGTGGCGTGGGTCGTCGCTTTCAAAAATATGGTGAGATTGCGCTAGCTAGTGGTGGAACTTTTACATTGATTGATGATTATGGGCACCACCCGGTGGAGATGGCTGCGACATTGGCGGCTGCCCGCGGTGCTTACCCAGACCGTCGTTTAGTGTTGGCCTTCCAACCCCATCGTTACACAAGAACGCGCGATTGTTTTGGGGAGTTTGTACAGGTGCTTAAGAACTTTGATGCACTAGTTTTGACTGAGGTTTACCCAGCTGGCGAAGCGAAAATTCCTGGGGCGGATGGTCAAAGCTTGATGAAATCAGCTATTACGGCTGATAAGCAATTAAAAGGCTCTTTAGATAGCGCTTGCGTAGTGTTTGCCCCAACAGTTGGTGAAATGCCAGAGCAATTAAGTGGTTTATTGCGTGATGGCGATGTCTTAATCACGATGGGCGCCGGCTCCATTTCCGGATTGCCCCATGTATTGGCGGAGGCAAAGCATGTCTAAGCCTAATGACAAATTAATCTCTTGGGGTGAGCGAGTGAAGCGCGATCTCGCAAATCTCAATGTGCAATCTTTAGGTAAGGTTGGTGTATTGCTGGGCGGCCGTTCTGGTGAGCGTGAGATTTCTTTGATGTCCGGTGGCGGTGTGCTTGAGGCTCTTCTCTCTAAAGGGGTTGATGCTCACGCATTTGATCCAGGCTTGCGCTGCCCAACTGAGTTAGCTAAAGAAAAATTTGATCGGGTCTTCATTTCCTTGCACGGCCGTTTTGGTGAGGATGGCACTATCCAGGGGTTATTGGAGTTGTTGGGCTTACCTTATACCGGTAGTGGTGTTTTGGCCTCAGCTTTGGCAATCGACAAAATAGCAACCAAGCGAATTTGGTTAAGTAGCGGTTTATCCACTCCAGAGTTTGAGGAGTTAAAAGCTGACAGTGACTGGAGTGCCGTGGTTGCGCATCTTGGTTTGCCATTGATTGTGAAGCCTGCGCATGAGGGTTCATCTTTAGGCTTGACTAAAGTGAAGTCGGTTGAAGAGTTGCCGGCCGCATATCAGCTGGCCGCAGCAATGGACAAGAAAGTCATCGCGGAGACTTGCATTATTGGGGATGAGCTTACTTGCCCATTGGTTGGCTTTGGCAATGATGCTGAAGCTTTGCCAGTCATCAAAATTATTCCACCACAAGCAAATTACGACTTTCATAATAAGTACTTCTCTGATGAGACGCAGTACCTCTGTCCGACTGGATTAGCTCCTGAGGTCAATCTTGCCGTTCAAGAATTGGCGCTGGCCGCTTATCGCGTGCTCGGATGCAAGACGTGGGGTCGTGCTGATGTGATGCTAGACCAGAAGACTGGTAAGCCCTATCTATTAGAGATGAATACCTCTCCCGGAATGACCTCACATTCTTTGGTACCAATGGCTGCGAAAGCTGCTGGTGTTGAATATGCCGAGTTGGTGTTGTGGGTCATTAGTCAAACGCTTCACGACAAAGGAGTCGCTCAAGCATGAGTCGCATCAGCGCTTTCCTAAACGGCTTTGGTGAAGTATTTGCTTCGCTGGTATCTCCGATCTGGAATCATCCAGGGCGTATGCAAAAGCTCAGCCGTTTCTTGATGCGCTGTTTTGCGGTAATGGTGTGCATTGGTATCTTGGTTTGGTTAAGTCAGCGCCCTGTTTTTTCATTGCGCCAAGTGGTTATAGAGCCGGTAGCGGGACAGACTCTAAAGCATGTTAACAAGCCTGTTGTGAAACAGCAGGTGCTGGAAACCGTGCAAGGAAACTTTTTTAGCGTGAGATTGGAAGATGTCAAGCGTGGATTTGAGTCCATGCCTTGGGTTCGTCATGCAAATGTCCGAAGAGTTTGGCCCAATGGCTTAGTCGTGAGCATTGAAGAGCAAAAGCCTTTTGGTACATGGGGCAATGTAGATAGCCACACATTGATGAATACGCACGGAGAGTTGTTTTCAGGTCACGTATCGGATGTGGGTGATGGCATTAGTTTGATTGAGTTTTATGGCCCAGAAGATTCGAGCAAAGAAGTGATGCGTCTATATGAAAAAGCAAATGCATGGTTCAAGCCATGGAATTCGGAAGTAAAAAGTTTGACCTTATCGGAGCGTTATGCCTGGCACGTCAAACTGTCAAATGGCATGCGTGTTGAATTTGGGCGTGATGAAGAGAGCTCAGATAAAACATTAACCGAGGATCGTGTGGCGCGCCTCTTTAAGTATTGGCCTCAAGTTCAAGAGAAGTGGGCTAATCGTGTGGACGCGATTGATTTGCGGTACGCCAATGGATTTGCAGTGCATCTAGCTGCTGCAAACTTAAAAAAGAATGATGTAGATGGCAAGAAAAGCGAGCAGAAGCAATGAGGAATGAGAATGAGTAAAGACAACCGCGATTTATTGGTGGGCTTGGATATTGGCACCTCCAAGGTGGTTGCCTTGGTCGCTGAGTTAGCGCCCGATGGTCAATTTAATGTTGTTGGCGTAGGTCAAACTGCTTCTAAGGGTCTGAAGAAGGGGGTAGTTGTCAATATTGAGGCAACGGTTCAGTCTATTCAGAAAGCATTGGAAGAGGCCGAGGTAATGGCTGATCGCCAAATCGTTCAAGTGTTTACCGGAATCGCTGGAAACCACATTGTTAGCTTTAACTCTAGCGGTATGGTGGCTATTCGAGATAAAGAGGTAAGTGCCGGAGATGTTGAGCGTGTGCTAGAGACGGCCAAAGCAATCAATATTCCAACAGACCAACAGATTCTTCACATTCTCGTTCAAGAATTCATTATTGATGGGCAAGAAGATGTGCGTGAGCCAATTGGTATGAGTGGTTTGCGCCTTGAGGTAAAAGTGCATATCGTGACTGGCGCTGTGAGTGCTGCGCAAAATATTGTGAAGTGTGTACGCCGCTGCGGTCTTGAGGTCAATGATTTAATTTTGCAGCCACTCGCGTCTAGCTTGGCCGTGCTCACTGAAGATGAAAAAGAGTTAGGTGTAGTGCTGGTAGATATTGGCGGCGGTACTACTGATATTGCAATTTATTGCCAAGGCTCAATTCGTCACACTGCGGTAATTCCAATCGCAGGCGATCAAATTACTAATGACATCGCCATGGCATTGCGTACGCCAACTATCGATGCGGAAGATCTCAAGATTCAATATGGTATCGCTCGCCAAGATATGGCAGATCCAACAACTATGATTGATGTGCCAGGCGTTGGCGATCGTGAGCCACGTCCAATGTCTAAGCAAGCCTTGGCTGCGGTAATTGAGCCACGTGTTGAAGAGTTATTTACGCTGGTTAGGGGTGTTGTGCGTGACTCTGGTTATGAAGATATGGTTTCTTCTGGAATCGTGCTGACCGGTGGTACTGCCTTGATGCCAGGGATGGTAGAGCTGGCTGAACAGGTGTTCTTGCGTCCAGCACGGATTGGTACCCCTGAATATCGTGGTCACTTACATGAAGTGCTTCGCAGTCCACGATTCGCTACCAGCATCGGTTTATTAATGGAGGGCCAGGCGCAGTTGTTGCGTGGTCGTCGAGTATCTCAATCAGGCGCGCTACAGAGTGTTATCTCGCGCATGAAGGAATGGTTCGCAGGAAATTTTTAAGTTTTTCGTCGTCGTCAATGTAGTACGTTTATTACCTAGGAGGGTATATGGAATTTGAAATGTTAGATCAAGAAACAGCCGGTAAAACCATTATTAAAGTGGTTGGAGTCGGTGGCGCTGGCGGCAATGCTGTTCAGCACATGATTCGTCGCGGTGTAAGTGGCGTAGAGTTTATTTGCATGAACACCGATGCTGGCGCTTTACAGCGTTCTGAGGCATCTGTGAATTTGCAACTAGGCTCTAGCGGACTTGGTGCCGGCGCTAAACCAGAAATCGGTGCGGCCTCCGCTGAAGAAGCGCGCGCTCGTATCGCTGACACATTGCAAGGCGCACACATGGTATTTATTACTGCCGGTATGGGCGGTGGTACGGGTACTGGTGCTGCTCCAATCGTGGCGCAAGTTGCCAAAGAGATGGGCATCTTGACGGTTGGCGTAATTAGTAAGCCATTTGACTTTGAGGGTGTGAAACGCCTTAAGG
Source organism: Polynucleobacter sp. AP-Nino-20-G2 (assembly GCF_018688235.1). Taxonomy (NCBI): domain Bacteria; kingdom Pseudomonadati; phylum Pseudomonadota; class Betaproteobacteria; order Burkholderiales; family Burkholderiaceae; genus Polynucleobacter; species Polynucleobacter sp. AP-Nino-20-G2. Next base: position 159,124 of record NZ_CP061313.1, read on the forward strand.
TTGCGGAAAATGGCGCTTCAGAGCTTGAATCTTATGTGGACTCATTGATTGTTGTTCTCAATGAGAAGCTCTTTGAAGTGATGGGTGAAGACGCTGAGTTCGATAAGGCATTTGCTTGCGCAGATGATGTGTTGCACAACGCTGTTTCTGGTATCGCTGAAATCATTAACGTACAAGGTTTGATTAACGTCGACTTTGAGGACGTGAAGACCGTAATGGGCGAGCAAGGTAAAGCGATGATGGGAACTGCAACTGTTTCTGGAATGGATCGCGCACGTTTAGCTGCTGAAGCTGCAGTTGCTTCACCACTACTCGAAGGCGTTGACCTTTCCGGTGCACGTGGCGTATTGGTAAATATCACTGCTAGTCGCTCACTGAAATTGTCTGAAACTCGCGAAGTAATGGCTGCTATTCGTGGCTATGCTGCGGATGATGCAACGGTGATCTTTGGTACTGTGTATGACGAGAGCTTAGGTGATGCATTGCGCGTTACTGTGGTTGCTACTGGTTTGAATAATCCACAAGCCCGTCAAAGCCATCAGCCAGAAGTTGTTTGGAGACAGGCAACTGGTACGCATGATGCAATGCCAACAATGGCTGATTTAAATAGTTTTGCTCCTGCAAGCGCATCAGCTGCAATGAGTAAAGTTGGCTTGGATTCAGCTTTAAGTACTAGCGCGGGCTTAGCGTTAACTGGTTCTGGTAATGCGCCTGCAATGGCTGCCCAACCAGCTGCTAGTGGCGTTGATTACAGTCAATACGATTTGCCACGTGTATTCCGTAGTTCGCGTGAAGCTACACCAGCGCCTACTTTAGGTGCTGATAGCTCTCCTCAAGCTAAGTCCATGTTGGACAAAGGGGCTGATTACTATGAAATTCCAGCCTTTTTACGTAAACAAGCAGATTAATTGACTGCTTAATACAATAGGTTATTGCGAAATGCCAGCGCGGCGCCCCTCCGGACGACGAATCCCGCGCTTGCGTTGGCATGCTTACTAACAATTACTTATTGGAGATGTCATGATTACTGTTGGACAAAAATTACCAAACGCTACGCTTTATGAATTTTTTGATGAAGCGAGTGAAGGCTGCTCTTTAGGGCCAAATGCATTTGAAGTAGAGAAGCTTACAGCCGGCAAAAAGATTGTTATTTTTGGATTGCCTGGTGCTTTTACGCCAACTTGCTCCGCAAAGCATGTGCCTGGATATGTTGAGCACTATGACGCGCTTAAAGCAAAAGGTGTTGACGAAATTTGGTGTGTTTCTGTAAACGATCCGTTTGTGATGGGTGCATGGGGTCGCGATCAAAAAGTGGGTAAGAAAATTCGCATGATGGGTGATGGCAGTGCTGAATTCACAAAAAAGTTAGGCCTTGAGTTGGACCTTACTGCTCGTGGATTGGGCGTTCGCTCAGACCGCTATGCCATGATTGTTGAAGATGGCGTAGTGAAGACTTTAGACCGTGAAGCTCCTGGCAAGTTTGAGGTAAGTGATGCGGCTTCAGTATTGAAAAAGCTCTAAGAAACCATTCCTGAATTCCGATAAAAATGATGAAGCAACGCACAATTGCCACCCCGATCAAGACCGTGGGGATTGGCTTGCACTCAGGGCGCAAGGTAACGCTGTCGATTAAGCCTGCGCCCGTGAATTCAGGAATTTTATTTGTTCGTGTCGATACTCCGGAGCAGTCTGTTGTGCCTGCTACTGCTCTAGCGGTATGCGATACCCGTCTTGCGTCTGTCATCCAAAAGGATGGCGTGCGTGTATCCACAGTTGAGCATTTGCTCTCCGCTTGCGCAGGGCTTGGCTTAGATAATCTGCTGATTGAGTTAGACGGTGAGGAAGTTCCCATCATGGACGGGAGCGCTGCATCGTTCTTATTTTTGATGGAGTCAGCTGGTATTGCCGAACAAGATGCGCCAAGACAATTTGTCGTAATCAAAAAACCGATTGAAGTGAGAGAGGGCGATAAGCTAGCGCGCCTCGAGCCATTCTTTGGATTTAAGCTGGACTTTACGATTGACTTTAAACATCCGGCGGTTGATAAGACTGGCCAACGTTTTGTGGTGGATTTTGCCGAGCACGCTTACCGAAGTGAGATTGGTCGTGCCCGCACTTTTGGTTTCGCCCATGAAGTTGAGGCCTTACGCGAAATGGGTTTGGCGCGTGGTGGAAGTTTAGATAATGCTATCGTGCTAGATGAGCACCGCATCCTCAATAATGAGGAGCTGCGTTATGAGGATGAGTTTGTACGGCACAAGATCTTGGATGCCATTGGAGACCTCTATCTGGTAGGGCATCCTATTGTTGGGGCCTATATTGCCGAGAAATCAGGCCATGCCCTCAATAACGCTTTATTGCGCAAGCTACTGGAAGACCCAAGCTCTTACGAGATCAGTGGCTTTCCTGAAAATAAGGCGCCTGAGGCGTATTCCAAAGAGAGTCAGCCCCTCTTTTTCTAAATTCTGCGTTTATTTGGATTTATTTTGAAGAAGGCGTTCAACAGCTTTCCTCAAATCTGAATCAGGCGCTAATTTTTCCAATAACCCTTCCCATGATGCACGTGCTACGGCATTAAAACCCTTGGGTTTTTCAAGGGCCTGTTGGCCGGTGCGAGGCTTCATTTCCCAGGCTGGGGGCGCTGGTTTTAGGCGTACCTTAATTGCAGAGCAAATCACCCCATTTTTTGCTAACTCATTGATTAAGCTGGGTAAAACTTGTTGCAAGCGAGTAGCAATACTAGCCCCGCCCACTAGCAAAAAGAGCTCATTTTGGCCGCCAGTGCGCCAACCAATCTCAATTTTCGGAGTTAGATTGCCTAAATTCAGCTCGGCCAAGGCAGTTTTAAGGGCTATTTTGAGCTTAGCGAGGTCCTCAGTTTTCGCCAAAATTCCTCCCAGACCCTCCGAATCCCGAAGGTAGTCCAGCCAATCATGGGCTGCATTCTTGCGGGAGGGTTTGGGGGCGAAGTTCATATGAATTAGGGGTGCGGGTGATAAACTCAAGGACTTAATTTACTTCAATATCCCATGGTAATCGGTCTTCTTAAAACCCTGGTCGGCAGTCGTAACGACCGCCTCTTAAAACAGTATCGCAAAGTGGTTGCCAAAGTTAGCGCTTTTGAGCCTGGCCTGCAAGCTTTGGATGATGCCGCACTTCAGGCAAAAACTGCTGAGTTCAAGTCACGTCTGGCTGCAGGTGAGCCCCTTGATGATATTGCTCCGGAAGCATTTGCAGTAGTTCGCGAAGCTAGTTCCCGTGTAATGAAGATGCGTCATTTTGATGCGCAAATTTTAGGTGGTTTGGCCTTGCATCAAGGCAAGATTGCTGAAATGGGTACGGGCGAGGGTAAGACTCTTACCGCAACACTACCCGTTTATTTAAATGCCTTGAATGGTAAGGGCGTTCACGTTGTTACTGTGAACGATTACTTGGCTCAGCGAGATGCTGAGTGGATGTCTACCCTATATAACTTCCTTGGCATGAAGGTGGGTGTGAATCTTTCGCAGATGGATCACACCACCAAGCAAGAGGCATATGCCGCAGATATCACCTACGGTACGAATAACGAATTTGGTTTTGATTACTTGCGCGACAACATGGTTCAAGATTTGGGTCAGCGCGTTCAGCGTGGCCTTGCTTATGCCATCGTTGACGAAGTTGACTCTATTCTGATTGATGAGGCTCGCACCCCATTAATTATTTCTGGCCAAGCTGAAGACCATACCGATCTCTATTTAAAAATCAATGCATTGCCATCTTATTTAGAGCGCCAAATTGGCGAAGAAAAAGCGGATGGTACCGGCGTTGAAAAGCCAGGCGATTATTGGGTAGATGAAAAATCGCAACAGGTGTATTTGACAGAGCAAGGCCATGATAAGGCTGAGTCAGTCTTGGTGGAATTGGGTGCCTTAAATGATGGCGACTCCTTATACGCTCCGCAAAATATTACATTGATGCACCATGTGTACGCTGCTCTGCGTGCGCACTCCTTGTATCACCGTGATCAGCATTATGTTGTTCAGAACAAAGAAGTCATCATTGTCGACGAGTTCACTGGACGATTAATGCAGGGTCGTCGCTGGTCGGATGGTTTGCATCAGGCAGTTGAGGCAAAAGAGGGCGTGCCGATTCAAAATGAGAATCAGACACTAGCCACGATTACTTTCCAGAACTACTTCCGTATGTACGGTAAGTTGGCTGGTATGACTGGTACTGCGGATACTGAAGCCTATGAGTTCAAGGAAATTTATAACCTTGAAACGGTGGTGATTCCACCTAATCGTATTAGCCAGAGAAAAGATCGCCAAGATCAAATCTACAAGACTTCTCGCGAACGTTACGATGCGGTCATTAAAGATATTGAAGATTGCTATAAACGTGGACAGCCAGTATTGGTTGGAACTACTTCGATTGAAAACTCAGAGTTAATTGCCAACTTATTAGATCAGCGTCAATTGCCGCATCAAGTGCTGAATGCTAAGCAGCATGCCCGTGAAGCGGAAATCATTGCTCAAGCTGGTAGGCCCAAAATGATCACAATTGCCACCAACATGGCTGGTCGTGGAACCGATATCGTGTTGGGTGGAAATGTAGGTAAGCAATCATCATTAATTCAGGCCGATCCAAACTTATCAGATACTGAAAAAGCTGAGAAGATTAAGACCTTGCAAGATGAGTGGCATAGCTTGCATGAACAAGTATTAGCAGCAGGCGGTTTGCATATTATTGGCACTGAGCGCCATGAAAGTCGTCGTATTGATAATCAGTTGCGTGGTCGCGCTGGTCGTCAAGGCGACTTTGGTTCCTCTCGTTTTTATCTTTCCTTGGATGACTCGCTTCTCCGTATCTTCGCTGGAGATCGCTTGCGTGCAGTCATGGATCGACTCAAGATGCCTGATGGTGAGCCTATTGAGGCAGGCATGGTGACTCGTTCAATCGAGTCTGCTCAGCGTAAGGTCGAAGGTCGTAACTTTGATATTCGTAAGCAGCTTCTCGAGTATGACGACGTTGCTAATGATCAGCGCAAAGAAACATACCGCTTGAGAAATGAAGTTCTAGAAAGTGATGATATTGGTGAGTTGATTGCCAATTTGCGTGAAGACGTTTTACGCAGCATCTGCGCTTTGTATGTTCCTTTGGAGTCCATGGAAGAGCAATGGGACTTGGCTGGGCTGGAGAATGTTTTAGCAAATGACTGGGGTTTGACTGTTGATCTGAGAACTTGGGTGGAGAACTCCGCATCCATGGATGATGCTCAGATCGTTGAGCATGTCTTGGAAGCTGCAAATAAAGCTTATGACGCTAAGGTAGAGCTGTCTGGACGCGCGTCTTTTGCTGGCTTTGAGCGCTCTGTTCTTCTCTATAGCGTGGATACTCATTGGCGTGAACATTTGGCGGCATTAGATCATCTGCGCCAAGGTATTCATTTGCGGGGCTACGCTCAAAAAGATCCAAAGCAAGAATATCGTCGCGAAGCATTCGAGCTGTATGGTGAATTGCTCAATGTCATTAAGAATGATGTTGTTAAGAGCATCATGACTGTGCAGATTCGCAGTGCTAGTGAATTGGATGAGGCTTCTGAGTCTATGAATGAGGATTTGGCCAAGCTCTCCGATGTGCAGTATCAACATGCAGATGCTGATCTTGAGGTTGCTGGTTCCACCGGTGATCGTGGTGCTGCCATTGAGATTGTTCCGGCACCAGCACGCTCTGGTCCTAAGGTTGGTCGCAATGATCCTTGTACCTGTGGCAGCGGTAAGAAATACAAAAACTGTTGTGGCGCATTAAGTTAACGCTAATTTCACTGTATTTACTTGAGAAGGCCTGGATTGATCCGGGCCTTTTTTATTTCTTGGTGAAATCCCTAGTGGGTAGTTATGCGTGATGATGGAAGATCTGTCATCATTTGTTAAAACCACATTTAAGGAGGTGATATGGCAATTTCTTTTAATCTCAATGGCAAAGCTGTTAATTTTGAAGGGGATCCAGAAACCCCGATTTTGTGGGTATTGCGTGACCACTTGGATGTGACCAGCCCAAAGTATGGATGTGGCGCTGCACTTTGTGGTGCGTGCACCGTGCATCTTGAGGGGAGTGCCATTCGTTCTTGTTCAACCCCAGTCTCCGCGGCAGCAGGAAAAAAAGTCACCACCTTAGAAGGCTTGCCTGAAAAAATGGGCCATGCATTACACGATGCTTGGTTGGAGTTTGACGTGCCGCAGTGTGGTTATTGCCAGACCGGTCAAATGATGTCAGCAGCGGATTTATTGGCGAGAAAGAAACAGCCAAATTCTGAAGAGATTAAAAACGCCATGAGCGGAAATATCTGCCGCTGTGGAACTTATTCACGAATTGAGAAGGCTGTGAAGCGCGCCTCCGAGAAGTTGGCTTGAGGAGCATGAATATGAAAAATAACTCCGTAAAAAATATTAGCCGCCGTCAGTTTATTCAAAAGAGCTCAGTGGTTGCAGGCGCATTTGTGGTTGGCATGCATCTTCCAGTAATGGGAGAGGCTGCAGTTCCTGCAAAGGGCGAGCCAGCATTGGCGAATGCCTGGATTCGTATTACTCCCGACAATCAAATTACCTTAATTTGCGCTCGATCAGAGATGGGCCAAGATACCTATACTTCGATGCCAGCACTATTGGCGGAGGAGTTAAATCTACCTTTATCCATGATTAAGGTAGAGATGGCGGGAGTTGCGCCGGTATATATCAACGCTTTATTAGGTGGTCAAATTACGGGCGGTTCTACTTCCGTTCGAGAGGGCTTCGATAAGTTACGTATTGCGGGTGCGGCTACTCGAGCAGTATTGGTTCAGGCGGCAGCGAATCGTTGGAATGTTTCCGTGGATCAATGTGTTGCCATGAATGGTAAGGTGACACACGCTAGTGGAAAGTCTGCCACTTATGGTGAACTTGCTGCGGATGCAGCCAAATTACCTTTGCCAGAAAAGCCAGCGCTAAAGTCGCCGGCAAACTTCATGGTGATTGGTAAAGAAAAAATGCGTCGCCTAGATACACCTGCCAAGATTGCCGGTAAAGCTGTCTTTGGTATTGACGTAAAGATTCCCGGAATGGCAATTGCTTCTTTGGCTCAGTGCCCTGTTATTGGTGGCGTGCCAACATCGGTAGATGACTCTGCCGCTTTGAAAGTAGCCGGCGTGATTAAGGTGGTGCAGATATCCGACGGCGTGGCTGTTTTGGCAAAAGACTTTTATGCGGCGCGTAAGGGTAGAGATGCTCTCAAAATCACTTGGAATGAAGGACCTGGCGCTAATATCAATAACATTGAAGTCCGTAAGCAATTAGAGGCGGGCTTAAGTAAAAAGGGCGCCATCATTAAAACGGTGGGAGATCCTGCTGGTGCGATTGCAGGCGGCAAGGTAATTAGTGCGCAGTACTTTTTACCGTATCTCGCACATTCCACGATGGAGCCGGTCAATTGTTCCGCGGATGTTTCTAATGGCAAATGCAGAATTATTGGACCGATTCAGTTTCAGCAGGGAGCGCAGGCGGTTTCGGCTGCAGCTGCTGGAGTGAGTCCAGAAAATGTCACCATTGAAACCACCTTTTTAGGTGGTGGGTTTGGGCGGAAGCTGGAATTAGACTTTATTCGTCAGGCAGCAGAGATTTCACGAGCAGCAGGTATGCCGGTGAAGATGCTCTGGACCAAAGAGGACGATATCACCCATGACTTCTATCGCCCAATGAGCGTACATCAGATGGAGGCAACTCTGAGTGGAAGTGGGCAGCTTGATGCTATGAAGGCCAAAATGGTTTCCCAGTCCGTCACCGCTCGAGCTTTCCCAGGGTTTGTTAAAGATGGTTTTGATCCCTTTATGACAGAAGGTTCGAATAATTTGACATATGACATTCCTAATTTGGAGGTTGCCAATGTTATTGAGGATGTTGGTATCAGGGTTGGATACTGGCGTTCAGTGAGTAATGCTTTGAATGCATTTGCTGTTGAGAGTTTTATGGATGAGTTGGCTAAGGCCGCGGGCAAGGATCCGGTTGCTTTCAGGTTGGCCGCTCTCAAAAAGCAGCCTAGAGCACAGGCAGTTTTAAAGCTGGCTGTTGCAAAATCGGGCTATCAGGCTGGTAGCAAAAAGTTCGGCGTTGCGCAGATGGAGTGTTATGACACTTATTCCGCTTGCGTTGTGGAATTGGATGGGGCCTCTGCTGGAGCCAAGGTAAAGAAGATTACTTTTGTTTCAGATTGCGGTATTACTGTTCATCCTGATCAAGCTAGGGCCCAGCTGACTGGTGGCGTGCTTTATGGTCTAGGGGCTGCTCTGAGCAATGAAATTACCATTCAAAATGGTCGAGTGCAGCAAAGCAACTTCAATAACTATCCAAGCCTCCGTCAAAATCAGGTGCCGATTGTTGATGTGCACTTAGTGCCTAGCCAGGAGAAGCCAGGCGGTTTGGGCGAGGTGGGCGTGCCCTTGGTTGCTCCGGCGCTGGTGAACGCAATTGCTGCGGCTACTGGCAAGAGAATTCGGGAATTGCCAATCAAGGCGTAAGGTTTCCTCTCTCGTTTTACAGCAAGCGCGCCATTTTATTGGTGCGCTTGCTTTTTAAGCCTCATCTACAATTGTCAAATCATGACAGTGAACTTACCCCTCCCCCAAAAAGACCAACTTAAGCCCATTAAGGGATTTCAGATGGGTATTGCCGAAGCCGGAATTAAAAAGGCTGATCGCAAAGACCTATTGGTGATGACCTTGGTGCCTGGATCTCAGGTTGCTGGTGTTTTTACCCTGAATCGTTTCTGTGCCGCCCCAGTTCAAGTGTGCCGAGAGCATTTGGCGCAAGATGGCGCTAAAGGCGAGATTCGCGCTTTGGTTGTGAATACCGGTAATGCGAATGCAGGCACTGGCGAGCGGGGCATGAAAGATGCTTTGGCAACTTGCGCCACTCTTGCTAAAGAATTAAATCTCAATCCGGAGCAAATTCTTCCTTTTTCAACTGGAGTGATTCTCGAGCCGCTTCCAATTGAGAAAATCATTAGCGCACTCCCAAAGGCTGTTGCTAATTTAGGTGAGGATCATTGGTTTGACGCTGCTGAAGCGATTATGACTACCGATACGCAACCAAAGGCTACGTCAACTTCAGTTGATACTCCCGCTGGTCAGATCGCGATTACCGGGATTTGTAAGGGTGCTGGAATGATTCACCCTAATATGGCAACCATGTTGGGATTTATTGCCACTGATGCTGGATTCGCGCCGGGCCTATTGGGAAAATTGACCCAGGAAATTGCTGATCAATCTTTTAATGCGATTACGATTGATGGCGATACTTCAACGAATGATTCGTTCATCATTATGGCGACAGGTCAATCTTCTGTGCAAATTCAGTCTACTGAGGATCCTAGCTATAGCGTAGTGAAGACTGCTTTGATTGCGCTGGCTCGCAAGCTTGCGCAGATGATTGTGAGGGATGGAGAGGGCGCTACTAAATTGATCACAATAGATGTGCAGGGTGGCAAGACGGAAGCCGAATGTCGTTTAGTGGCTGAGGCAATCGCACATTCACCATTGGTTAAAACAGCATTCTTCGCCAGTGATCCTAACTTAGGCCGCATTCTTGCGGCTATTGGCTATGCTGGTATTGCTGACTTAGATGTTAATAAAGTGCAAATGTGGCTCGGTGATGTTTGGGTTGCTAAGGATGGTGGACGTAATCCCAGCTATCAAGAGGCCGATGGTCAGAGAGTAATGCAGGCTGCCGAAATTACTGTGAAGATTGATTTGGGTCGCGGATCGGCGCAGCAAACTATGTGGACATGTGATCTATCACATGACTATGTCTCTATTAATGCTGATTACCGTTCCTAGGAAATTTTTTGATGAATGAAAAACTAGATCGACTCCTAAGTCATCTCGAGACATTTTTACCTAAACAGTTGACTGAAGAGCAGTGGACATCCTCCACTGCATTTAGATGGCGTCGTCGGGATAGTATTTTCGGTAGCATTGGATTCTTGCAACCGGTCAAGCATGTGGCAGATATTACTTTTGAAGATCTACAAAATATTGATCGTCAGAGGGATGCAATTCGTGACAATACAAGAAACTTTATTCAAAAAAAGCCTGCCAATAATATTCTATTGACGGGTGCGCGTGGAACTGGAAAGTCCTCTCTCATTAAGGCAAGCTTGCATGAGTTTGCTAGCCAAGGCTTGCGTTTGGTTGAAGTTGAAAAAGAGCACTTAGCGGATTTGGCGGACATTACGGAGTTACTGGCCGATAGACCAGAGCGCTTTATTATTTTTTGCGACGACCTATCTTTTGAGGATGGTGAGTCTGGTTATAAGGCGATGAAGTCTGCCTTAGATGGCTCTGTATCCGCTCAGGTCGATAACATTCTGATCTATGCAACCTCAAATCGCCGGCACCTATTGCCTGAGTACATGAAAGATAACGAAGGCTATTCTCATGGCGATGATGGTGAGTTGCATCCCGGTGAAGTAGTGGAGGAAAAAATTTCTCTATCGGAGCGCTTTGGTTTGTGGCTTTCTTTCTATCCCCCCAAGCAAGATGAATACTTGGCAATTGTTTCCCATTGGCTGCAACACTTTGGTTTAAGTAATCCCCAAATAGAAGCTGCACGTGCGGAGGCATTGATCTGGGCCTTGGAGCGTGGATCACGTTCTGGTCGAGTGGCTTGGCAATTTGCTAAGCATTGGGCTGGCTCTCATCCCGCATCAGCTTAAATTTTATGGCCGAGATAAATCGCGCCGTTACCGAGGTGGCGGCTGGAATCTTATTGGACTCACAGGGTCGCTATCTTTTGGGCCAGCGACCCGTAGGCAAGCCATATGCTGGGTACTGGGAAGTCCCAGGCGGAAAGATTGAAAAAGGTGAGTCTGTATTTGCAGCACTCAAGCGCGAGCTTCAGGAAGAGCTTGGAATCGACATTGAATCTAGCGAAGAGTTGCTAGTTCTAGAGTATGACTATCCACATGCTTATGTGCGTTTGCATGTCAGCATTATTAGAAGCTGGACTGGAAATCCTCGGGGCTGCGAGGGGCAAGAGCTATCTTGGCAACGACTGGCAGATGAGAAGCCTAGTGTTGAACCTTTATTGCCAGCAGCCTGGCCAATGTTAGAAAAGTTAAGATTGCTCTTGGCTTAGAGCTGGCAAAGGGTGAGCCTAAAAGGCACATCCTCATTGACGATTTGTGGTTTTTTATCTCGATCGCTTTTAAGAAAACGAATAGATAGAAGATATTTATTAGCGCTGATCTCAGAGAAGAGGGAATCATCTTCCACGGCAATGCGCATTAACTGATACACCTTACCAGAAGGTGCTTGTTGAAATGATCCTTGATGAGCCACAACATCTTTAGCTTCACCGGATTGGCGAAGTAAGCGTAAAAATATCTGACAGGCCTCATGCCACGGCAAAAGTGGGGCGATGTAATTTTCTAAGAGTTCTCTGCGTTGAGCGGAAGGGCTATTTTTCCAAGCGTGATAACTTGGCAAATCAATTGGACTAGTTCCACCAGGAATATTAAGTCGCGTTCGAATGGCATTGAGCCACTCACTCTCGGTAATTGCCGCATTAGGCTTTCCCATTGACTGATTAATGTTGAGTGCAGCCCTGTCGATTTCAGAGAGTGTTTGTGAGAGCGCTTCTTGATCCACTTTTTGAGAAGACTTCAAGCCATTGAGTGCGTATTTCTGACGTTCAAATTCTTTGAGCAATAAAGATTTGATATCGCCTCGGGAGCCGATATCGCCCAAATCAAACAACATGGCAATCGCATTGTGGTGAAGTTCGGGATCATCCGATCTCACAAAGTGATTGAATCGGGCGAACAAATACTCTAGCCGAAGCATGCTTCGGACTAATTCATTGAAAGGGTATTCGTAGACGATCACAAGCCTATATTCTATGACGAACCTGGCGAACTAATCTTAATTTTAAGTAATTTTTCATGAAGATCTTGGACTTCCCGTCTAAGCTCCTCCAGGCTTCCCTGATTTTGAATGACCGCATTGGCATTATCAAGTCGCTCTTTTCTGCTTGCCTGGGCCTTGAGGATATTTTCGACATCTGAGCGAGCCATATTATTGCGGTGCATCACACGCTCGATTTGTGTTTCTTCTGGGCAATCAACCACCACAACAAAGTCCAGTAAATCTACCCACGTTCTCGATTCAACTAGTAGGGGCACCACAAATACAAGGTAGGGAGCTCCAGATTTTGCCAGTGTAAAAGCCTGTTTAGCGGTCTCCTGCTTGATGAGGGGGTGGGTAATTTGTTCTAGAGTCTGTCTAGCTTGAGCGTTTCCAAACACTAAAGTACGCATTTTTGGGCGATCCAAGGCGCCGTGGCTATCAAGATATTCCGACCCAAACCTCTCGCTAATGAGGGGGATGGCCGATCCGCCGGGAGCGGTAATTTGGTGGGCAATCAGATCGGTATCAATAATTCCTGCCCCGAGTTGACCTAGCAGGTCGCTGACCGCTGTTTTGCCAGAGCCAATGCCTCCGGTGAGTCCAACCAAAGGAATATCCCCTTTTAAGGCATTGATGTCTAGCTGTGTATCAGGAGGGTTGGAATGATTTGAGGCCATAACAGTTCAATGATGCCAGCAATGACAAGAAAGGGGCCAAATGGGAAGGCCTGGTGCAGTTTGTGACGACTCCATTTAAGCCAAAGAAGCCCCCCAAGAATCCCTAGGGTTGATGCAAGCAGCAAAATGCTTGGGAGGGTGGCCCATCCTAGCCATGCCCCTAATGCGCTCAGTAGTTTTGCATCTCCCATGCCAATGCCATTGCGATGCTTGAGGAGGTAATAGAGAGCGTTGAGCGCCCAAATTACTCCATACCCAAGACAGGCTCCAATCAGTGCGGATGGGGGGTCGGTAAATCGAAGGTTTGAAGTGAGGTTAAGTCCAAGACCCAGGATGATTAGAGGCAGGGTAATGGCGTTGGGCAAACGAAAGCTGCGCCAATCAATATAGGCCAGATATAGCAGGGCCAATATGAAAAGAGTTTTGACAAGCCCACTGAGTGTTGCGACATCCATTAGACGATTTGCCCTAAATTAAAAATGGGTAGATATAGGATTATCACCAAGCTGCCAATGATGGCACCAACCATCAGGATTAGCGCAGGCTCCAAGCTTTGGCTGAGTGAATTTAAGCGCCCACTGAGTTGCGCTCCCAGCGCTGTAGCACGTTTATTGAGCATCTCCGGCAGGGATCCACTTTCAGCGCCAATATGTAATAGCAATCTGGTCTCTATATCCATGAGGGGCGCATGTCGATCAGCCCTTTTGAGTGCATCTCCCAGGGGCCAGCCTCGCGTGAGTTCTTTAAATAGTTCAGCGCTGAAGTCATGGCTGACCCAGTGATTGGAGGATTGCGCGGTGACACGAAGAGCGTCGGGTAGTGTCAATCCAGCTTCGAGTAAATGGCCTAAGGTGCGGCACCAGCATGACAGGGTTGCTAGCCGAAATAAATTGCCAAAGAAAGGGATTCGTAAGCTGATGCTATCGCAACGTCTTTGCAGTGAAGTGGATTTAAGCCATACATAGACGAAGCACGTGACTCCTGTGAAAATGAGCGTACTCGCTTCAATGCAGTAATCCTGGATGAAGTCGGAACACTGAATTAATATGCGCGTGGGCGCGGGAAGTTCCGCCTGAAAATGCCCAAACACATCTTTAAAGACGGGGACAACCCATACCAGCATGACTGCGACCAATAGGAATGATGTGGCAAGCGTGATGATGGGGTAGGTGAGGGATTGCTGTACTTTTCTACGCAATTCAATTTGCGCTTCTAGTTGTTGGGAAATGGTACGCAGCGCAATGGTGATGTCTCCCGATCTTTCGCCTACGCGAATCAGGTTATAAAACTCCGCTGCAAATCTCCCGTCTTGTGCGAGTAGGCAGAATGAAAAACTATTTCCTTTTCGCAATAGATCGCGAAGATTTCCCAGCCAACCTTGCCATGATTTTGGCGAAGATTGAATGAGGAGTTCAATCGCGTTGAGAAGGGGTAAACCTGCGTGAAGTAGGGCCAGCAACTGTTGGGCGAAAACGAGTTGTTCTGGCTTGCTGAGATGTTTTGTCAATACAGTGAGATTTAGTGCCAAGCGCTAACCTCAGCTTCAAGAGCTTTGAGATTAATGAGTCCCGCGTTGACCCACTGCATTCCTGCAGAATGTAAATCCATATAGGGGGTGGAAAGTGAGAGTTGTTGAGGTCCCAATACTTCATGAACTCCGATGCGCCCAAAATAACCAGACCCCTTGCAGTATGAGCAATCTTTTGGAGAGCTCTTTGTAGTGCAATGTTGACATTTTCTGCGCACCAAGCGTTGAGAGCTCACGCAACGTAGGCAAGATTCAATGGCCTCTTGGTCAATGCCCAAGCTTTTAAGACGATTAAGAGACCCGAGTGCATTACGGGTGTGTAGAGTACTTAATACAAGATGCCCTGTTTGCGCCGCCTGAATAGCAAGTTGAGCACTGGCCGCATCTCGAATTTCCCCAATCATGATGACATCAGGATCCTGCCTTAATAGGGCGCGAATGATCGTTGGAAAATCTAATCCCGCTTTTGGGTGATAAGCCACTTGATTCACGCCAGGAAGACGAATTTCAATTGGATCTTCCACAGAGCAGAGATTGCGTTGGACTTGATTGAGTGCGCTGAGGCAGCTGTACAGAGTACGGGTCTTCCCGCTACCCGTTGGACCCGTTACCAGAATTAGTCCATTAGTTTGTTGAATGGCATGCTTAAATATGGCTAGCTGCTCTGGTAGCAAGCCAATGCTCTCTAAGGCGAGTTCATTTAGCTGACTTGGGAGAATCCGTACCACTGCTTTTTCACCGTGCAGTGTTGGCAGAATAGAAACTCGGCAATCAATATTAGGCTTGCTGAAATCATGCCCGATAGCAAGTCGACCATCTTGGGGCAATCGCTTCTCTGCGATATCCAAGCGGGCCAAAATTTTGATGCGGGTAATGAGGCGCTCATGCAAATCAATAGGGTATTGATTTTGTAGTCTGAGTTGTCCATCTATACGGACGCGCACCATCGTTTCTTGAGTGCGAGCCTCAATGTGAATGTCCGTTGCCCGGGAATTTAATGCATCAACTGTGATTCCATGCCAGGTACGAATAATGTGAGAATCATGAAGTGCTTCGCTCAATCTTGCTTGGGCTGATTGAGGGGTCTATATAGCTTCACAGTTTTAACCCCGTGTTCGTCGAACTGCACAATCTCCATTACAACGTCTGCTATCCGGATGCTGACATCATGATCAGGGATAGCCTCTAATTTCTCCAAGATCAGACCGTTTAAAGTACGGGGGCCATCCAGAGGTAGGTCGAGATTCAGGAGGCGATTTAAATCGCGTAGCGATGCGCTACCGCTTGCAAGATAGGTACCATCAGTAAGCCAGCGCGGATTGTTGGAGAGATTTGAAAAGGAGGTGGTGAACTCCCCAATCAGCTCTTCAACAATATCCTCAAATGTCACTAGGCCAAGAACTTCCCCATACTCATTCACGACGAGGCTAAGGCGTTGCTGATTGTCCTGGAAAAACTGCATCTGCTGTAGTACGGGTGTACCGCTTGGAATGAAGTAAGGCTCATTGAGTAAAACCCTAAAGTCCTCATGGTGCAGTTCTGAGCTTCCCAACAAGGAGAGCGCCTTTTTTACCGAGAGGATTCCAACGATGCGCTCTGAATCGCCATCACATACCGGTAGTTTATTGTGATAACAAGTTTCTAGTTGTTGCACGACTTCATCGATAGGTCTTGAAAGATCTAAAATCTCAATCTTTGCGCGAGGTGTCATCACATCCTCAACCAGAATATTTTCCAAGTTGAACAAGTTCAGCAATATATTGCGATGGTGCGCAGATACAAAACGATTGGATTCAAGTACGAGGCTGCGCAACTCCTCTTTACTCATCACGCGATTTTCATTGGATGCCTGTAGTCCAGAAATTTTCATCAAACCCGAAACCAGATTATTGATGAACCACAGTAAGGGCTTCAGAAAGTAAGTAAGCGGCAGAATGACCCAGCCGACATTGCTGGCGATTTTCTCGGGAAATGCTGCGCCAATCACCTTTGGCGTAATCTCGCTAAAGATGATGATGAGTAAGGCTACAACCAGAGTGGCAATCGACAGTACTAGTCCACTATCGCCAAAAATATGCAGCGCAATACCGGTTACCAAAATTGGTAGGATGGTATTGATGAGGTTGTTGGAGATGAGTAATACAGAGAGAAGCGAGTCAATCCGCTTTAATAATCTTTCGGCAAGCGCAGCTCCAGCATTGCCTCCATTTGCCATTGCGCGAAGGCGATGACGATTTGAGGAAAGCATGCTGGTTTCGGCCATGGAAAAAAAGCCGGAGAGTGCGAGTAAAAATAGGACTAGAGCGACTTGGCCAATAAAAGGCCAATCATCAAAAAAAGTGTCCATTAGGGGCGCCTGCAAAGAATAAAGAAGAACCAATATAGCAAAGTGGCATTTCTCTCGCTATAGCTTTGTTGGAATTGTCCCCGAATAATTTCCGTAATGTATGTCAGAATCTTCCGCATGCCCTCTTCTCGATCCAGCTTAGTCATCCATTCCGCCGAGTATTGCGTCATTGCAGCGCCTTTTGGGTGTCTGGGAGTACAAACTGAGCTGGTAGATGACAGCTTGATGATTTCAAAAATTGATTACTTGCCGCCCACCACCGCTCTGATTGCCCCAGCAAATCAGTTGGCTAAAGCTTTTTCAAAGCAATGTGCTCAATATTTCAAAAATCCTTCAGCTAGTTTTGATTTGCCACTTAAGCCGGCCGGCACTGTGCACCAGCAAAAAGTCTGGAATGCCGCCCAAAATATTGAGATTGGCAGTACAAAGACTTACGGGGAGATTGCCAAAGAAATTAAGAGCGGTCCGCGTGCTGTTGGAACCGCTTGCGGCGCCAATCCTTATCCCCTCATTACACCTTGTCACCGGGTAGTTTCTGCGCAAGGAATAGGTGGATTTATGAAGGAAGACACGCCAGGGCTTCATCGTCAAATCAAAATTTGGCTCTTAAAGCACGAGGGTGCTCTTTAGCTCATTTTTAATGGCGGCCTGCTGTAATACGTCTCAAGCGTCCAGAGGCGATATATAGAAACAATCTCATCGTGGCATCACTGCCTGCTGCTAGCTTGGTGAAGCTATAGAAGCACCCTACCGTTTTGCGAGACAGCTTTACCTCCGCCTTGTCGCTAAATTCTGTTTTACTAGCAATCTTCTCTA
This sequence comes from Polynucleobacter sp. AP-Nino-20-G2, assembly GCF_018688235.1. NCBI lineage: Bacteria > Pseudomonadati > Pseudomonadota > Betaproteobacteria > Burkholderiales > Burkholderiaceae > Polynucleobacter > Polynucleobacter sp. AP-Nino-20-G2. Next base: position 176,409 of record NZ_CP061313.1, read on the forward strand.
GAGTCATTACAGCTAGACCAAATGCTAAGAAGCAAAAGCGCCTCATGCCACTTTCACCCTTGGGAATCAGCAGAATATAGGCGAGAGAGTCTTGAAGCTTTTCATGGGCAATCTTGAGAAGCGCTGTTTGTGAAAGATGCATTGGTTTCCACGACACTCCGCGTGCGCGATCCTCTGGCGAGTCCTTGAGAATATTAGTCATCTGCAGCGCTTGACCAAAAGCCACTGCCAGTTTTTCATGGCCCTGAATGCGTTTGGCAAACTCCGGTGAGTAGTTGCTAAAAATAGTGGTAAGAAGTTCTCCAACCACTCCCGCTACTACATAGCAGTAGTGTTCAAATTCAGGTAAATCTTTTAGACCCTCTTGAGTTTGTCTATTGTGAAAATAAGACATCCCCTCTGACATGATGGAGACGCAGCGGCTAATTGCGACTTGATCTCTATCTGAAAAAGTGTGGAGTATTCTTAGAACGGTTGGGGTATGGGCAATTAAATCTAGTTCATCCTGATTTGAATAAGCTTTTAAGGCCTCTAGACAGGGGGTGACAAAAGCGCTAGCAGGAATGATTCCAAGAACCGTCTCTAAAAAGAGTTTAGATAGACCCTGTTTCTCTGTGGCCGTTAATTCACTTGCATCCTCAATGGTGTCGACAATGCGGCAAAGTAGATAAGTATTGCCAACCACCTTCTCAATTGCCGGTGGTAATAGGGGGATGGTGAGGGCAAAAGTGCGCGAGACAGAACTCAAAATGGCTTTTTGATAAGCCAGATCAGCAATTGGGTTCTCTGTTGGGGAATTCACCCATGAATTATGTCAGACGAGCGTGCCCAAATTTAAGCCTTATTTCATGAATGTCATAAGTGACAAGGCCATATAATTTGTGCAAATTCCTGAAGGAGAAATTGGGCGATGTTGATTTGGTTTGTCATCATCTATTGGGTAGTGTCTGTGGGCATCGGCCTTTGGGCTGCGCTACGCGTTAAAAATACCGCAGACTTTGCCGCCGCTGGCCATAGCCTCCCTTTGCCGATTGTGACTGCCACCGTCTTTGCCACTTGGTTTGGCTCTGAAACTGTCCTAGGTATACCAGCTACTTTTTTAAAAGAGGGTTTGGGCGGCATTGTTTCAGACCCCTTTGGCTCTTCGATGTGTCTGATATTGGTGGGCCTCTTTTTTGCTCGACATCTCTACAACCGGCGCATGCTCACTATTGGTGATTTCTTTAGGGAGAAGTATGGGCGAACAGTTGAAGTTTTGGTGACCCTCTGTATTGTGGTTTCTTATCTAGGCTGGGTTGCTGCACAAATTAAAGCCTTAGGATTGGTTTTCAATGTCGTTTCCGAGGGCAGTATTTCTCAGACTGGCGGCATGTTGATTGGCGCGGGTAGTGTGTTGATCTACACCTTGTTTGGGGGCATGTGGTCAGTAGCCATTACCGATTTCATTCAAATGATCATCATCGTAGTCGGGATGCTCTATATCGGTGGTGAAATGACTGTTCAAACAGGTGGCATTGGCGTAGTACTTGAACATGCCGCTGCCGCAGGCCAATTTTCTAATTTCTGGCCCGATATGAACCTGGCATCCATCTTGGGATTTGTCGCTGCTTTATGCACCATGATGCTGGGCTCTATTCCGCAGCAGGATGTCTTTCAGCGTATCACCTCCTCAAAGAACGTCAATATTGCCGTCCAAGCGGCTCTGTTGGGCGGTGTTTTGTATTTCATTTTTGCTTTTGTTCCCTTGTATCTAGCGTATTCAGCCACCATCATCAGTCCTGATTTGGTGCAGCAGTACTTAAATACAGACCCCCAGATGATTTTGCCAAAGTTGATTTTGAATCACGCACCATTGATTGCGCAGGTGATGTTTTTTGGGGCGCTTCTGTCGGCGATTAAGAGTTGTGCCAGTGCGACTTTGCTGGCCCCATCGGTCACGTTTGCCGAAAATATCGTCAGAGGATTTTTTAAGCATTTATCTGATCGAGATTTGTTGAAGGTAATGCGTATTACCGTCCTATGTTTTGCAGTGGTCGTTACTTTTTTTGCGGTGAATTCCCATTTATCTATTTTTAAGATGGTGGAGAACGCCTATAAAGTGACATTGGTTGCAGCTTTCGTGCCACTTGCCTTTGGTGTGTATTGGTCGAAAGCGAACTCCTTAGGCGGCTTATTGGCTGTTGTTGGGGGGCTCACTGTCTGGATCAGTTGCGAAACCCTTGCTCCAAATGCGATTCTTCCCCCTCAATTAGCCGGGCTTTTGGCTAGTGTCATTGGCATGCTCTTAGGTGGCTTAGTCCCCAGAGCTAAATTAAGCGCCATTTAAGGGCTGAGACAATCTTAAATATGCCCAAAAAATAGGCATAAATATTTTGTTGCACCGCAAAATATTCTCCTCTAATATGACACTAATTCAAAATTTTTTATCTTTATGGAGTTTTTATGAAAATCTGTGTGATCGGTGGAGGGGGCGCTATTGGCGGTTACCTTGCTGTCATGTTGGCTCGAGCGGGCAATGAGGTAACGGTTGTTGCTCGTGGCGCTACTCTAGCGGCAATCAAAGAGCGTGGTCTTGCGCTAATTATGGATGACCAGCCCGAGCCCCTGGTGGCTCAGGTGAAGGCGGTAGAAAAAATTACCGATGCAGAAACGCCCGATGTCGTGATTTTGGCTGTCAAGGCGCATCAGGTTGAACCTATCATTGACGACCTTGCAGCAATCATGGGTCCTGAGACTATTTTGATCCCAATGCAGAACGGAATTCCATGGTGGTATTTCCAAAAGCTGGGCGGTGATTACCAAGATCACTCGGTGGAAACTGTGGATGCTGGCGGCGTTGCTAAGAAAGCAATTAATCCAAATAATATTATTGGTTGCGTGGTGTATCCCGCCACCTTTACTCAAGCACCGGGTGTCATCCGTCACGTTGAAGGCAATCGCTTTCCTTTAGGTGAGTTGGATGGCAAAGTGACCGAGCGCATTCAGAAAATGTCTGAAATGATGGGTGCTGCTGGTTTCAAATCTCCGATCCTGGAAGATATTCGTTCTGAAATTTGGTTGAAGTTGTGGGGCAACATGACCTTCAATCCAATCAGCTCATTGACTCATGGAACCTTAGAAGGTATTTGCCAACATCCTTTGACGAAAGAGTTGGCTCGTAACATGATGGCTGAAGCTCAAACGATTGCCGAGAAGTTGGGCGTCACTTTCCGTGTGGATATTGAGCGTCGCATTGCTGGTGCCGAGAAGGTTGGGAAACACAAAACTTCTATGCTGCAAGACCTAGAAGCTGGTCGCAGTTTAGAAATTGATGCCTTGCTTGGTTCGGTTATTGAGCTTGGCAAGATTACTCAGACTCCAACACCCTGCTTGAACACGGTTTTTGCGTTGACGAAGTATCTTGATGAGAATGTTCAGGCCTCTAAAGGCAGTTTGGCATTGCCATCAGTTTCAGGTTACTAAAAGAAAAAAGTAGTTGAGTATTTCTTTTTAGAAACGTCAGCAATAAAAAACCCTCACCACTAATCATGGCGAGGGTTTTTATTTTTAAGCTTGCGATCTTTATTCGAAGCGATTGTCTAAACGACCAACGCCATCAATAATGACGCTGACATTGCTGCCTGGTTTCATAGAGCCAACGCCAACTGATGTTCCGCAGGCAATAATGTCGCCCGCTTGTAGTGGAACATCTTGAGAAATCAGGCTCACCAATTTTGCTGGCGGAAAAATCATGTCAGCAATAGGGTAGCTCTGACGTTCTTGCTCATTCAAAATAGTTTTAACGGTGAGCTTGCTTGGGTCAACATCGGTGGCAATATAGGGGCCAAAAACGCCGAAGGTATTAAAGCTCTTAGAACGAGTCCACTGAGCGTAGCCTGGGTCACGATTGAGGATTTCAATCGCCGTTACATCGTTGATGCAGGTATAGCCAAAAATCGCTTGCGCTGCTTCCGTTTCACTTGCCTCATGACAGGCTTTGCCAATCACAATACCAAGCTCACCTTCGTAAACTACTTTTCCAGAATAAGACTTTGGTGTCCGGATGGTTTGATTTGCGGCCAGAAATGAATTATTTCCTTTAAGGAAATACAAGGGTTCTGCCGGCACTGAATGCTCTAGTTTAGTAACAAGTGCGTGAAAGTTATCCACCATCGCCACCATCTTTGATGGCGTGCATGGAGTGTCAATGGTTACATCGGTAAGTTTTAGCGATTCTCCGGTAGGCTGGGGATTGTTGAAAAGGTCGCCAGAGTAAATGGTAATTTGCTCCCCGTGCACCTGTCCAAATCCCGTTTTGCCTTGATGTTGAAATCTGAGCCATTGAGCCATAATGAATTCTCCTGATAGTTAATATTTAATAAGCAATATCTTACAGGGATGCATTGATGACTAATAAGAGCGCTGAATTGCTGTTTGCACCAGAGTTGGATCAACCTATTCGTTACATCGAACGGACACGTCATTACTATTTGGGCTTAGGATATGACACGCCCTATGTATGGGCTCACTATATTGATGTCCCTTTTGTACCCCTAAAGAAGCCACTCAATCAATCCATTTTGGGTCTGGTGACGACGGCTGTACCATTTGATTCCAGCAAAGGGCTACAGGGACCTGGAGCGCCCTATAACGCTAGCGCGAAATTTTATGAGCCCTATAGCAAGCCTGTTAGCGAGGATGCGGATTTGCGCATCGCGCATGTTGGTATTGATCGACGCAATGCGAATATGGAGGATATGAATTGTTGGTTTCCATTGGACGCAGCTAAACGCGCTGTTGGGCTTGGGCGCATTCAGACATTATCAAAACACTTCTATGGATTGCCAACGAATCGCAGTCAGCGACATACTCTTGAAATAGATGCCCCGATTATTTTGGAAAACATGCGTGCAGATGGGGTGGATGCTGCCGTATTAATTCCGAACTGCCCGATTTGCCATCAAAGCCAAAGTTTGTTGGCTCGATATTTAGAGAGCGCTGGCATTCCAACGGTGGTCATGGGTGCTGCGAAAGATATTGTCGAGTACTGCGGTGTGCCACGGTTTTTATTTAGCGATTTTCCTCTTGGGAATGCGGCGGCCATGCCGAATCATCGTGAGTCACAAGATATGAATTTTGAGCTTGCTTTGCGTGTATTAGAGAGTGCTCCTGCTCCTCGAACAACTGTGCAGTCACCCTTGGTTTGGTCGGATGATCCCGCTTGGAAGTTGGATTATTCGAATCTAGAGAAGCTCTCGGATCAAGAGATTGCTCGCTTACGAGATGAGGCTGAGAAGGCGCGCATTACGGCGCGTGACCTCAGAATGAAAAGCGTAGGTGCTTAAGTTTGACGAGCTAAGGAGTATTTGCACAAAGCATGTAGTGCTGTTGTGGCTTCATTGGTGGGAAAGTCTTTGATGCACTCCAGCGCAAGATCCACCTCTTTCTTTGCGGCAGCTTGAGTGTATTCAAGGGCGCCTGAATTTTGTACCGCGCTCAGAATTTGCGCGAACACGTCATCTGGCAAGTCTTGATTTTGTTCAATAGCCGCGCGAACCAAGAGGCGCTCTTCGGTGTTGCCATTTTCCAAAAGATAAATCAGTGGAAGCGTGGGCTTGCCTTCTCGCAAATCATCGCCGGCATTTTTTCCCATTTGCGCTGCGTCAGCGGTGTAATCCAATAGGTCATCCATGAGTTGGAAGGCGGTTCCGATATGACGACCAAAAGCCGCAGCCTGTTTTTGCTGCTCAGTATTCGTTTTTGCCAGGATGGCGCCAAGTTCTGTTGAGGCTTCGAATAATTTGGCTGTTTTGTAGCGAATGACCTGCAAATAGCTTTCTTCGTCAACTTCTGGGTCATTCATATTCAAGAGCTGTAAAACTTCGCCCTCGGCAATCGTATTGGTTGCATCGGAGAGAATTTCCATGACGCGCAGGTCATTTGGGCCCACCATCATTTGAAAGGCTCTGGAATACAGAAAATCGCCCACTAAAACGCTTGCTGCATTCCCAAAGGCGGCATTGGCCGTTTCTCGACCCCTGCGCAGGGTAGATTCATCCACCACATCGTCATGAAGTAGGGTGGCAGTGTGGATAAACTCCACTACCGCTGCTAGTTCTAGGGCGTGAGGCGTTTCTTTGCCATTGGCCAGGGCTTTGCTGATGAGAAGCAGGAGGGCTGGTCTAATCCGTTTTCCGCCTGCCTGAATGATGTAGGTGGAGATTTGGTCAATTAAGGCGACTTTTGAGGCTAGGCGTAGACGAATAACCTCATCTAAGGCCTTGAAATCTAAGGAGATTGGTGCCAAAATTTGGCTTAATTCATTGGTTTTGACAGTGCTCGTCATGCAAGATATAATAATAGGCTTAGCTCATCCAGGGTGGATTAGCTTAAATGTAGATATTAATTGAGGTTTCAAACCATGTACGCGGTCATAAAAACCGGTGGCAAACAGTATAAAGTTGCTGCAGGCGAAAAATTGAAAATAGAACAGATACCAGCGGAAATCGGCAGCGAAATCACTCTTGACCAAGTCCTCGCCGTAGGCGAAGGCGCTTCACTCAAATTGGGTGATCCATTGGTTAATGGTGCAGCTGTGATGGCCACTGTCGTCTCCCAGGGACGTCACGATAAAGTGACAATCTTTAAGATGCGCCGTCGCAAGCATTATCAAAAGCACCAAGGCCATCGTCAGAATTACACAGAAATTCTGATTAACACGATTAAAGCCTAATTTAGGCTAACGGCTAAATAGCAGGAGAAAGATATGGCACAGAAAAAAGGCGGCGGCTCGACACGAAATGGCCGCGACTCAGAATCGAAACGCTTAGGCGTTAAGGTATTTGGCGGCGAGCATATTAATGCTGGCAGCATCATCATTCGTCAACGCGGTACACGAGTTCATCCGGGTGCAAACGTTGGTATTGGTAAAGATCACACTTTGTTCGCTTTAATTGACGGACAAGTGGAATTTGGCGTTAAGGGTGCTTTGAAGAAGGCCCAGGTTTCAGTTCTCCCGCGTTCATAAGACGCCTGACTGAGACACGTTTGATTCAGATTTATTCCGAATTTAACTCTTAGGAACAGGCCTCGCAGTAGCGAGGCCTTTTTTATTCATGAAATTTATAGACGAAGCTCGTATTGAAGTCATAGCTGGCCAAGGTGGCGCCGGGAGTGCCTCCATGCGCCGCGAAAAGTTTATTGAATTTGGCGGCCCCGATGGTGGCGATGGCGGTAAAGGCGGCAGCGTTTGGGCTACCGCGGATCGCAACATCAATACGCTGATTGATTACCGTTATGCGAAAACGCACACTGCTAAAAATGGTGAGCCAGGTCGTGGTGCAGATTGCTATGGCCGCGCGGGCGATGATATTGAATTGCGTATGCCGGTTGGAACGATTATTTCTGACTATGAAACTGGTGAACCGATCGCTGATTTAACTACCCATGGCGAGCGTCTTTGTTTGGCGCAGGGCGGGGTTGGTGGCTGGGGAAATATCCACTTTAAGAGCAGTACGAATCGCGCTCCTCGTCAGAAGACCAATGGCAAACCAGGCGAGCGTCGTAAATTAAAGTTAGAGCTTAAGGTATTGGCAGACGTTGGTTTATTGGGCATGCCAAATGCCGGTAAATCCACATTGATTACCGCCGTCTCCAACGCTCGTCCAAAAATTGCGGATTATCCTTTTACAACTTTGCATCCAAATTTAGGCGTGGTGCGCGTTGGTAGCGAGCGTAGCTTTGTGATTGCGGATATTCCCGGTTTGATTGAAGGTGCTGCGGAAGGTGCCGGCTTAGGCCATCGCTTCTTAAGACATTTGCAGCGCACTGGCGTGTTGCTACATTTGGTTGATATTGCTCCATTTGATGAGAATGTCGATCCCGTAGCCGACGCAAATGCGATTGTGAATGAATTGCGCAAGTACGATGAAGCGCTGGTTGAAAAGCCTCGCTGGTTGGTGCTCAACAAGGTCGATATGATTCCCGAGGAAGATCGCAAAAAAGTAGTTGCGGACTTTATTAAAAAGTTTAAGTGGAAGGGTCCCGTATTTGAGATCTCCGCTTTAACTGGGATGGGTTGCGATAAGCTTTGTTACTCGTTGCAAGATTATTTGGACTCTGCTCGTAAAGATCGCGATGATGCTGATGAGCGTGCTGCTGATCCGCGTTATCAGACTCAGTCAGAAGACAAAACACCAGATTAATTTCATTTGATATGCTCAACTGATATGACTGCGCAAAAAGCTAAACGAATTGTTGTGAAAGTGGGCTCTAGTCTCGTCACTAATAATGGCGAAGGCTTGGATCATGCTGCGATCGCAATGTGGGCTGAACAGATGGCAGCCTTATTGGGTGCTGGCCACCAAGTATTGATGGTGAGCTCTGGTGCGATTGCGGAGGGTATGCAACGTTTAGGTTGGGCTAAGCGTCCGCAAGAAATTCATCAGCTGCAAGCGGCTGCTGCTGTTGGTCAAATGGGCTTAGTGCAGGTGTATGAGAGTTGCTTTGCGCGCTTCAATCTTCGTAGTGCTCAGATTCTCTTAACGAATGCTGACTTAGCGCATCCAGAGCGTAATGCGAATGCGAAGGCTACCTTAGATACTTTGTTAAAGCTTGGTGTAGTTCCCATCATTAATGAAAATGACACTGTTGTTACTGATGAAATCAAGTTCGGCGATAACGATAGCTTGGCCGCTTTAGTAACCAATTTAATTCATGCTGATTTGTTAGTGATTCTGACTGACCAAGGGGGATTGTTCACTGCCGATCCACGTCAAGATGCCACAGCAACTTTATTGAGCGATGCCATTGCAGGAGATCTTGCCCTCGAAAAAATGGCCGGAGGTGCTGCGAGCGAACTTAGCAAGGGTGGCATGTTGACTAAAGTTTTGGCGGCAAAGGTTGCCGCTCAAACTGGTGCCTCAACCATCATTGCTTCTGGCCGTGAGCCTAATGTACTCACTCGCTTAATGAATGGCGAGAAAATCGGTACCTTTTTAGCCGCGTCTTAACTCCTACAGACGCGCCTCCTTCCCTTAATACAAAATTTAGTTCATTACCCCGAATGAGTTGGTGGGCTTCGTGCCGCCTGTAAATGCATTAGGGTTAAGAGATTGAATAACCGTTTTGAGATTTTTCTCTTGGGTATTGAAATTGCAGAGCGCGCCTTGCGCTAATGCCGCTTGATAACGATTTGGCGTGTGATCCTGAATAGCTCGCCAAGTAGAGAGTGGATTTTCTTTCCATGCACCATTTTCAAATGTGCCATACAGGCGCCACTGGAAGGAGTCGCAGCGAATGCCTTCGTATTGCGTTTGGGTATTTCCATTGGGGCTGGTCAGAATGACGGTATATCTAGTGATGCCATCATTACCGATCAAAATGGAGTCGGTGTCCACCGCAAACTTAAAGATTGTCTGTGAAGAGACGTAGAAGGGCTGGATGGTGGATTGATTGGGGGGATTTAAAGGCATTGCAGTAGCCCCCTCTTTAAACACCATTGGCGCAAATGGATCAACGCCGCTTTCCAGTGGATCTCCTGCGCAACCAAGTAGACCCATGCTCAAGGCTAAGCTGATTGAGCAAAATTGAAGGTGGCGTAGGGAGGTTTTCATTGGGGCTTTTCGTTGGGTTTTACATCTTTAGCGGGATCTTCTTCACCTGCGTAGAGGGATTGGAAGAGGTCTAAGGGGGAGCCCCAGGCAAGCTGTTGCATGCGCAGGCCGCGAGAAAGGTAGCGCGCCAACTCGGAAAGCGCCAATTGATAGACCTCGCGCTTGAAATCAATCACTGAATCGAGCTGAATCCAGAATGGAACCCAGCGCCATGCATCAAATTCAGGGTGTTCTGAGGCTCGCAGGTGAATATCACTATCCAAGCCCACTAAGCGCAGTAAAAACCAAATTTGTTTTTGGCCGCGATAGCTGGCGCGGTTGGTTCTGGTTGCGTGTTGGCGGCGCAGGAACTCCTCAGGGACGTCGTAGCGAAGCCAATCCCTAGTCCGTCCAATAATTTGGACATGTTCTGGCAGCAAGCCTACTTCCTCATGCAATTCGCGGTACATGGCCTGCTCAGGGCTTTCACCATGCTGAATCCCGCCCTGCGGGAACTGCCACGAATGCTGCCCAACGCGTTTTCCCCAGAAAACCTCGTTGCGGCTATTGAGGAGGACTATGCCGACATTGGGTCGATACCCTTCACGGTCAAGCATGATCGTGCCTCAAATCCTTTAAAATCAATGATTTGATTATATCCATACATGAAAGCCTCACAGTCATTTCTCGCCACGCTAAAAGAAGCCCCCTCTGACGCTGAGGTGGTTTCGCACAAGCTCATGGTGCGCGCCGGTTTAATTCGCAAACTCAGTGCGGGCGTTTATAACTATTTGCCCCTGGGTTTAAAGTCAATCCGTAAGGTGGAAAACATTATTCGCGAAGAGATGAATCGTGCTGGCGCGATTGAGTTGCTCATGCCAATGATTCAGCCTGCGGAATTATGGCAAGAGACTGGTCGCTGGGAAAAGATGGGGCCAGAGTTGCTTCGTATCAAAGACCGACATGATCGTGACTTTTTGATTCAGCCAACTTCGGAAGAGGTGGTCACGGATTTAGCAAGAAATGAAATCAAGAGCTACAAACAGCTCCCAGTCAATTTTTATCAGATCCAAACAAAGTTCCGCGATGAGCGTCGTCCACGTTTTGGAATTATGCGCGGCCGTGAATTCAGCATGAAGGATGCGTACTCATTTGATCGAGATACTGAAGGTCTGAAGAAGTCTTATCAAACGATGTTTGATGCCTACACTCGTATCTTTAAGCGTATGGGCTTAAAGTTCCGCGCAGTAACAGCTGATAACGGTGCGATTGGTGGATCGGGTAGTCAAGAGTTTCATGTGATTGCGGATACCGGCGAAGATGCGATTGTGTATTGCCCCACTTCAGATTACGCGGCTAATCTTGAGGCTGCCGAGTCACTCTCTTTAATCGCGGCACGTGCAGCTGCTACTCAGGTAATCACTAAAACCCCAACCCCCGACAAGACAAATTGTGCTGATGTGGCGAAGTTCTTAAATCTACCGCTTGAGCAAACAGTGAAGTCTTTATTGTTTGCGGCAGATCAAGAAGAGGGTCCAGCAAAATTATTTATGGTCTTAGTACGTGGCGATCATGAGTTGAATGAAATCAAAGCGAGCAAGATTCCTGGTATGGCGGAATCACGCTTTGCAAGTGAGGCTGAGATTAAGCAAGCATGTAATGCCCCTGCGGGCTACTTAGGTCCTGTTGGTGTTAGTGCCGATGTGACTGTAGTTGCTGATCGTACCGTGGCGAATATGTCTGACTTTGTGTGTGGTGCTAATGAAGCTGGTCATCATTTCATTGGCGTCAACTGGGGCCGTGATTTGCCTGAGCCTTTGGTGATGGATTTGCGTAATGCCGTTGTTGGTGATGCCTCTCCCGATGGCAAAGGTGTTGTAGATATTTGCCGTGGCATTGAAGTGGGTCACGTATTCCAATTGGGTACAAGGTATTCTGAAGCAATGGGTTGCACTTATCTTGATCAGCAGGGTAAGGCGCAGCCTATGGTGATGGGTTGTTACGGCATTGGTGTTACACGCCTACTGGGCGCTGCGATTGAGCAGGGTCATGATGAGCGCGGCATTATTTGGCCTATTTCAATGGCGCCATTTGAGGTGGTCATTTGCCCGATGGGTTACGACAAATCCGAAGCGGTAAAAGTTGCCGCTGATCAATTGCATGATGACCTCATCGCTGCTGGTATTGATGTGGTGTTGGATGATCGCGGTGAAAGACCTGGGGCGATGTTTGCTGACTGGGAATTGATTGGCGTGCCATTCCGAGTGGTCATTGGCGATCGCGGTTTGGCGGATTCTCAAGTGGAATTCAAAGGCCGCACTGATGTTGAATCTGAAAACATTCCGCTGTCAGAAATTAAAGCGAAAGTGATTGCTGCGGTCGAAGCAGCTAAGAAATTCGTTTCTTAAGCTGCGTTACCGCTCACTATTATTTTTTAAAGAGTCCGCCAAGTCCTTTGGCGGCTCCTTTTGCGGCCATTGAGGCCATGGTGCGCGCCATCTTTCCGCCTTTGAATTGCTTCATCATCGTTTGCATTTGTTCAAACTGCGCCAGTAGGCGATTGACTTCTTGAACCTCAACACCGGCACCCGCTGCAATACGACGCTTCCGAGTCGCTTTGAGTAACTCCGGTTTGGCGCGTTCTTTTGGCGTCATGCTATCAATAATGCCGCGCATGCGTCGCGTTTGTTTGTCGGCTGCACTTAAGTTTGTTTTGGAGGCTGCCTGCGCCATATGGCTGGGCAATTTATCCATCAAACTAGCCATGCCACCCATCTGTTGCATCTGTGCGAGTTGATCTCTGAAGTCACCTAGATCAAACCCACCCTTCGAAATCTTGCTTGCTAATTTTTCTGCTTTGGCTACATCAACGTTCTGTTGGGCTTGCTCAACCAGTGCCAGGATATCGCCCATACCCAAAATACGATTGGCCATGCGATCCGCATCGAATGCTTCAAGGCCATCCATTTTTTCGGCCACGCCGATAAATTTGAGTGGCACTCCAGTAACTTGACGAACGGAGAGGGCGGCACCACCGCGTGAGTCGCCATCCAATTTGGTGAGAATGACGCCTGTTAATGGGAGTGCTTCATGGAATGCTTTGGCTGTATTCACAGCATCTTGACCCAGCATGGCATCCACTACGAATAGGGTCTCAATCGGATTGAGATTGGCATGCAAAGTCTTAATTTCTTGCATCAATGCTTCATCGATACCTAAGCGACCTGCTGTATCTACTAGCAAGACATCAAAGTAGTGGCGACGAGCCCAATCTAATGCGGATGCAGCGATCTCGCTTGGCTTTTGGTTGATATTGCTGGGGAAGAATTCAGCGCCAACTTGTTTGGTGACGGTTTCTAGCTGCTCAATCGCGGCAGGGCGGTAGACGTCGCAAGAAACTGTCAGCACTTTCTTTTTCTTCTTTTCCTGAAGAAATTTGGTGAGCTTACCAACCGAGGTGGTTTTACCGGCACCTTGTAGGCCTGCCATCAAAATCACTGCTGGTGGTTGGGTGGCTAAGTTGAGCTCCCCACTTTGCGTTGTATCGCCACGCATGACTTGGGCGAGTTCACGCTGCACAACGCCTACCAAGGCCTGGCCGGGACTTAAACTGCCAACCACTTCTTCGCCAAGGGCTTTAAACTTAATTTGTTCGAGTAGTGACTTCACCACCGGCAGCGCTACGTCGGCCTCTAGTAAGGCGAGCCGGATCTCGCGGAGCATTTCCGCGGTATTGCTTTCGGTGAGGCGAGCTTGCCCCCGCATTGTTTTAACAACACGAGATAGGCGGTCGGTGAGATTCTCTAGCATTTATCGATTAGACTTTCCAGATGGATATTTTAGGTTACTCAAGTTCCGCATGGCTGCCATCAGCACTTTATTTGCTTCTTTTGCTCTTTTTGGGTTCAAGAACAGAGAAAAAGATGGAGTCTACCGCTTTTGCTGGCGTGATCCAGATTGCGATTTTATTTATTTTGGTGGTTCATGGGATTCAGTTGCATGACTCGGTCTTTACGCCTCAAGGGTTTGTATTCGGCTTTGCCCAAGATCTTTCCTTAATTGCCTGGGTTGGACTCGCTTTTTATTGGTTTCAGGCTTGGTTTCTGCCTATTTCTAGCTTGCGCTGGCTCGTCTTATGTTTTGCCCTGATCTGCTCAGTATTGCCCGCGATCTTTACTGGCACTGTAATTTCTCCAAAGGCGGTATCCGATCCTTGGTTCAAAGGGCACTTTATTGTGGCCACCATTTCAGTTGGTTTATTAAGTCTTGCGGCTTTACATGCCATGTTGATGAGCGTGCAAGATCGCGCTTTACATCGCCAGCTTGCGGTGATTCCAAACGGGCGAGTAGCTCGCTGTCTCGAGGGCCTACCTCCTTTAATGACAATGGAAAGTCTTTTATTTAATTTGCTCTATGTTGGCGTGGCACTGCTCAGTTTGACGGTGTTTTCGGGTTTGTTATTTTCGCAAACGCTATTTGGCAAGCCCTTGGTCTTTGACCACAAAACTATTTTTGCCTTGATCTCATGGGTTTTATTTTCCGGCCTGTTGATTGCTCGTTGGCGTGTTGGTCTGCGGGGGCGCGTTGCGGTTCGCTGGGTCCTGAGCGCCTATACCGCCTTGTTGCTAGCCTATGTTGGCAGCCGTTTTGTTTTAGAAGTCATCCTTCAAAGAGCGTGATGCTTTGATCAAGTGGCTTTTTCTATTTAGCCTTGCTGCCATTTTTTACCTTTGGCTGAAAGGGAAAAAGCAGGTTCAGTTTGATAGCGAGCAGGCTAACAAGGCAAGCGCTAAGCAGGCCAAGATCCCCGACCCAGAAGTAATGGTGCAATGTCAATATTGCTCCGTTCATCTGCCCAAGTCAGATGCGATTGCGAGAGAGAAGTGCTTTTATTGTTCGCAAGCCCATTTGCAATCTTTAGATGCGACAGGTTGGTTGGGGTCTGCTGCTTGGAGACTTTCACCAAATCAAGACTCTCGACCCCAGGGTGTAGATCCTGATTTACTAGTGATTCATCACATTAGCTTGCCACCAGGCGGCTTTGTGGATCGTAATTGCACTGGGTTTATTGTGGATTTTTTTCAAAACAAGCTTGATTCATCGTTGCATCCCTATTTCCAAGAAATCGCAGAGCAAAAGGTGTCTAGTCATTTTTTAATCTCTAGGCAGGGTGAGGTGTTTCAGTTTGTTTCCACTCAAAATAAGGCCTGGCATGCTGGTCTGTCCTCTTTTTTCGGGCGCGAGAAGTGCAATGACTTTTCAATTGGAGTGGAGTTGGAGGGAGATTCTGACCATCCCTTCGAAGATATTCAATATCAAGCGCTTGCCAAGCTAACCAGCGAACTTCAGGCTATCTATCCAAATCTGCATTTTGCAGGGCACAGTGATATCGCCCCAGGAAGAAAGACTGACCCTGGCATTCAGTTTGATTGGGAAAAATTTCAGGCCAAAGCCGACATTTCTGTCGATAAATTACCCTTCGGATTGCATTCACGCTAGGGTTGATAATTAGTATGTGAGCATACGCTTACTTTCTTGCCCTTTAGCTAAAAAGGGCTGAAAAATACGCACCAAAATGATTCCTAAATTGTTGGAAAACCTAGGAAAAATACTTATAAATATTCATCAGAAATGACTTACTAATTTCCGAATATTTCCCTATACTTAGTACCAAATGCACTTCGAGACACTAGATGTAGTGTTTGAATACAGCAATACCCCATTGTTTTTTAACGTTTTTTTGTCCAAATAACTATATATAAGCAGGAAAAATATGACATATGCCAACCCACAGACAGCAGGACAGACTGCCGGCACAAATAATCCGGGAATGAATCCCTCAGAATCCATGAATCAAGCACCTTCAGCCGGCTTTGTTGCTGGTGGAGTTGGCGGCAGTCAGGCGACCCAATTGTCTGATTACAAAATTATTCGCCGCAATGGTTCGGTAGTTGCATTTGAGCCATCCAAAATCGCGATTGCTGTAACCAAGGCATTTTTGGCGGTTAATGGCGGTCAAGGCGCTGCTTCTGCTCGTGTACGTGAACAAGTTGAGCAATTGACGCATTCAGTGGTTCGCGCATTGTTGCGTAGCCGTCCAAATGGTGGAACTTTCCACATTGAAGATATTCAAGATCAGGTCGAGTTGGCTTTGATGCGCAGTGGCGAGCATAACGTTGCTCGTGCTTATGTTCTTTATCGTGAAAAGCGTAATCAAGAGCGTGCTACACAGCAGGGTATTGCACAAGAAACTCAAGCGGCGACTCAAGCCGGCGAATCAGGTCTCAAGGTAACCGACAACGGTGTAGAGAAGCGGTTGGATATGGCTGCGTTGCGCACCATCATCGAGGCTGCTTGTGAAGGTTTGGGAACCCATATTGATGCAAGCCCAATCATCACTGAAACTATCAAGAATTTGTACGATGGCGTGCCAATGGCTCAAGTGTATGACTCAGCAATTTTGGCATCACGCACATTGATTGAAAAAGATCCTGCATATAGCCAGGTAACTGCGCGCATCTTGATGCACGTGATCCGCAAAGAAATTTTAGGTCGCGAAGTATTGCAAGGCGATATGCAAGCTGAGTACAGCACGTATTTCGCTAAGTACATTAACGAAGGTATTTCTGCTGAGTTGTTAGATCCACGTATGCGTGAGTTTGATCTCCCGCGTTTGGCTGCGGCATTGAACGCTAGCCGTGACTTGCAGTTCAACTACCTTGGTTTGCAAACTTTGTATGACCGCTACTTCTTGCATATTGAAGATCGTCGCATTGAAATGCCACAGGCTTTCTTCATGCGCGTTGCGATGGGCTTGTCCTTGAATGAGTTGGATCGCGAGCGTCGTGCAATCGAGTTCTATGAAATCCTGTCTACATTTGATTTCATGTCCAGCACGCCAACGTTATTTAACTCTGCAACAACACGCCCACAGTTGTCTAGCTGCTACCTGACTACAGTGGATGATGATCTTGATGGCATCTACGAAGCGTTGAAAGAGAATGCACTCTTATCTAAGTTTGCTGGCGGTTTGGGTAATGACTGGACTAACGTTCGTGCTCTGGGAAGTCATATCAAAGGCACTAACGGTAAATCACAAGGTGTTGTGCCATTCCTCAAGGTGGTAAATGACACAGCCGTTGCAGTGAACCAAGGTGGTAAGCGTAAGGGTGCGGTTTGTGCCTACTTAGAGACATGGCACTTGGATATTGAGGAGTTCTTGGAGTTGCGTAAGAACACTGGTGATGACCGTCGTCGTACGCATGACATGAATACCTCCAATTGGATTCCTGACTTGTTCATGAAGCGCGTGATGGAAGGTGGCGATTGGACATTGTTCTCACCTTCAAACACGCCTGATTTGCATGACAAATACGGCAAGGCTTTTGAAGAGGCATATGTTACCTATGAGAAAAAAGCAGATGCTGGTGAATTGAAACCATTCCGCCGTATTCCTGCGCAACAATTGTGGCGCAAGATGTTGGGTATGTTGTTTGAAACTGGTCATCCATGGATCACATTTAAAGATCCTTGCAATATTCGTAGCCCACAACAGCATATCGGTGTGGTTCACTCTTCTAACTTGTGTACTGAGATTACCCTCAATACAAACGAGAGCGAAATCGCTGTATGTAACTTAGGTTCTGTGAACTTAACTGCGCACATGACTACGGATGCATCTGGCAAGATGATTTTGGATCACGAGAAGCTCCAAAGAACAATTCGTACTGCAATGCGCATGCTGGATAACGTAATTGATATCAATTACTACGCTGTTGCTAAAGCGCGTAATTCCAATTTAAAGCACCGTCCGGTCGGTATGGGCATCATGGGCTTCCAGGATTGCTTGCATATGCAACGTATTCCTTACGCTAGCGATGAGGCAGTGAAGTTTGCGGACACTTCAATGGAAGCAGTGTGTTACTACGCATACCAAGCCTCTAATGAGCTCGCTGAAGAGCGTGGCGTGTACAGCACATACAAAGGTTCATTGTGGGATCGCGGTATTCTGCCGCAAGATTCAGTAGCGATGTTGGCAGCTGAGCGTGGCGGTTATCTTGAGGTAGATAGCTCTTCCACCATGAATTGGGATGGTTTGCGTGCACGTATCAAGCAATACGGTATGCGTAACTCCAATTGTGTGGCGATTGCACCGACAGCGACAATCTCCAATATCATTGGCGTGTCAGCTTGTATCGAGCCTACATTCCAGAACTTGTTCGTGAAATCCAACCTGTCAGGTGAATTCACAGTGGTAAACGAGTACTTGGTGCGTGATTTGAAAGATCGCGGCCTGTGGGATGAGGTCATGATTGCCGACCTAAAGTACTTTGACGGTACTTTGTCCAAGATTGATCGCGTTCCACAAGATTTGCGTGATTTGTACGCGACTGCATTTGAAGTGGAGCCAAGCTGGTTGGTTGAGGCTGCTTCACGTCGTCAGAAGTGGATTGACCAAGCGCAGTCACTCAATATTTACATGGGTGGCGCATCTGGCAAGAAATTGGATGATACTTATAAGTTGGCATGGTTGCGCGGTTTGAAGACAACCTACTACCTCCGTACGATGGCAGCAACGCACGTTGAGAAATCAACGGTTGCCAGCGGTCAGTTAAACGCGGTATCTAGTGGCGGTGGTTTGAATGGCACTGATGCCGCAGCTGCACAAGAAGCTGACGGTCCGGTTTGCACAATGCGCCCAGGTGATGCTGGCTTTGAAGAATGTGAAGCATGTCAGTAAGCCATTTGCTTGCTGATTGAGAATAGTGAAAATTAGGAGAGAGTTATGTTGAATTGGGAAGAGGAAGTTGCTCCCGCGCTAGCAAAAGCTGGTCTTGCACCGCAACCAGCAGTAGTTGAGCCACAGCGCGCGCAGCAGCCAGATCAAGTTGCTATTGCAGCGCCTCAAGATGTTGCGCCTGCACCTGTGCAAGCTGCTTCATTCGCGGGCGGCGCAGCTTTGCGCGTCAATGCTGCTGATAAACGCGTCATTAATGCGAAGACTGACGTGAATCAGTTGGTTCCATTTAAATATAAGTGGGCTTGGGAGAAATATTTGGCTGGTTGTGCAAACCATTGGATGCCACAAGAGATCAATATGAATCGCGATATCGCGCTTTGGAAGGATCCCAATGGCTTAACTGAAGATGAGCGTCGCATCATTAAGCGCAATCTCGGCTTTTTCACAACAGCCGATTCTTTAGCGGCAAACAACATTGTTTTGGGTACTTATCGCCACATTACTGCGCCAGAATGCCGTCAATACCTATTGCGCCAAGCGTTTGAGGAGGCGATTCATACTCACGCCTATCAATATATTGTGGAATCCTTGGGTTTAGATCAGAGCGAAATCTTCAATGCGTATCACGAGATTGACTCGATTCGCGCTAAAGATGAGTTCCTTATTCCTTATATTGATGTGCTAACTAACCCCAATTTCAAAACCGGGACATTAGAAACTGACCAAACATTGCTGCGTTCACTCATTGTTTTCGCTTGTGTGATGGAAGGTTTGTTCTTTTATGTTGGTTTTACGCAAATACTTGCAATGGGTCGTCAAAACAAAATGACGGGTGCTGCTGAGCAGTATCAATACATCCTTCGCGATGAGTCTATGCACTGCAATTTTGGCATCGATTTAATTAATCAAATCAAGCTGGAGAACCCGCAGTTATGGACTTCCGCGTTCAAAGATGAGATTAAAGCGATCTTCGAAAAAGCGGTTGAATTAGAGTACCGTTATGCGGAAGATACGATGCCTCGTGGAGTGCTCGGATTGAACGCGCCGATGTTCAAAGGTTACCTAAGATACATCTGTAATCGTAGATGTTTGCAAATAGGACTTGACGCGATGTTCCCAAATGAAGAGAATCCATTCCCATGGATGTCAGAAATGATTGATCTGAAAAAAGAGAGAAACTTTTTTGAGACACGCGTTATTGAGTATCAAACCGGTGGTGCGCTAAGTTGGGAATAGTGTTTAGGTAAACAGCGCATAGCCGGCTAAATAGGAGATTAGACGGTTGGACAGTTTTAAAAGTCAGCAAAACCAGACTCAAATCCGAAAACCCTTGTCCAAGGGTGTCTGGGCTATTCTCTCTGTTTTTTCCAGCAAATTTAAGAAGCCGTTGTCCTTTGGGGCAACGGCTTTTTTTCCAGGATTCATTAGCGTGCAGCACTTAGCATCAAGCCGCGCGCCGATGAATGGCTCGCTCGTCTTATCCAATCGGTTGCAAAACCAGGCGGAAATGAATGGTCGGGTCTTCTTAATCGGTAGTTTGTATTAATCCTCACGTGAAGGAGCATTACTATGGCAATCGCCAAGAAAAAAGTTGCTGCAAAGAAACCTGCTGCTAAGAAAGTAGCTGCTAAGAAGCCTGCTGCTAAAAAAGTAGCTAAAAAAGCTGTTGCTAAGAAGCCTGCTGCTAAAAAAGTAGCTAAAAAAGCTGCTGCTAAGAAGCCTGCTGCTAAAAAAGTAGCTAAAAAAGCTGCTGCTAAGAAGCCTGCTGCTAAGAAAGTAGCTAAAAAAGCTGCTGCTAAGAAGCCTGCTGCTAAGAAAGTAGCTAAAAAAGCTGCTGCTAAGAAGCCTGCTGCTAAAAAAGTAGCTCGTAAAGTTGCAAAAAAAAAGTAAGTAAGCCTGCTGCGAAGAAAGCGGGCAAAGCTGTAAAAAAGTCCGTGGCTAAAAAAGCTGCCGCTTCAACAACGTTGAATCCAGCTGCTGCTTGGCCCTTCCCAACTGGCACACGCCCATAAGCTTCGGCTTTTAGGTGGGTGAAGTTCAAAGGGATCTCTCACGAGATCCCTTTTTTATTACCGGAAATGCAATGCCGTGTTTTTAGAGGGCAAATCCGAAGGCGGATTTAAATTGAGCGGCAATCTCATCTTTGCTCATTTGGTGATTTTGTGGTCCTTGATGTGTGATTTTGATCGAACCCATCAAGCTAGCTAGTCGACCAGTGGTTTCCCAGTCCATGCCATTCTCCAGTCCAAATAGCAGTCCACCACGGAAAGCATCTCCGCAACCTGTTGGATCCACTACTTTTGCTGCTGGAACTGGTGGAATCGCAATGCATTTGCCTTCAAAGTAAATGTCCGCACCTTCTGCCCCCTTGGTGACGATCAAAGCTTTTACTCTTTCAGCAACTTTTGCAAGGCTAAGGCCAGTTCTTTGGGAAAGCATTTCCCCTTCATAGTCGTTTACCGCCAGG
This sequence comes from Polynucleobacter sp. AP-Nino-20-G2, assembly GCF_018688235.1. Taxonomy (NCBI): domain Bacteria; kingdom Pseudomonadati; phylum Pseudomonadota; class Betaproteobacteria; order Burkholderiales; family Burkholderiaceae; genus Polynucleobacter; species Polynucleobacter sp. AP-Nino-20-G2. The sequence continues at coordinate 197,188 of NZ_CP061313.1, forward strand.
TAGCTTGCAATATCGACTAGCTCTAAGAGTTCAGGGCCGTTAAACATCGGCAAACCTTGGCCTGGATCAAATACAAATGGAATTCCTGCTTCAGCCAATTGATGGCAGTGTTCCCACATACCTTGACGCCCGTCTGGAGCAACAATTCCAAATTTTGCGGCGCCCTTTGAGTTTTGGCTACGCTCTGCAACTACTGCAGCAACTTGATTGAGATGAGATTCGCCCATTGCGCCGGGATGAAAGGCGGTAATTTGATTGTTGGCTTGATCGGTGGTGATCATGGCTTGAGCGGTAAATGCTTGTTCAATCTGGCGAATATGAGTCGCATCGATTTGAAGTTGCTTGAGGCGATCAAAATACGGGGCGGCATCGCCACCAACAGTTGCCATGATGATAGGGTCGCCACCAAGTAGGTTCAAGTTGTAGGCAATATTGCCTGCGCAACCACCAAATTCACGGCGCATTGTCGGAACCAAGAAGGCAACATTCAGAATATGAATTTGCTCTGGCAGAATCTGGTCGGCAAATTTGCCTTCAAAGTTCATGATCGTGTCGTAAGCGATCGATCCGCAGATAAGGCTGGCCATAAATGATTACTTTCTTTTAAAAATGAATTAAAGCGGGATTCTAAGTAGGGTTCGGAGTCTATTTAAGGATAAAAAACTCTGACACGGTAGCCTGCAGCATTTTGCGGGAGGGTAAGCGGAAGTTCTAAGCGGTAAATCTCACCAGAAGGCGCCCCTTGACGCAGAAATTCTGGGTGCGAGTCTTGCCAAGATTGTGGAAGCCATTCTTGCGGCGTGAATTGAATCGTTTTGATTTCGGATTCTTCAGCATCAGTGAGAGAAATTTCTAAATTTGGAAGTAAAACGGGTATCGCAAGACGATTTTGTATTTCAACTTGTAGTGTGGATTGATTTGAAGCGTTTTTGAGGCCCTCTCGCGCGTTTTCAGGCGATAGAGTGACCGAAGTTATTTTCCAAGCGGAAAAATCGCTTACAGAGCGATTCACGCATCCTAGTGCACGACATAATTTTTCATCTACTGTCTGTAAAGCGGAAAAAGCGCTTACTGCAATAGGATGAGAGTCTCCGTCAACGCGAGTAGCAAGTGCGGGCAATAAAGAATTTCTGGAAAGATGCTCGCCCACGATGATCAGCAGCAAGATAAAAGCGCTTAAAAGAATGAATTTAAGACTTTTTTTTTGAGCCAAGTCAGGTGAGTCTGTATTTGCTGCGCTCATTGGCGCTTTATTGCTGTTGCCAGTGAGAGTCCCATGTAGGCAGACCCATCCTTCACTCTCTTTCCAAACAGAAAGTGTGAGCCATTGACTGTATGTCGCAATGACCTCATCAGCTTGACGTGCAAGAACGCCAGATAAAACAATTTTTCCACCCGGACGCATCTTGTTAACCAGGGCGGGGGCTAGAACTTGTAGTGGGTTGGCCAAAATATTAGCCATCACGATGTCGTATTTAGTTTCTGCTGCAAGTTCTGGCGCGTTCTCATTTGGAAGCACAAAGCGAATCACGGTGTTATTAATTTCAGCATTGCTGCGGGCCGCAACCATCGCTTGTGGGTCGATGTCGGTTCCAACCACTGGATTGCAACCCAATTTCGCTGCCGCAATAGCCAAAATTCCGGAGCCGCAGCCGTAATCGAGCAGGCTTTGATTCTGTAATTGCGTATTTTGTTCAAGCCAAAGTAAGCAAAGATGCGTGGTTGGGTGGCTGCCAGTACCAAAAGCCAATCCAGGATCGACTGCCAAGCAAATGGCATTGGGATCTGTTGGTGATTCATGCCAAGATGGCACCACCCAAATGCGCTCTCCAATCTGAATCGGCGCGAACTGACTTTGCGTTAAGCGCACCCAATCTTGTTCTTCAATAATCTTTTCTTGAGGCGCTGGAAGCTTAAATCCTGCTTCATGGAGAGCAGCGAGGAGTTCAGGGATGAAGTTTTCGGCAGCAGAGTCGTCAATCTCTGGATTAAATAGCGCTGTAACCGCAGAACGATCCCAAGCTTGCACTTCTGGTGAAAGTCCTGGTTCACCGTAGAGTGGATTTTCATCATATCCACCGGCGGCATCATCCTCTACCGTTACGGAAAGTGCACCCACTTCCAGCAAAGCATCACCTAAAGGCTCAGCAATCTCTGCTGGAACTGTGAAAACTAGCTCACGATAAGACATGCATCTTCCGCATCAGTATGAATCTTAGATTTAAGGCTTGCCGCGACTAGCGGCTTGCTCTTCAAGACGATGTTCAAGGTAGTGAATGCTCGTTCCGCCTTCGATGAAGTTCGGGTCGAGCATGAGTTCACGATGCAAAGGAACATTCGTAGTGATGCCATCAATCACCATCTCAGAGAGAGCGATTTGCATACGGCGAATCGCTTGTTCACGAGTATTGCCATAGGAAATCAGCTTGCCAATCATTGAATCGTAGTTCGATGGAACCATATAGCCGCTATAGGCATGGGAATCAACGCGAATTCCAGGGCCTCCAGGCATATGGAAAGAACCAATGCGGCCTGGACTTGGTGTGAACTTAAATGGATCTTCCGCATTGAGGCGGCACTCAATAGCATGGCCACGGAAGACGATATCTTTTTGGCGATAGCTTAATTTGAGTCCAGCAGCGATGCGAATTTGCTCTTGAACAATATCGACGCCTGTAATCATTTCGGTGACGGGGTGCTCAACTTGAACACGGGTATTCATCTCGATAAAGAAGAATTCGCCATCTTCATAGAGGAACTCAAAGGTTCCTGCACCGCGATAACCAATTTTTCTGCATGCCTCTGCGCAGCGCTCACCAATTTTGGCGATTAAACGGCGATCGATGCCTGGAGCAGGTGCTTCCTCAATCACTTTTTGATGGCGACGTTGCATAGAGCAATCGCGCTCACCCAACCAAATGGCATTGCCATGGGTATCAGCCAGAATCTGAATTTCCACATGGCGAGGTTTCTCTAGAAACTTCTCCATATAGACTTCAGGATTGCCGAACGCACGACCAGCTTCTTCTTTAGTCATGTTTACGGCATTGAGCAATGCAGCTTCTGTATGAACAACCCGCATTCCGCGACCACCACCGCCGCCAGCGGCTTTGATGATCACTGGGTAGCCAACGCGTTTTGCCGTGGCAATAATTTCTTTTGGATTGTCCGGTAAGGCCCCCTCAGATCCCGGAACACAAGGAACACCAGCTTTAATCATGGCGCGTTTGGCGGAAACTTTGTCACCCATGAGTCGAATGGATGCTGCTGTAGGTCCAATAAAGGCAAAGCCGGATTTCTCAACGCGCTCTGCAAAGTCGGCATTTTCAGAGAGGAAGCCGTAACCCGGATGAATCGCCTCGGCATCTGTGACTTCCGCCGCGGAAATAATCGCAGGCATATTGAGATAGCTTAATGGTGAAGGCGCAGGCCCAATGCAAACAGCCTCGTCTGCCAGCTTCACATATTTAGCTTCTTTGTCTGCTGTGGAGTACACCACAACAGTTTTAATTCCCAACTCGCGGCACGCGCGTTGGATACGGAGAGCGATCTCTCCGCGATTGGCAATCAGAATCTTATCGAACATGTCGGCTCTGAGTTAAGTAACGGTGGATTGGAATAAATCGAGTGAAGATCGATTAAGCAATGATGAATAGTGGCTGGTCGAATTCAACACCTTGACCGTTCTCACAGAGAATTTGCTTAATCACACCATCTTTTTCAGATTCAATTTCATTGAGGAGCTTCATTGCCTCAATGATGCAGAGGGTTTGACCCACTTTGACAGTGTCGCCAATATTTACAAAGTTTGGAGATTCTGGGTTTGGTGCGCGATAGAAGGTCCCCACCATTGGTGAGCGAGATACAAAACCTGTTTCAGTAGGAGCTTCTTCGGCAACCGGTGTGGCTGCAGTTGCAACTGTCGCCGCAGGGGCTGCCGCTTGAATTGCAGGTGCTGGAGCAGCGTAAACCACTTGCCCGGCTTGAGCGGGTGAGCCAGCATTAACAATACGTACGCGATCTTCGCCTTCATTCACTTCTAATTCAGAGATGCCTGATTCAGAAACGAGGTCAATTAAGGTTTTTAGTTTTCTCAAATCCATGGAAAGGCTTCCTTTCGAGTAATTCTTGGTTAATCTTTATTTGTGTAAACGGGCAATGGCTGCTTGTAGCGCTAATTCATACCCAATTGCACCCAATCCACAGATCACGCCTGTAGCGATATCTGACAAATAAGAGTGCTTACGGAATTCTTCGCGCTGATGAATATTGGACAAATGGACTTCAGTAAACGGAATAGCAACGCCAGCTAAGGCATCGCGCAGGGCAACACTAGTATGTGTAAAAGCGCCTGGGTTGATGATGATGAAATCGACGCCATCTTGTTTGGCCTTCTGAATGCGATCAATTAATTCACCTTCATGATTGCTTTGAAAGGTAGAAAGATCAATAGACTGGGATTTGGCGATTGCGCCAAGCTTTGTATGAATGTCTTCCAGGGTAGTTTTGCCGTAAACCTCTGGTTCACGAGTTCCTAGAAGATTGAGGTTTGGACCCTGAATGACAAGAATTGAAGTATTTTTCGACATAGATCGATATTTTTAGAGGCAGTTAGGTTTAATTAGGTTTGTAAAGCTTTTCTCTAAAACTGCTTACTTCATGAAAGTAATTCTTCACCAAGCACAAGGGAAGTATACCCCCAGAATTTTTGAGAAAGCCCCAAAAAGAGTCATTAATTTCCCTAATTTTGAGGAAATTAAGCGAAGATAATTAAAAATGAGTACATAAATCCCTCGTTTCCTATCATTCGAACCTCTTGCTTGAGGCGTTAACTATCTTTATAAAGCAGATTTAATAGCGCTTCTGAGCTCTTCTTCGCTTATCTTTCCTAATTTACTGCTGATAGCCTTGCCACCTGCATTAATAATAATGGTGTATGGAAGCGCGCCTTGAGTGTTGCCCATTTGTTTGGATAAATTGCTTCCCTCCAGGCCACCAATGACAATCGGGTACGAAACAGGGGTTTTTTGAAGAAATTCACGAATATTAGAGGGTGAATCGATACCGATACCGACAAATAAGACATTTTTCGAAGAAAATTCTTGCTGTAACTTATCCAAAGTAGGCATTTCTTCTACACAAGGCGGGCACCAGGAGGCCCAAAAGTTCACAACGAGCACTTTTCCACGCCAATTCTCCGTATCTACGGATTTTCCGTCAGGCGTTTTCCAGGAATTGGCAAAAAAAGCCTTGATCGCAGGCTCGCTGGCCAAACCTGTTTTATAAATCCATTGGGAAGTGAGAACTCCTAATAAGAGTGCCACTAGGCTAATTCCGGCTATATAAATCCACTGTCTTCGATTCACTACAACTCCTTAGCTAAAATTCGCCAATGCATATTCATATCTTGGGCATTTGCGGTACTTTCATGGGGGGCATTGCCGCAATCGCTCGGCAGGCTGGACATCGCGTTACTGGCTGTGACGCCAACGTGTATCCACCAATGAGCACGCAGCTCGAGGCGCAGGGCATAGAGCTCATTGAAGGATTCTCGCCCGATCAATTATTACAGTTTGAGACGATGCCTGATTTATTTGTAGTTGGCAACGTCGTCTCCCGTGGCAATCCTTTGATGGAGGCCATCCTCAATCAAGGTTTGCCTTACACCTCTGGGCCTCAATGGTTGGGTGAGCAAGTATTGTTTGGTAGACATGTTTTGGCGGTTGCTGGAACTCACGGCAAAACGACGACTTCAGCAATGCTGGCCTGGATTCTGGAATTTAACAATTACAAGCCAGGCTATTTAATTGGCGGGGTACCGCTGAATTTCACGGTCTCGGCACGCTTGGGAGATAGTCAGTATTTCGTTATTGAGGCCGATGAATACGACACTGCATTTTTCGATAAGCGCAGTAAGTTTGTTCACTACCGCCCGCGTACCGCTTTATTAAATAACCTTGAGTTTGATCATGCGGATATTTTTGCCGATCTTGTGGCAATTGAAACGCAGTTCCATCATCTCGTTCGTACCGTTCCTAGTGGCGGTTTGATAGTGGTGAACGGTGAAGAGCCTGCCTTGGAGAGAGTGATTGCGCGAGGTGCTTGGGCGCCCGTAGAAAAGTTTGGCCAAGACAAACAAAATGCATGGTCTTTGATTTCACAAGCGGGCGATGGCTTTATCGTTTTGCAGAACGGCAAGGAAGTAGCCACTGTTCAGTGGGCTCCAGACTCTGGCGTGATGGGTCGACATAATCAATTGAACGCATTAGCTGCAATCGCTTCCGCCAATCACATCGGCATTTCTCCGGCAGATGCAGCGCGTGCTTTGGCTGCATTTAAAAATGTAAAACGTCGCCTTGAGATGATTGGTGTGGCAAATGACATTACTGTTTACGATGATTTTGCGCATCATCCAACAGCGATCACGACTACTGTCGATGGTTTACGTCGCCGTGTTGGTCAGTCACGTATCTTGGCAGTACTTGAGCCTCGGTCAAATACGATGAAACTTGGTGTGATGAAAGCGCAACTTCCGGCTAGTTTGGAGGCTGCTGACAAAGTCTTCGCCTACGGAGCCAGTACCGGTAAAGAATCTTTGGGTTGGGACTTGAATGAGGTCCTATCACCACTGAATACTCAAGAAAAGAATCGCGCCACAGCCTATGATGACTTGGCGGCATTGGTAGCTGCGGTTACTAAAGAGGCGCAGCCTGGCGATCATATTTTGGTCATGAGCAATGGTGGTTTCGGTGGAGTACATCAAAAGATATTGGCTGCAATTAAAGAGAAAGCTGAGTAACTCGCATGAGATTAAAAGATAAAGTAGCCATCATTACCGGTGCCGCAAAAGGAATTGGGTTTGCTACTGCAAAGCGATTTGCCCAAGAGGGCGCCAAGGTGATGATTGCGGATATCAGCCCAGAAGCCCTGAAAGCGGCCTGTGAGCAGATTCCTGGTGCCGAAGCCTATGTGATGAATGTGACTGATCGTGCCAGTATTCAGGCAACAGTCGATCAAGTCATGCAACGCCATGGACGCATCGATATTTTGATTAACAACGCTGGCATCACTCAAGACGCACGCTTGGTCAAAATGACGGAGGCACAATTTGATACTGTCATTGACGTCAATCTCAAGGGTGTTTTCAACTGTACGCAGCTAGTCGTTCCACATATGTTGGAGGCTGGTAAAGGCGCGGTAGTTAACGCGTCTAGCGTCGTTGGAATCTACGGAAACTTTGGTCAAACCAATTACTCGGCAACTAAGTTTGGAGTGATCGGATTTACTAAAACCTGGGCGCGTGAATTGGGCGCCAAAGGTATTCGTGTAAATGCTGTCTGCCCAGGATTTATCGCTACCGAGATGGTGAAGGCGATGCCTGAAAATATTTTGCAAGATATTGAAAAGCGTAGTTGGCTTGGTCGCTTGGGTACACCCGAAGAGATGGCGAATGTCTATTTATTTCTAGCAAGCGATGAAGCGAGTTATGTGAACGGTGTTGCGCTTGAGGCCAGTGGCGGAATTTCTCTCTAAGCATGCATCTTTTATATGAAGAAGGTGGTGACATCAAGGTTGCCACGGTCCAGTCCGCCTCCGGGTCTGGAGATGCTGAGTCCTGGCAGGCGACAAGTCTCTCTGGTAAGAAGATCAAACTCAAAGCAAAAGAAGTCTGGTTGCGTTTTGAAAAGCCAGAGCCTCAGGCGCTCATGGATGAGGCCAATCTTCTTTCTAAGGAAATTGATTTGCAGTTTCTGTGGGACTGCGCCCCGGAGGAAGAGTTTGGCTTAGTAGATGTGGCGCAGGAATACTTTGGCGCTCAAGCCACGGTGCCTCAACAGACTGGCTTGGCGATTGCTTTACAAGGCGCGCCGGTCTTCTTTCGTCGCAAGGGGCGAGGACGTTTTCAACGTGCGCCGTTGGAGCAGTTGCAAGCGGGTCTAGCTGCGCTCGAACGCAAGCAAAAAGAATTAGAGCAACAAGCAGCTTGGCAACAAGAGTTGGTGTCTGGAGTGTTTCCTGAGGCGCTAAAGTCACAAGCCAACCAGCTACTCTTCTCGCCGGATAAAAATACTTCTGCATATAAAGCATTAATCTCCGCCTGCACAGAGTCTGGCGAATCGCCCGCGCAACTCATGATTCGCTGTGGCGCGATTGATTCGCCCTTGCAATATCACCAAGGAATGTTCTTAAAGGCGCATTTCCCAGGCGGCTCTGCTCATGATGCGTCTGCAGTAGTTGATCAGGCAGCCTTAGAAGCGGCCATTTCTGATTTGCCTCTTGCGGATGTTGCTGCGTTTTCGATTGATGATTCCGGCACCACTGAAATCGATGATGCGTTGTCGGTGACAGCCTTATCAGAAGGTGGGTATCGGATTGGCATTCATATTGCCGCCCCTGGTCTAGCGATTGCAAAAGATGATGTCTTGGATCGCATCGCGCGTACCCGCATGTCTACAGTCTATTTTCCAGGCGATAAGATTACGATGTTGCCCGATGCGGTGATTGCACAGTTCTCTCTGGATGAGGGCGCCCCTCGACCTGCTTTATCTATTTATGTAGATATTGATGCGCAGGGCGTTGTTGATAAAGAATCTCTTCAGTTGCGCGCGGAAATGGTGCCAATGGCCTCCAATCTTCGCCTTGAGAACCTAGAGCATCAAGTGACTGAAGCCAGTTTGATGGATGAGGGTTCAGACTTTCCATATCGTCAGGAACTGAATGTCTTGTGGTCTGCCGCCAAGCTATTGCATGCGGGGCGCCAAGAGCAGCGCGTGGCGAATGGTTTGCGCGCCGAGCAATTAGGCGTGCTGGATTCGAATGCTTTGGCGAGAGATTTTCATTTTCAGATTAAAGAGCATGAAGGGGTGCAGAGAGTCGATATCACGCCACGTCAGCGAGGATCGATCTTGGATACGATCGTTGCTGAGTGGATGATTTATTGCAATAGCGCTTCGGGACGCTTACTAGCTGATCATGGTTTACCTGGGCTCTTTCGCACTCAAAAGGGTTGGGGTCCTTTGCGTACTCGTATGCAAACCACTCCAGGTCCTCACGAAGGTTTAGGTTTGGATTACTACGCGTGGTGCACATCGCCACTGCGTCGTTACTCTGACTTGGTGAATCAATGGCAGCTCCTTGCTTTGGCGAAACACGGTATTACCGCCAAAATGGTTGCACCGTTTCCACCACGGGATGCGACCTTAATGGGTATTGCCGCTGATTTTGAGTCTTGCTATCAAGCCTATGGCGAATATCAAGATCGACTCGAAAAATATTGGTGTTTACGTTGGATCGTGCAGGATGGTGATTCAAAATCAGTTTTTGTAAGACACCTCAAAGAAGGGATGTCGCGTGTTGAGCCAATACCTTTGCATTTGCCAGTTCCTGAACTTGCTACCCATCCACGTATGACTCGTGCGGAAGTCATGATTTCCGATGTGGATCTTCTGCAATTAACGGCTGGGGTGCGCGTTCTTCAGATTGAGTCTCCTGAGGTTCTTGAGAGTAATGCAACTCCCACCTAAGCTCACGCAGTCTCTGGAATATATGCAGGGCGCTTGGCGACGCTACCCATTTCGCTTTGCACTGTGCGTGTCTCTATTGCTTCACTTGATCTTTCTGTCTTTCCGCTGGGGGATGAGTGAAGTTCAAAATCGTCGCCTGAATACGCCATTAAGCGTGGTGCTAGTAAATGCCAGTAATCAAGTGGCTCCGAAGCAGGCGAATCAATTGGCTCAGGCAGATCTTCATGGAGGGGGCAATACCTCCAACCAAGATGCTACAGCCGTACATCGAGCAAGACTTGGTGCGGAGGCGCGTTTAGAGATTTTGGAAAAGCAGCAAAAGCAAATGTTGGCAAAGTTGGATGCGCAGCAGGGGCAATCGGGTGGTCGCAAGAGCGGAGATGAAAAGAAACTTGCGCAACAATTGAATTCCCTAGAGGCCGAACTGGCAAAGCGTTTACAAGCCAATGGTCGTGAGCCACGTCGCAAGGTGTTAACTGGTGCCAGTACAAAAGCGGTTGTATTTGCCCAGTACTATGACGCTATGCGTCAGAAAATAGAGGCCTACGGTAGCGCTTTCTTTCCACGTGCTAATGGCCGACCTTTGTATGGCAGCTTGGTGATTGTGGTGAGTGTGGATGCGCAAGGACGCATTGCCAACAATGCGCAAGGTAAGGACGGCTTGAGTATTGGGCGAAGTTCAGGAAACCCTGAGTTAGACCGACAGGCTTTAGCAATTGTGCGAGCCTCTGCGCCTTTTGGTCCATTCCCTATGGAAATGCGCAATCAGATTGATATCTTGGATTGGATTTCTACCTTTGAGTTCGCGCGAGATGGGTCTGACCGCCTAGAGCTACGCCATTAATGATTTAGAAATGGGTTTCAGAATTTCGCTTATCCTGTCATGAATATGAATCATGTAAACACTGCCGACTTGCATACTGATCCAGCCCAGTTTCCAGGGTTGGATGTCTATGCTGTTGCTGGAAATCCAATCGGCCATAGCAAATCGCCTGCGATTCATCAACGATTTGCCGAGCAGTCTGATCAGGCCATTCACTATGGGCGTTTGCAGCCCGAGCTCGGTGAATTTGAGAAAGTCGCTAAAGAATTTTTCGCAGCTGGCGGTAAAGGGATGAATGTCACCATCCCATTTAAATTGGATGCCCAGGCGTTTGCTGATGAACTAACGCCGCGTGCGCAATTAGCAGGAGCGGTAAATACCTTGCGCATTCAAAACGGAAAAATCTTTGGTGACAATACCGATGGTGCTGGACTCGTGCGAGATGTATTGGCCCAAGGCATTCAAATTCAAGGGTCGCGTATTTTGCTCCTTGGTGCTGGCGGTGCTTCTCGTGGGGTGCTAGGCCCATTACTAGAGCAGGCACCTCAAGCAATCACTATCGCCAATCGCTCTGCCGCTAAAGCCGATGAATTAGTTGCCCTGTTTCATTCAATGGCTAGCACACACCATGTTTCTTTGCAATCAGTCACTTTGAGTGAGTTGGAAGACTCGAGCAAAACGACATCTTTTGATCTGGTGATCAATGCTACTGCCGCCGGTCTCTCAGACGAGTCACCGATTAGCGACATCGCTGCAAGCCATATTTTTGTTCCGCAATCGTTTGCCTACGATATGGTTTATGGAAAATTGACTGCCTTTATGCAGCAAGCCCTACATAGAGGCGCGCGCGTAAGCGATGGCTTGGGCATGTTGGTTGAGCAAGCTGCTGATGCCTTCTTAATCTGGCGTGGCGCTGACTTGAGTAAAGCAATTGATCCTCGTGCCGTCTTGGCTGAGTTACGCGCTTAATCATTTCTGACTGAGTAATCGATGCGCTGGCTTCGATATTTCTTAAAGTGTGTTCTTGGCGGCTTTGTCGCTATGCAAATTTACTTTGTGATTCAGATTGGATTGTGGGCAGTGATTAATCCAGATAGCACTGCTTTTCAGAGGGCGGAGCGTTGGCGGCTTTGTGGTCTTCAATGGTCGTGCCCGATTCAGTCTTCTTGGGTGCCTTATGACAAGATTTCATCGAATCTCAAGCGAGCCGTCTTGGTGAGTGAGGACGATATCTTTTTTCAACACATGGGTGTGCGTGTTGAAGATATGCAAAAGGCTTGGGCTAAAAATGCGCAACTCAATCAACAGGGACGAGGTAAGTCCAAAACTGCTTTGCGTGGCGGATCAACCATTACCCAACAGTTAGCAAAAAATCTATTCCTGTCGTCTGAGCAAAATTACTTACGCAAAGCGCAAGAGCTGCTGATTACCGGTTTGTTGGAGACCATGCTTTCTAAACAGCGTCTTTATGAGATCTATCTCAATTCAGTAGAGTGGGGTGAAGGCATTTTTGGTATTGGCGCGGCCTCTCAACATTATTTTGGTGTGAGCCCAGCATTGCTCAGTCGTGAGCAAGCAGCAGTCTTAGCTTCGGCTTTGCCGGCTCCAAAATGTTTCGACAAGGTGCAATATTGCCGCCGGGCCAATATTCATTTCCCGACCCGTCAGGACTTCATTCTAGAAAACATGGATCGGGTAGCTTTGGCGCCCGCTCCAAAAGCCAAGACCCGATAAGGCGCTTGCTTAAAGCAATCGTTATTTACTGGCCGCAGTGCGCAAAGCATCTCTTGTGGCAATCGCAACCGCTCTGGCAGCTTCAGCAAAATCATTGCCTGAGCTGGCGTACAAGATGGCTCTAGAAGAGTTAATCATCATCCCAGTGCCTGGTTTGTTCGGAATGCTGCCAGCTTTCACAGTTGCATCAATATCGCCGCCTTGAGCCCCAATTCCCGGAATTAATAAGGGCATATCGCCAACGATCTCACGTACTTTGGCAATTTCTTCGGGGAAGGTGGCGCCAACGACCAAGCTAATTTGCCCCGAGCGATTCCATTTTTCCGCAGCCAGCTTGGCGATATGCAAGTAGAGGGGTTCGCCATTTGGAGAAACGTTCAGGAACTGTAGGTCTGAACCTCCAGGGTTAGAGGTGCGGCACAGCACGATCACGCCTTTGCCAGCATGCTTGAGATAGGGCTCGATGGTGTCAAAGCCCATATAGGGATTGACGGTAACGGCATCGGCTCCATAGCGCTCAAAGGCCTCTAGGGCATAGTGGTCAGCGGTGCTGCCAATATCTCCGCGCTTGGAGTCCAAGATAACTGGAATATGGGGGTATCGATCCTTGAGGTAGGTCACGAGCTTTTCTAGCTGGGACTCAGCTCTTTGGGATGCGAAATAAGCGAACTGAGGCTTAAAGGAGCAGACCACATCCGCAGTCGCATCGGCAATTTCACGACAGAATTCAAAAATGCCCTCTGGTTTCCCTTGTAGTGATAGGGGTAGGCGTTTTGGGTCTGGATCAAAGCCCACACACAGCATGCTGCCTTGGGAAGCCCATGCGGATTGGAGTTGCTGGGTAAAGGTATTTGAGCTGGAGTTCATTCGATTTAGGCTTGTTTTAGTGAAACTGTCATGTTCTATAGGATAAACTAGCGCACATTCCTTAGGAGTTCACCATGATCAACTTGTTCGTCCTGCAAAATGGCCGCCTCTCTCAAGAGCAAGTCGAAGATCGCAATGAATTGTTGCAATACTCAAATCCTATCTGGATCGACGTTGTTGACCCAGAGGAGGAAGAGCTCCTGTGGATTAAAGAGGCTTTTGGCGTACTTCTCCCAGAATTAGATGATTTAGGCGATTTAGAGGCTTCTGCTCGCTATTTCGAGGCGGATGACGGCCATCTCCACATTCGCACTGATTTTCTCTTGGACGAAGAAGAGACTTCTCGTAACGTACGAGTCGCTTTTGTCATGACCAAGCAGGTCTTGTTCTCTATTCATGATGAAGATTTGCCAGTATTCCGTTTGGTTCGCTTACGCGCGCGCTTACGCCCTGGGTCTGTGAGCAATGCGAAAGATGTGCTGCTCGATTTGTACTCCACGGATGCAGAATATTCTGCCGATGCCTTGGAAGAGGTTTATGAAAATCTTGAGCAAGCCGGTAAGCGCGTTCTTCAAGATGACATTACTGACAATGACGCCGAAGAAGTTCTCGAAACGATTGCGAAAGAAGAAGATACTAATGGTCGTATTCGTCGTAATGTGATGGATACCCGGCGTGCATTATCTTTCTTAATGCGTAGCAAATTACTATCTGATGAGCAACAAGAAGAAGCGCGTCAGATTTTGCGCGATATTGATTCATTAGAAAACCATACTGCCTTCTTATTCGACAAGATTAACTTCTTGATGGATGCGACAGTTGGTTTTATTAATTTGAACCAAAGTAAGATCATCAAGATCTTCTCGGTGGTATCCGTTGCATTGATGCCGCCAACCTTGCTAGCAAGTGTTTGGGGCATGAACTTCCGTTACATGCCAGAGCTAGAAGAAGCTTGGGGCTATCCAGTTGCGATTATTTCGATGGTGATTTCAGCGATGATCCCTTTATGGTACTTCCGTCACAAGGGCTGGCTGAGCTCGCGCTAACAACCAAGCTTCAATCACTAAGCGTTTTTAGGTTTCAGTAATTCTAAAAATTTAGAGAGCGCGTAATCGCGCGCTTGTTCTCGTACTGTTTGGCGATCGCCATCAAAATGTTTGGTCGCAGTGATGATTTCAGTGACATTATTTTGCTCATGTCCTTTGAGTGCCCACCCAAAACAAACGGTGCCCACAGGTTTCTCTACTGAGCCACCGCTTGGGCCAGCGATGCCAGTAATGGAGATTGCGGCGTCTGCCTTAGCTTTGCTTGCTGCTCCTTCTGCCATGGCTCTAGCTACTTCTTCACTAACCGCTCCAAATGATTGGATCGTTTCTGCTGGTACATCTAGGCACTCGATTTTGGCTTGATTGCTATAAGTGATAAAGCCTCGTTCAAACCATTCGCTTGAGCCTGCGAGATCCGTTAGGGTGGCGCATACCAAGCCCCCAGTACAAGATTCAGCCAGTGCAATTTTCCAAGCTCTGCCGAGTAAGACATGGGCTATGGCTCTCGCCACCTCATGCTGTGGATCAATATTATTTTTCATGAGAAATATTGGATTCCTATTTGTACTAGTGCGATAGTAAGCAAGGTGAAAATTGCAGCAGCAATATCATCGGCAATGATGCCAAAGCCTCGCCATAAAATTTGACCAGTACTTGAAGGGGTGGCGTCATTGCTACCTTCCATTTTTTTGAAATGCGCGTCAATCATGCCAATTGGACCTGGCTTAACAGCATCAAAAAAACGAAAGAGGGCGAATGCCAGAAATTGCATCCAGATCGAAGTTGGCATGATGAGCACTAGGACGAGCCAGAAAGCGACGATCTCGTCCCACACAATTCCGCCAAAATCTTTTTTCCCCAATTCTTCGCTGACCTGTCCACATATCCAGCAACCCAATAGGATCCCGCCGCAAATCAACCAAAGAAATTCTGAGGCGCTTAAAAACAGTTGACCCAGTAGAAAAGCGGCCCACGCCCACAGCGTTCCTGCTGTGCCGGGTGCAATCGGCGCTAACCCACTACCCAATCCAAAGGCGAGGGCACGGCTTGCAGAACCAAATACCCACTTGTATGTTGGGTGCACTGCGCTAGGTTTATCTGATGGCTGGTTCATGCAAAGTGATCGAATGATTGAAGGAGGGTTTGCGCTTCTGGTGAGCTTAGTTTCATGCCGTCTGCGCTAATGAGACTAATTTTAGGAGCGCCGTGTTTCATTGGCATGATGCTGCCAATTCGTGTCAATGGAAGCTTCAAGTTTGCGCCGATCGCCTCAATCGCAGCCCGTTGATTGGCGGCGGCGGTGAAGCAGAGCTCGTAATCATCTCCACCGCATGCAGCAAATTGATTTTGAATGGCGATGGATTGTTTAAGTAGGGTAGCTGATTTAGGAATGTGGTCCAAAAGGATTTCCGCATCCTTATTGGATTGCTTCAAGATATGTCGTAAGTCCCCCAATAAACCGTCAGAGATGTCTAAAGCGGAGTGCGCGATTTCTCGTAAGGCTAATCCAAGCTCAACTCTAGGGCTTGGTTGGTGCATGCGAGATTGAATGCGCTCAAGATCACCGTCAGCCAATGTGATTTCATGACGCAGTGCAGCAAGAGTAAGTCGCGCGTCACCCACTTCTCCAGAAACCCAAATATCGTCACCAGCTAATGCCCCTGATCTTCGAATGGATTTCCCTTTTGGAATGGCTCCAAAAGCGGTGATGCAAATATTGAGTGGGCCTGCGGTAGTGTCGCCGCCAATCAGCGGGCAGGAGAATTGATTGGCAATTGCAAATAGCCCCTTGCTAAAGGCTTCTAGCCAGACTGAATCAGAACTTGGTAAGGCAAGTGCCAGTGTGAAGCCTAGGGGCTGAGCCCCCATGGCTGCTAGGTCTGAGAGGTTTACTGCTAAGGCTTTCCATCCGAGCCATTGAGGGTTGGCGCCTGCAAAAAAGTGCCTGCCTTCAACCAGCATATCGGTAGTAATCGCCAGTTCTTCATCTGGTTTGAGACTCAATAAGGCGCAATCATCACCAATGCCAAGCTCTATTGATCCAGCGCCATTGGCGAGCATGGCTTCCGATTGCGTTTTAAAGAAACGCTGAATCAGATCGAATTCGCCAAGTTGGGTGGATTGAGATTGCATGCCCCATTTTATGGCTCTTGGGAGTCTTTCATCCGAGAGGAATAGAATTGGAGACTTGAATACGTCTTATTGATGAGTGAACTGATGAGTAAACCAAGCAATAGCAGCAAAGAACAACAAATAGCGGATTTAAGAGCAGCAGCTCTCCACTATCACGAGTTTCCTGTTCCGGGAAAAATCGAAATTGCCCCAACAAAGCAGTTAACCAATCAGCGAGACCTCGCTTTGGCTTACACCCCAGGCGTTGCCGCGGCGTGTGAAGAGATTGCAAAAGATCCTGCCAATGCCTTCCGCTACACAGCGCGCGGCAATTTAGTCGGTGTGATTACTAACGGTACCGCGGTACTAGGCTTAGGAAATATTGGGCCATTGGCCAGTAAGCCAGTGATGGAAGGTAAGGCGGTTCTATTTAAGAAGTTTGCTGGCATTGATGTATTCGATATCGAAGTCAATGAGAACGATCCTGACAAATTAGTAGAAATCATCGCAGCGCTTGAGCCCACTTTTGGTGGTATCAATCTTGAAGATATTAAAGCGCCGGATTGTTTCGTGGTTGAGCGCAAGTTGCAAGCGCGCATGAAGATTCCAGTCTTCCATGATGATCAACATGGAACGGCAATCGTGGTTGCAGCGGCAATCTTGAATGGCTTAAAAGTCGTTGGAAAAAATGTTGGCGATGTGAAGTTGGTGACATCTGGCGCTGGCGCAGCTGCTTTGGCTTGTCTAGATTTATTGGTTGACCTCGGTATTCAGCGTAAAAATATTTGGGTAACCGATTTAGCGGGTGTTGCTTATAAGGGCCGTAAAGAATTAATGGATCCTGAGAAAGAGCCATTCTGCCAAGAGACAGAATTGCGCACATTGGATCAAGCGATTGAAGGCGCGGATATTTTCTTGGGTCTGTCCGCTGGTGGCGTACTCAAGCAAGACATGGTGAAGAAGATGGCACCTAAGCCATTGGTATATGCCTTAGCGAACCCAACTCCAGAGATTCTTCCTGAGGAAGTGAAGGAAGTTCGTCCCGATGCGGTGATGGCTACTGGGCGTACCGACTATCCAAACCAAGTCAATAACGTTTTGTGCTTCCCAT
This sequence comes from Polynucleobacter sp. AP-Nino-20-G2, assembly GCF_018688235.1. Lineage (NCBI taxonomy): Bacteria > Pseudomonadati > Pseudomonadota > Betaproteobacteria > Burkholderiales > Burkholderiaceae > Polynucleobacter > Polynucleobacter sp. AP-Nino-20-G2. The sequence goes on from NZ_CP061313.1 coordinate 214,405, forward strand.
TCATTTTCCGTGGTGCTTTAGACGTTGGCGCTACAACGATTACTCGCGGTATGGAAGTGGCAGCGGTCAAGGCTGTAGCCGAGTTGGCGCAAGCTGAGCAGAGCGAGGTAGTGACTTCTGTTTACGGTATTGAGAACCTTTCGTTTGGCCCGGAATATTTAATTCCAAAACCATTTGACCCACGCTTGATTACAGTCATCGCTCCCGCGGTTGCAAAAGCGGCGATGGATGATGGCGTAGCGCAGCGTCCGATTAAAGACTTTGATGCGTATCGCAATCAGTTGCAACAATTTGTGTATCACTCTGGTACTTTGATGAAGCCATTGTTTAGTATTGCTAAGCGTGTGCCTGTAAATCAAAAACGCATCGTGTTTGCTGAAGGTGAAGATGAGCGCGTATTGCGTGCTGTGCAAATCATCATCGATGAGCATCTTGCGACTCCAATTTTGATTGGTCGTCCAGCAGTGATTGAGCATCGCATTGAGAAATTTGGATTGCGCATGAAATCTGGCGATGATTTTGAAATCGTCAATCCAGAGAATGATTCGCGCTACCGTGATTTCTGGCAAACCTATCTAGGTTTGACTGAGCGTAAGGGCGTTTCCGAGTCATATGCCAAGCTAGAAACGCGTCGACGCCATAGCTTGATTGGTTCTCTGATGATCAGCAAAGGCATGGCTGACGGCATGATTTGTGGAACCATTGGCAACTTGTCCACCCATTTGAAATATGTCGATGAGGTGGTTGGTCGTGAGCCTGGTGCTAATGTCTATGGCGCGATGTCCGGTTTGATTTTGCCGGGACGCCAAGTGTTCTTGGTAGATACCCACATTAATATTGACCCAAGCGCTGAGCAGTTGGCTGAACTGACACTCATGGCTGCTAGCGAGATGCGTAAATTGGGCATAGCCCCTAAAGTCGCCCTGCTATCCCACTCTAACTTTGGCTCAAGCAGCGCGCCATCTGCAGTGAAGATGCGCGAAGTTCTCGCTTTGATTCAAAAAGCGGATCCAAGTCTGGAGATTGACGGAGAGATGCACGGCGATAGCGCTTTGGATGAAACCATTCGCGCTGGCGCTGTAACTTCATCCCCATTGAAGGGTGACGCGAACTTGCTCGTATTGCCAAATATTGATGCGGCGAACATTTCTTACAACTTACTGAAGACTGCCGCAGGCAATGGAATTGCAATTGGACCGCTGCTTTTAGGTGTGGCCAAACCAATCCATATCCTGACACCAGCAGCAACAGTGCGTCGTATCGTGAATGTCACTACTTTGGCTGTAGTTGAGGCAGCAAGCAATGCGAGAGGGGTTGCTTAATACCTAAGCAACTGGCTTTATTTATGTTAGTTAGCAGTAACTAACATAAATAATTATTATATAAATCAATGGTTTATATAAAATACACTGTAATTGGGCTTGATTTGATGGCGTGTTAAGGGTAACCTAGCACCCATCATGAATAATCGCTCTGAAAACGGCACCACAGTAGGCTTTGACGAACACAGTCGGGCTGAAAGTTGGGATAGCAATGATCGACTTGAAACTGAGTCCTCTGCGGCCAACATCTACGCTGAGGGTGGCTTATCTCGTTTACAAACCTATGCAGCAAATCAAGTTTCGGGGAAAAAAGTGACAGCTTCTTGGCGTGCCGCTTTGGCAGTTCGCGATGCCGGACCGCCGGCAATGTTGCGCAGTGTGCGCCCTAATATTGTGCAATCTATTCGTGCTTTCCGTACTCCGGATCTACAGGAAGCTGCTACTGAGCTCGGCCAACATTTCATTTACGCTAATTGCGCTAATGCCATGACTAAGGGTGAGGTTTTAGAGGCGATTGCGATTGCTTACTCATTTACTAAGCAGCAGGCCAAGAATTTTGACCCATTGCTAGATGCTTTAACCACCACAGTAGATAAGTCAGGTCCACAGCCTGGTTTCGTTGTGGTGCTCGAAGGTTTGCCTTGTACCCAGAAGTTTGACAAGGAAGCCCGTGAAACGCTCTTGGATGTATTCCGTGATGCGGTGGACTTTTGGTCTGAGCGTCGTACACCTTATCGCGTGTTCTACTCATTCGCTTAAAAGCATTCAGCACTCTGAAAAGCGCCTCTATTTGAGGCGCTTTTGCATTTCTGGGTCCCAAACACTATGTACGGCAGTGATGGCAACTACCCCAGCAGTCTCAGTCCGTAATATGCGGTCGCCCAAAGAAACGATTTGATAACCTGCAGCCGCTGCCAATGCCTCCTCCTCTGGCGAGTGGCCACCTTCCGGCCCAATCATCAGAATCACGTCTTGCGGCGTTTCTTCAATCAGTACTGAATACAGACTTTTGTCGGTATCTGGGCTTAAAAGTAGCTTAAGTTTAGCTTTTTGAGGCTTTTGTAGATAACTTTGAAAAACTTGTATTGGCTCAACCGTAGCAAAGACAGTCCGGTCGCATTGCTCGCAGGCTGCCTGAACAATGCCTTGCCAATGCAATACCCGTTTTTGGGCGCGTTCAGCATCGCTTGAGCGGGTTAATTTAATCACGGAACGTTCGCACTGAAGCGGCACAATCACTTGAGCCCCCGTTTCAATGCCCTTTTCAACGATCCAGTCCATCTTATCGCCTCCAGCAAGCCCTTGGGCCAGAGTGATGGCGTAAGGGCTCTCACGGTGGGTATCTTGGCGAACATCGCTTAACTCGGCCTCCCCAGTTTTATTGCTCAGAGATAGCAGTTTTGCCTTGGCTACATGGCCCTCACCGTCAAAGATGGGGAAGAATTCGCCGACCTGAATCCGTCGAACGCGCAAATGATGTGCAAGCTCGGAAGTGAGGGTGGCTGGCTTTTGGGTTTCCCATGGGCCGGGAAGATAAAATTGAGGCATTACTGAAATATAGCTAATTTATTTTCCTCGAGACCAAATTTACGATGTCAAACCTTCAAATTCGTATGGCCAATGCCATTCGCGCTTTATCCATGGATGCAGTTCAACAAGCCAATTCAGGTCATCCTGGAATGCCGATGGGTATGGCCGATATCGCAGTCGGTCTATGGAACGATCATTTACAGCACAACCCGACGGATCCGCATTGGATGAATCGAGATCGCTTTGTTTTATCAAATGGTCATGGCTCGATGCTGTTGTATTCCTTGTTGCATCTGACTGGTTACGACTTACCAATTGGTGAGTTGAAAAATTTCCGTCAACTGCATAGCAAAACACCGGGACATCCTGAGTATGGAATTACACCTGGCGTAGAAACGACTACTGGACCGCTGGGTCAGGGCATTTCTAATGCAGTCGGTATGGCGCTTGCGGAAAAATTATTGGCTGAAGAATTCAATCGCCCTGGTCACAATATTGTTGATCACTACACCTACGTATTTCTAGGTGACGGTTGTTTGATGGAAGGCATTAGTCATGAGGTCTGTTCATTAGCGGGCACACTCAAACTCAATAAGTTGATTGCGCTGTGGGATGACAACGGTATCTCCATTGATGGCAAAGTCGTTTCTTGGTTTAACGAGGACACGCCAAAGCGTTTCGAAGCTTATGGTTGGAATGTGATTCGCGATGTGGATGGTCATAGTGCTGAAGCGGTCTCCGAGGCGATTGCGAAAGGGAAGAAGAGTGACAAACCAACCTTGATTTGCTGTAAGACTGCTATTGGTCAAGGCTCACCCAATATGGCTGGTAGCGATAAGGTGCATGGCTCTCCTTTGGGCGCTGCGGAAATTGCTGCAACGCGTGTGGCATTGAACTGGCCGTATGCGCCGTTTGAAATTCCGAATGATATTTATGAGGCTTGGGACTTCAAGAAACGTGGACAAGCTGCTGAGCACGAGTGGAATAAAGAATTCCAAGCGTATAGAAATAAATATCCAGAGTTAGCTTCTGAATTGCAGCGTCGCATGCAAGGTGATTTATCTAAAGATTTTTCATCTACGCTTGATGCATATCTCAAGACGTGTCAATCTAAAGCGGAAACTATCGCTACTCGCAAAGCAAGTCAAAATGCTATCGAGGCTTTGGCTCCTGCGTTGCCAGAGTTCATGGGTGGATCTGCTGACTTAACTGGTTCTAATTTAACAAATTGGTCAACCTGCAAACCAGTGCGCGCGGATCAATGGGGTAACCATATCAATTACGGTGTTCGTGAATTTGGTATGAGCGCCATCATGAACGGTATCGCTTTACATGGCGGATACATTCCGTTTGGCGGCACTTTCCTCACCTTCTCTGACTACAGTCGCAATGCTTTGCGTATGGCAGCATTGATGAAGTTGCGTAGCATTTTCGTCTTTACACATGACTCCATTGGTTTGGGTGAAGACGGCCCAACCCATCAATCAGTTGAGCATGTAGCTAGCTTGCGTTTGATTCCGAACCTAATGGTTTGGCGTCCATGCGATACCACTGAAAGCGCCGTTGCTTGGGGTGCTGCGGTTGAGCGTAAGAACGGTCCAAGCGCATTGATCTTCAGTCGTCAAAATTGCCCATTTGTTTCACGTAATAGCCAGCAGATTAAAGATATCGCTCGCGGTGGCTATGTTCTACGTGACCCAAAGAAAACAAAGATTGACGCAGTGATCATTGCTACTGGTTCTGAAATTGCCTTGGCATTACAAACAGCGGATCGTCTAGAAGCTGAAGGCCTTGGCATTCGCGTAGTGTCGATGCCGTCTACAACAGTATTTGATCAACAGGATGCTGCCTACAAAGCAAAAGTATTGCCGGCCAATATTCCGCGCATTGCTGTTGAAGCAGGCGTGAGTGATTTCTGGTGGAAGTACGGTTGCGCAGCTGTGCATGGTGTGGATACCTTTGGTGAGTCAGCACCTGCGCCGCAGTTATACGAGTACTTTGGTTTAACGGTTGATCAGATTGCCAAAACTGTAAAGCAATGCATTGCACAGAAATAAAGCTCAGCTCAACAACGTTGGTTTAAGAATTTAATATTAGTAAGGGGAATGGAATGACAATTCGTGTCGCAATTAATGGTTATGGTCGTATTGGTCGCATGGTCTTGCGTGCTTTGTATGAAGATCAAGTGAATGGCAAGCCAAGACGGGATATCAAAATCGTGGCGATTAATGCCATGGGCGATATCGATATCAATGCACACCTTACGCAATATGATTCCGCGCACGGCCGTTTTCCTGCTGAAGTAACAGTAGATGGCGATTGCATGGTGGTGAATGGCGATCGCATCAAAATGTTCTCAACACGCAATCCTTTGGAAACCCCATGGGGCGAGTTGGGTGTGGATCTGGTTTTGGAATGTTCTGGCAAATTCACTTCCAAAGAGAAGGCCATGGTTCACATCTCCCAAGGCGCGAAGAAGGTGCTTATTTCTGCTCCTGGTGAAAAAGACGTGGATGCCACGATTGTTTACGGCGTAAACCAACAGGTACTTAAGCCAAGCGATATCGTTGTTTCGAATGCGAGCTGCACAACCAACTGTTTGGCTCCATTGGTGAAACCACTGTTAGAGAAGATTGGCATTGAGTCTGGTTTGATGACCACGATTCACGCATTTACTAATGACCAAGTATTGACTGACGTGTATCACAAGGATATGCGCCGTGCCCGTTCCGCAGTGACCAGCATGATTCCTACCAAAACAGGTGCAGCAAAAGCAGTTGGTTTGGTATTGCCAGCTTTAGCAGGTCGTTTTGATGGATTTGCGATGCGCGTTCCTGTGATCAACGTTTCTGTAGTGGATTTAACTTTCGCCGCTAGTCGCGCTACGAGCGTGGATGAAGTCAATTCCATCCTCAAAACAGCCAGCGAAGGTGAGTTGAAGGGCATTTTGGGCTTCAATACCTTGCCTTTGGTATCCATCGATTTCAATCACGACCCGCGTCCTAGTATTTATGACGCCTCCCAAACGCGCGTTTCTGCCGATGGCAAGCTTGTGAAAGTCTTGGCTTGGTACGACAACGAGTGGGGTTATTCAGTACAGATGCTCAATGCCGCTGAAGCATTGATGGCTGTGAAATAAGAATTTCTCCGGAAATATGCATTAACAGCCGTTAAAATTCTGTTAATGATGTAAAAAAGACCTCAATTGAGGTCTTTTTTCATTATTTGCTCTTATCTTGCAGAAATTTATAGCTTTGGCTTATTACGGCAATTCTTCTTCTGGCAGTGCCCATACATCGCTAAAGAGTGCTCCTGGAGCTTAAAACCAAGGTTTTTAGCAATATCGCGCTGTCTTTTCTCGATTGCCTCATCCACAAACTCCTCTACATGGCCGCAATCTAGGCAAACCAAGTGGTCATGATGTTGCCCTTCATTGAGCTCATAAATGGCTCTGCTATCCCCCTTGCTAGACTCAAAGTGGCTACGCAGTAGAAGTCCTGCCTGTTCAAACTGGGTGAGCACCCGATATACCGTTGCCAAACCAATTTCCTTGTCATCTTTGGCTAGGGCCATAAAGACGTCTTCTGCACTGAAATGCGTGCCGCCGTTTTGATGGAAAAAATCCAGGATTTTCATGCGTGGACCAGTAGCTTTTAGGCCAATGTCGCGTAAATCTGCAGGAGTCGGGTTTTGGTTCATATTCATGGGTTTGGGAGCTAAAATCAATGTCTTAATGATACGGCCTGCCATGCAAAATTGCCCTCTACTTTTTACCCGTCTTTTGAACTCTATTTCTAGGGTGTTTAGCCTTGCTCGTTTTGGGCTGCTGATCGCTGTGATTGGGGGCTCTTTTGCTATTTCTGCTTGCACTAGTGCGGTAGATGAAACCCAGCGCGCCTGGATGAATAAAGTATTTCGTCCTTATGTGCCAGACGTGGTGCAGGGCAACTTTATTTCTAGTGAGCAATACGCGAAGTTGCAAGTGGGGATGAGTCGCGAGCAGGTTCGTCAAATTTTGGGCACACCTTTGCTTGCAAGTTATTTCCACGCCAATCGCTGGGACTACGTTTTTGAATTCAAGCGTGCCGGTCAAGTGATGGGCAAAGACCGTCGCGTGACGGTCTTTTTTGAAGGTGATAAGTTGGTTAAATTCCAGGGTGATGCATTGCCAACCGAAGTCGAGTTAGTCGCTGAAATCGATGGCTACGCAAAAACCAAGAGATCATTCTGGGATGTGATGACTGGTTCTAACAAGCCTCCAGTGACACCTCCTTTACAGCAGCCTGAGTTACTGGTTCCTAGTCCAACAGATAATTTGCCTGCTGGTGCGGTTGTGCCTGCCGCTACTACCAGCAGTTCTTTTTGGGACTTTTTTAGTTTTTCAAAGAAACAGCCAGAAGCTCAGCCCGACCTCCAGCAGTTAGGCCCCGGCGCTCTGAATGCTCCGCAGGCTAGTGAAGCTAAATAAAGATTTTTTGTGTTGATGCTGAGTGAACTCTTTCAGCAACCTTAATAAGAAACGAAGATATAAATGATGAAAATCGCAATTGCCGGTGCTACTGGCCGCATGGGAAAAATGTTGATCGAGGCTGTTTTAAATAGTCCCGATGCTGAATTGGTAGGCGCACTAGAGCATGACTCTTGCCCGCAGTTGGGTGAAGATGCCGGCGCTTTCTTGGGTAAAAAAACAGGCGTAGCGATTACATCTGATATTTCGAAGGCTTTGACTGGGGCTGAATTTTTAATCGACTTCACTCGCCCAGAGGGCACGATGGCGCATCTTGCGGTAGCGCAAAAGACTGGCAGCAAAATGATTATTGGCACAACGGGTTTAAGTGCTGAACAAATCGACAATCTTAAAAAAGCTTCAGCAAATTTGGCGATTGTGTTTGCCCCCAATATGAGTGTTGGCGTCAACGCGACCTTCAAGTTGCTGGAGATTGCAGCAAAAATGCTGAACCAAGGTTACGACATCGAGATTATTGAGGCTCATCATCGTCACAAGGTAGACGCTCCTTCTGGAACCGCTTTGAAGATGGGAGAGGTGATCGCCGATGCGTTGGGTGAGAAGTTGGATGATGTAGCTGTCTATGCCCGTGAAGGCCATACCGGTGAGCGTAAAGAAGGCTCGATTGGTTTTGCGACTATTCGGGGTGGCGATATCGTAGGTGACCACACCGTGTTATTTGCTGGTGATGGTGAGCGCATTGAAATCAGCCATAAGTCTTCTAGCCGTCAGTCCTATGCCCAAGGTTCATTGCGTGCCGCACGTTTCTTGCAAGCTCAGGCCACTGGTTTGTATGACATGCAAGATGTACTTGGTCTTCGCAAGTAAATCATCAAAGATGATCACTGTTAACCAATATTAATTAGTCAATAAAAATAGAAGAAAAGAGTTGTATTGAATGAGTAAGGATTACGACCACCGCAGTATCGAGTCGGCAGCGCGAGCTGATTGGGATAGTGCGCAAGTGTATAAAGTTACCGAGAATGCCGTAGACGCTTCTGGTAAACCAAAGCCAAAGTACTACGCTTGTTCTATGTTGCCTTACCCATCTGGTAAGTTGCATATGGGGCATGTTCGTAACTACACCATCAATGATGTGATGGCGCGACAGTTGCGTATGCAGGGATATAACGTGTTGATGCCGATGGGCTGGGATGCCTTTGGTATGCCTGCGGAAAATGCGGCGATTCAGAATAAAGTGCCGCCAGCGCAATGGACCTACGACAACATTGCTTATATGAAAAAGCAAATGGCAGCGATGGGTCTAGCAATTGATTGGTCGCGTGAAGTAGCTACTTGTAGTCCAGATTACTATCGTTGGAATCAATGGCTCTTTTTGAAGATGCTTGAAAAAGGTATTGCCTACCGTAAGACTCAAGTGGTGAACTGGGATCCCATTGATCAAACGGTTTTGGCTAATGAGCAGGTAATTGATGGGCGCGGTTGGCGCTCAGGCGCTTTGGTTGAAAAGCGGGAGATTCCTGGTTACTACTTCAACATCACTGCATATGCTGAGCAATTACTTTCAGGCTTAGACGGCTTGGGTTGGCCTGAGCGTGTCAAGACCATGCAGCAAAACTGGATTGGTAAAAGTCGTGGTGTGCGTTTTGCGTTTAAACACGACATCGCCGATGCGCATGGCAACTTTATCCAAGATGGTCAGTTGTATGTCTTTACAACGCGCGCGGACACCATCATGGGTGTGACCTTTTGCGCGGTAGCGGCTGAACATCCTTTGGCGACTCAGGCTGCCGTTCACAATCCTGCTTTAGCTGCGTTTATTGAAAAATGCAAAACTGGCAGTGTGATTGAGGCCGACCTAGCTACTCAAGAAAAAGAAGGTATGTTCACCGGCCTGTATGTGACTCATCCTTTAACCAATGAGCCCGTACCGGTTTGGGTGGGCAACTATGTATTGATGTCTTACGGCGATGGTGCTGTCATGGGTGTCCCTGCGCATGACGAACGCGATTTTGCTTTCGCCCTCAAATATGATTTACCGATTAAGCAAGTGATTGCTTTGCGTGCGCCTTCTGAGATGTTCAATACAAGCCATTGGCAAGATTGGTATGCGCAAAAAGACGATGTGGTTTGTCTCAATAGCGGCAAGTACGATGGCATGTCCCACGAAGAGGCGGTAAACGCAGTTGCAGCCGATTTAGAAAAAATGGGCATTGGTGAAATTAAAACCACTTACCGTTTGCGAGACTGGGGTATTTCTCGTCAGCGTTACTGGGGTACGCCAATTCCGATTATTCATTGTGGCGATGAGCAGAATCCAGGCTGTGGCGCTGTTCCTGTGCCTGAAGCGGATTTGCCAGTCGTATTGCCAGAAGATTGCGTACCAGATGGCAGTGGTAACCCACTGAACAAGCGCGCCGATTTCCTGAATGTGAAATGTCCTCAATGCGGAAAACCCGCCCGTCGCGAAACAGACACGATGGATACCTTCGTGGATTCATCGTGGTATTTCATGCGCTACACCGGCCCAGATGCAAAGACTATGGTCGATGAGCGTAATGAATACTGGATGCCAATGGATCAGTACATTGGCGGTATTGAGCATGCGATCTTGCATTTACTCTATGCGCGTTTTTGGACCAAGGTCATGCGCGACCTCAATCTCATCACCTTTGATGAGCCGTTCCAAAACTTGCTAACCCAAGGCATGGTACTCAACGAAACCTATTACTCCGAAGAGGCTAATGGCAAGAAGACTTGGTTAAATCCTCTAGACGTAGAGTTAGACCTAGATGAAAAGGGTCGCCCACAAGGGGCCAAGTTGAAGGGTGATGCCAGTGGTACACCCGTCATTATTGGCGGCGTGGAGAAAATGTCCAAGAGCAAGAACAACGGCGTTGATCCTCAGGCATTAATTGATCAGTACGGTGCTGATACCGCACGTCTGTTCGTGATGTTCGCTGCACCACCAGAGCAGCAGCTCGAGTGGTCTGGAGCTGGCGTAGATGGCGCCTCTCGTTTCTTGCGTCGTGTTTGGATGTATTCAAGCAGTCAGGCAGATGCGATTCGTTCAGCTGGCGAAGCATTGCCCGGTGATTTGAATGATGCCGAAAAAGAATTGCGTCGTGAGGTGTATTCCATCCTCAAACAGGCTAACTTTGACTATCAACGTCGCCAGTACAACACCGTTGTATCCGCGGCGATGAAGATGCTTAATGTTTTGGAGCCAATCAAATTGGATGCAGGGGCCGCAGTGCGCCCCGCAGTATTGCGTGAGTGCTTGAGTATTCTCATTCGAGTGCTGTATCCAGTGGTACCGCATTTAACGCATGCCCTCTGGAAAGCAATTGCTTACGAGACATCTTTTGGAGCTCTTTTGGATGCACCTTGGCCAGTAGTAGATGAGGCTGCGCTCGTTCAGACCGAGCTCACCATCACGCTGCAAATTAATGGCAAGTTGCGTGGCGATATTCGTGTGCCGGCGGATGCGACTAAGGAACAAATTGAAGCATTGGCTTTGCAAAGTGAGCCTGCTGTGAAAGCTTTGAATGGCGCCACTCCAAAGAAGGTCATCGTGGTGCCTGGTCGTTTAATTAATATCGTTGCCTAACTGAAGAAGCTAAAGACATGAGCGTGAATCCTCTTAGACGTGCTGTGTTGGGTTTATTTGCTTTGGCTCCGGTCAGCGGGCTGATTGCTTGTGGCTATCGTTTAAGGGGAATGGTAGATTTGCCATTTAAGGTAATTGCCATTACTGGCAATCCTTCCCCGCCATTGCGCGCCGATCTGCAAACAGCCATTTTGACGGGTACAGATGCGAAGCTGGCAATTAATCCAAAAGATGCCGACCTCATCCTGGAAATTACTAGCGATATCAATGGCCGAGAGATCTTGGCATACAGCTCAAATGGTCAGGTTTCCGCCTACCGCCTCAATATCCGCGTTGGATTTAGGGCATATGACGTTAGTGGTGCCGACATTGTTCCTGAAGCAGAAATTTATATGACGCGAGATATGGACTTCTCGGTCTCCACTGTTTTGGCGACCGATGTTCAGATGCAGCAATTTCTTTCTCTCATGCGTCGCGATCTAGCAGTACAGATTTTGCGTCGTGTTGCCGCTTCTGCAATAGCGCCGCAGGTAAAAAGTTTCTAAAGAATGATGGCCCATTCGCATGGTTAAGAGCGATGCACTGCAAGTTCATCTGAAGTCGCTTAACTCCGCGGCTTCATTCAAACCCCTCTATATTTTTAGTGGGGATGAGCCCCTCTTAATGATGGAGGCAATGGATCAGCTGCGTGCGATTGCTAAAAAGATGGGGTACACCGATCGCGAAGTCCTCTTGCAAGAGCGTGGATTTGATTGGAGCGCCTTATTGAGTGCTGGTCAGACGATGTCCTTATTTGGCGACAAGCGTTGGGTTGAGTTACGCATCCCGACAGGTAAGCCTGGGCGTGATGGTGCAGAAGCCTTAAAGCAATTTTCTGCACAGATCGAATCTCAAGGTTCCGGACCAGAGGGTCCAGATACAATTTTTTGCATCATTCTCCCCAAGTTAGACGGAAAGACCAAGACCTCTGCCTGGTTTAGCGCTTTAGATGAAGCTGGCATGGCCATTCAATTGGATTCCTTAGATAGAGGCCAATTGCCACAATGGATTGCAGGACGATTGAAAAAGCAGGGTCAAGAGGTAGAGGCGGGCCCAGAGGGTCAACGTGCCTTGGCTTTCATTGCGGAGCAGGTAGAGGGCAACCTCATTGCTGCTCATCAAGAAATTCAGAAGCTGGGCTTATTGCATCCTGCTGGCGTGCTAACGGAAGAGCAAATTCGCTCAGCGATTTTGAAGGTGGCCCGTTACAACGTATTTGAATTGACTGAGGCAATGCTGGCGGGTGATCTGCCGCGCCTCAATCGCATGTTGGATGGCCTCAAAGGCGAGGGCGAGCCCTTGGTATTAATTCTATGGAGCGTGACTGAAGAGCTTCGGATACTATCAAAGCTCAAGGCAGCAAGTGATGCGGGCGAGTCAGTCCAGAATCTAATGCGTGCCAACCGGATTTGGGGAAATAAAGAACGGCTTTATCCGATGGCCCTTAAAAGAGTGCAACCATTGAAATTGCGCCGAGCCATGCAGGTTGCCGCTGGTTTAGATCGTCAAGCTAAGGGATTGCATGCGGCCGAATTGCCAGCCGATCCTTGGGATGGTTTGCGTTTGGTAGGGAATTTATTGCGCTAGAGACAATCTAGACCGAAGGTTAAATTGAGACAACACATCATTACTGAATACATAGCGAAATATGAGTGATTCCATTAAACAAATGATGCAAGACATTGGCCGACGCGCGCGTCAGGCTTCTCGCGCTATGGCGCGTGCATCGAGCGATCAAAAAAATCAAGCCTTGTTGCATATCGCAAAGTTAGTTCGTCAAAAATCTGATGAGATTCAAAGGGTGAATCAACTGGATGTCGCTCGCGCCAAAACAAATGGCCAAGATGCTGCATTTATCGATCGTCTCACCATGACGCCTAAAACAATTGAGTCTATGGCTTTGGGTTTGGAGCAGATCGTTTCTTTAGAGGATCCGATTGGTAAGATCACGCCATTACAGAAGCAAGCCTCCGGTATTGAATTGGGGCAGATGCGCGTGCCTTTAGGCGTAATTGGCATCATTTATGAGTCTCGCCCTAATGTCACTATTGATGCAGCCGCACTTTGCTTAAAGTCAGGTAATGCGGTGATTCTACGCGGTGGTTCAGAAGCGATTGATTCAAACACGTTACTGGCACAGTTGATTCAAGAGGGTTTAGATGCCGCAAATCTACCAATGGATGCTGTCCAGGTGGTGACTACTACCGACAGGAGTGCTGTAGGTGAAATGATCACCATGACTGAATATATCGACGTGATCGTACCTCGTGGCGGCAAGAGTTTGATTGCCCGCTTAATGGCAGAAGCCCGCGTACCGATGATTAAGCACTTGGATGGTATCTGTCATACCTATATTGATGCGGATGCGGATATCGAGATGGCGATTAAGGTGTGTGATAACGCCAAGACGCAACGTTATGCGCCTTGCAATGCGATGGAGACACTCTTGGTCAACAAAACCATTGCACCTCAAGTCTTACCAGCGCTTTGTAAGATCTACCAAGATAAGGGTGTGGAGTTGCGTGTTGACGACCAAACCCGAAACACTCTTGAGGCAGCGGGCTTTAAAGACTTAGTCAATGCCACTGAAGAGGATTGGCAAACAGAATATTTGGCACCAATTTTGTCAATTAAGACTGTTGCCGATATCGATGAGGCAATGAATCATATTGAGCAATACGGCAGTAAACATACCGATGCCATCATTACTAATAATCAAGCGCAAGCCAATCGCTTCTTGCGGGAAGTTGATAGTGCCAGCGTGATGGTTAATGCCAGCACTCGCTTTGCAGATGGTTTTGAGTATGGCTTGGGTGCGGAGATTGGCATCTCAAACGACAAATTGCATGCACGCGGTCCAGTAGGTCTGGATGGATTAACCTCCCTGAAATATATCGTCATGGGTCATGGCGAGATTCGTACTTAATCAATCCTGATTAAAGAACAATAAAAAAATACAGAACGGAAACTATTTATTATGGGCAATGCATATTTATGGACCAAGACACTGCACATCGTATTGATTGCTTCTTGGTTCGCAGGTCTGTTTTATCTACCTCGTATTTTTGTGAACTTGGCAGATGAAAAAAATCCTGAGGTATATGCGCGCCTTCTGGGGATGGCCGACCGACTCTTTCGTTTTATGACTATTTTGGCGATACCGGCAGTCTTGTTGGGTTTAACCCTTTGGTTGCATTTCAAGATTGGCGCTGGCGAGGTGTGGATGCATGCCAAGATGTTCTTTGTCATTCTTGTCATTGGGTATCACCATGCATGCTGGAGTTTGCTGAAGAAGTTTCGCAATGGCGTTAATACCCGTTCGGGAGTTTGGTTCCGTTGGTTTAACGAAGTACCAGTCATTCTTTTATTGGTTGTGACAGCCTTAGTAGTCATTAAGCCTTAACGCTGATCCTCGACCAATTGTTTAATTCTTCTTACTATTTTTTATTTCCCCTTTTTAGATTGTTAGCCTCATGAGATTTTTTGTTGTTTGTCCAGGTGGATTGGAAGTGCCTCTTGCACAAGAGCTAGCAAGTATTGCGCAGCGTCCTGACTGTAAAGCTTTGGGTGCTTGGGTAATTGATCCTACGCCTACCAGTCCTACTGGTGGAGTTGGCTTAGCAGCACCAATTTCTGCTGCAATGGCCTTGAACCTGCATTCACGAATTGCAAGTCGCGTACTTTTACAGATGGCGGAATCGCCATACCGTCAGGAAGAAGATTTATATAAGCTGGCTAGTGGCTTGGCTTGGGAGGAGTGGTTTTCTTCTAAGCAAACCCTTCGAGTAGATGTGACTGCGCATCGCTCCCCACTCAAGAGTTTGAATTTCGCAACCCTAAAGATCAAGGATGCGATTGTGGATCGCCTGCGTGATGTGACTGGTGATCGTCCAAGTATTGATACTGCATTTCCGGATGTGCGCGTACAAGCCCATCTGACTGCAACACATGCTACCATCTATTTAGATACTTCTGGAGAGGCTTTATTTAAACGTGGTTGGCGTGATGAAAAAGGTGATGCGCCTTTAAAAGAAAATCTCGCAGCTGGAATTTTGTCGATTACCGGCTGGAAACCTGCTCAAACCTTATTTGATCCGATGTGCGGTAGTGGCACCTTTTTGATTGAGGCTGCACAAATGGCTTTGGCTATTCCGCCTGGTGCCATTAGGGCGGGGATGTATGGGGATGATGTCAAACCAAGTCGCTTGGCCTATCGTCCATTAGTGACTTCTGCTCATGGCTTTGGTTTTCAAAGACTCAAGCCTTTTAACGAGGCTGCAGAGCAAAAACGTTGGGTCGCTATAAAAGAAGCTGCGCAAGCGGAGATGTTAGAAAAGCGTAAGCAATTTCCGGATGCTGAATCCCTGGGCATAAGTGGCGGTGATATTAATGAACGCCTGGTGGCGATGTTTAAGGGTAATTGGCAGCGTGCTCAATTGCCAGGCCTTCCAGTGACACGACAGATTGACGCTTTGGCCAGCAAGCCCCCTACAAACGCTAAAGATGGCGTCATGTTATTGAACCCGCCTTATGGCGAGCGTTTGGTGATCAAAGGTGGTCGTGGGCAAGAGCGAGATTCTGGACGCGATGCGGATCATGAATTGGATGAGCCAGAGGACCGTTTTGCACACAATCTGGAAACGGGACGCCAAAGCGCTAAACGCTCTAGTCGTGAGTCCTTGAAAAAACTGCAGGCACAAGAAGAGCAAGATCCCAAGTTTGTGGAATTCTTGCGTCAATTTGGTCAGCATTTGAAGGATGCTTTTGGTGGCTGGAATGTCTTTGTACTGACGGCGGATATGGCTCTGCCAGGACAGTTACGCATTAAAGAGTCAAAGCGTACGCCTTTATTCAATGGCCCGCTAGAATGCAGACTGTTTAAGTTTGAGATGCATCAAAAACGCGATGCTGCAGCGGATTTAAAATAAAAAATATAGATAAGGAAGACGGCGATGGAATTTAAAACCTATATGTGTCTGATTTGTGGTTGGGTGTATGACGAAGCAGCTGGCTTGCCAGAAGAAGGCATTGCACCAGGAACGCTTTGGAAAGACGTGCCTATGAATTGGACTTGTCCTGAGTGCGGTGCACGTAAGGAAGATTTTGAAATGATGGCGATCTAATCGCCCTAAATTAATTAATTACTAAAAATATTTTAGCGAAAGCAGGGCAGCATCTTGGGACAAAACGACATCTTATTTGAGCGTGCGCAAAAAACGATTCCTGGAGGCGTGAACTCTCCAGTGCGCGCATTTCGTCAGGTGGGTGGCACACCCCGTTTTGTTACTAAAGCTAAAGGCCCTTATTTCTGGGATGCTGAAGGTACACGCTATATTGATTTGATTATGTCTTGGGGCCCCATGATTGCGGGCCATGCGAATCCAGAAGTAGTTGAGGCCGTCAAGCAGGCCGCAGAAACTAGTTTTAGCTACGGCGCTCCGACCGAAGGTGAAATTGAGTTAGCAGAACGAATTTGCCAGTTGGTTCCTAGTATTGAGCAAGTGCGTATGGTATCGAGCGGAACTGAAGCCACTATGAGCGCTCTGCGTCTTGCACGTGGTTATACAGGTCGCGACCTTATTATTAAGTTTGAAGGTTGCTATCACGGTCATGCTGATAGCTTGCTGGTTAAAGCAGGCTCAGGCCTGTTGACCTTTGCGGATTCAACTCAGAATGCGCCATCATCCGGTGGTGTACCGCAGGATTTAGTGAAACATACGCTCGTGTTGCCATATAACGATGTGGCAGCATTGAGGGAGGTATTTCAGAAGCAGGGCGATCAAATTGCAGCAGTCATCATTGAACCAATTGCTGGTAATATGAATTTCATTAAACCGTCAGCAGGATTTCTGACAACCCTCCGTCAGTTGACTAGCGGGCATGGCAGTGTCTTAATTTATGACGAAGTCATGACCGGTTTTAGAGTTGCTCTAGGCGGTGCCCAATCTTTACAAGGCATTACTCCTGACCTTACCTGCCTTGGCAAAGTCATGGGCGGTGGCATGCCGATGGCTGCCTTTGGCGGCAAAAAAGAAATCATGTCGAAGCTTGCCCCGCTAGGTAATGTCTATCAAGCAGGCACCCTATCAGGCAACCCTGTGGCTGTAGCAGCAGGTTTAAAAACCCTGGAAATTATTTCTAGAGAAGGCTTTTATGAGTGTCTTTCCGGTCAAACAGAAAAGCTCATGGCGGGCTTAAAGCTTGCTGCGGACGAAGCGGGTGTGCCATTCGCTGTGGATAGCGTTGGCGGCATGTTTGGCTTTTACTTTGCCAATGAGGTCCCAACTTCTTTTGAGGCGGTGACTAAAACCGATATTGAAGCGTTTAAGAAATTTTTCCACTTGATGTTAGATCAAGGGGTATATCTAGCGCCGTCAGCGTATGAGGCAGGATTTACTTCTATTGCGCATGACAACGCTGTATTGGATGACATTATTGCTGCTGCGCGTACTTCCTTTAAGAAGCTGTAGTCGCTACTAAAGTAGTAATCAAGGCTTACATTCTGAGTGGGTGGTCGTAACCATCCACTTGAATAATTTCCAACCCTTTGCTGGCTTTGCCAGATTCGGGTATTTCCATGGCTGTCAGCTTGCCGCCCCATACACAGCCGGTATCTAGGCCAATCACATTTTTGTGTCGAAGTAGTCCGAGTGTTGACCAGTGCCCAAAGTAAATGAGTGTGTCTTCAGTTTTTCTTTTGGGGGTTTTAAACCAAGGGATGTAGCCTTTGGGCCCATTTTCAAATCCTTCTTTGCTGTCAAACTCCATGGTGCCGGCAGGAGTGCAAAACCGAATGCGGGTTAAGGCATTGGTAATGACGCGTAAGCGTTCATACCCTTTGAGGGAGTTACTCCATTTGTTCGGAGTATTGCCATACATATTCGCTAAAAAATCTTTATAAGATTTTTTGCGAAGCGCTTTTTCTACTTCTTGCGCGCATTCAATCGTTTGTTGCAGATCCCATTGAGGCAATACGCCGGCATGAACGGTTAAGACTTTGCCATTGCTCAGGGCCATTGGTCTGTGACGTAACCATTCAATCAGATCAGCTCTATCGAGCGCATCTAGAATGGGTTGAACGGTATCTAAGCCTTTGGTTTTGCGGAGACCCGCATCAATCGCAAGGAGGTGCAAATCATGGTTACCCAAAATACATTCAATACGTTGGTCTTCTTGCAATTGCTTGAGATAACGCAGGGTGCCCAAGGAGTCGGGTCCGCGATTGACAAGATCCCCCAAAAAAATCATCTTGGATTTAGTGGGGAGTTTTTTGACGAGATTCTTTAATGAGGGCGCGCACCCCTGAATATCACCGACGGCATAGATCTTGCTCATGCCCTATCTTAAAGCCGAAAACCCATGATGCTAAATACTTTATGCGCCGGGAGCTTCTGGGCTGATTTTCTTCACGACGCTATAGCGGACTAAAGTCTTCTTCCGTGCTTCATCGTGATTCACGACTGGCAAGGGGTAGTCTCGTCCTAATAAGATACCGGCAGCCTCTAATTCAATATGTCCGGCTTCCCATGGTGCATGAATGGATTTCTTGGAAAGCTTGTCTAGCTGTGGCAAATAACGACGAATGAACTTGCCCTCAGGATCAAACTTTTGCGATTGGGTAATGGGATTGAAGATGCGGAAGTAAGGCTGTGCATCGCAACCAGAGGAGGATGCCCATTGCCAGCCGCCATTATTCGATGAGAGCTCAAAGTCATTTAAGTGTTTTGCAAAGTACGCTTCGCCCCAGCGCCAATCAATCCCTAAGTCTTTTGTTAAGAAGCTGGCTACAACCATCCTTAAACGGTTGTGCATGTAGCCACTTTGATTGAGCTGATGCATGGCGGCATCAACAAGGGGGTAACCAGTCTTACCGTCACACCAAGCTTTAAATAGTTTCTGGGCGTGAGCGCCGCTTTCCCATTCGATATTGTCGTAGTCAGGTTTGAATGCAGCGCCTTCAGCCAATCTCGGATGGTTTGCAAGAATCATGAAATAAAAATCTCGCCAGATCAACTCACTCAACCAGATCGTAGCGCCCATGCTGCCAGCTAACATTCGACGATGAGCCTCGCGTACCAAGCCGCGAATAGAGAGCATGCCAAAGCGTAAGTGAGTGGAGAGATAGCTCACACCCTTAATTGCTGGGAAGTCCCTGCCAATTTGGTATTGATTAATTCGGCCCAAGAAGGCCTCTAGAAAATCTTGTCCGCCATCAGATCCTGGGGGTAGATAGGTTTCAATACCAGTAGGGCTAAAGCCCATGGACTCTAAGGATGGGAAGGGCGATTCTAAAGATTTAGGAATGGCTGCGAATTGCCCCTTTTTGGGAGTGCAGTCATAGGTGGCGATATCTTTTTCTTGCAGGGTTTTGAGCCAGTTATTTTTGTATGGCGTGAAGATGGAAAACACCGTGTTCGAGTTGGTGAGAATTTCTTTCTTCTCAAAAATCACCTGATCCTTAAACGTTTCAAAACCAATCCCTAGTTTTTCAAGGGCATTTCCTACGGTAGCATCGCGAGCTATTGCTGATGGCTCGTAGTCATGATTGGTATAGACGGTATTTACGCCCAAGGCTTGCGCAATCTTTGGAATGCATGTGGTTGGTTTACCCACTTGTACGATTAAGCCGCCACCCTGTTTGCGTAATTGCTCACCTATCTGGCGCAAGCCCTGCCAAATGAAGTCGACACGTCGATCGTGGGTTAAGGCGCCGCTTGCCTGATCATCTATCTTGAGTGGCTCAAGGATGTCCGTATCAAAGATGAAGGTCATCCAGACCTGAGCATTATTGCTAAGGGCGTGGTGAAGTGCTGCGTTGTCATAGAGACGCAGGTCGCGACGGAGCCAAACGAGAGCTTTTTGCATAGCCATCATCTTATGGCTTATTCGGGAAAAGCGCTTGATTGCATGGGATTTTCTGTAAAATATCCCTCATATGACCACGGCCAAGAAAGCCTCTGCAGAAGCCTCTCGGGCTTCGAATTCAGCCTCATCGCTAGAGTCTTCCATTTCTTTTTCTGCCAATCACCTCGCAAATCAATTCTTAATCGCCATGCCCGGGATGGTGGAGGCCAATTTTGCTGGTACGGTCATTTATCTCTTTGAGCATACTGAGCGCGGTGCCATGGGCTTGGTGGTGAACCGGCCAACTGAGGTTGACCTTGCGACGCTGTTTGACAAGATCGAGCTTAAGCTGGAGATTGCCCCTTTATTGGGTCAGCCCGTGTATTTTGGTGGCCCAGTTCAGATAGAGCGAGGATTTGTCCTGCATGAGCCGACGACTGAGGTGGCTTATAGCTCCTCTTTAGCGGTTCCAGGTGGCCTCACCATGACAACCTCTAAGGATGTGCTTGAAGCGGTGGCCGCTGGTACTGGTCCAAGTAAATTCTTGATGACGCTAGGTTATGCGGGTTGGAGTGCTGGACAGCTTGAGGAAGAAATCACCTTAAACGGCTGGATCAATGTCCCGCTTTCCCGCGAACAAATGGTCGAGATTATCTTTAATACACCCTCTAGCGAACGCTATGAGCGGACGATGAGTCATTTAGGGTTTGATCCCTCTCATTTATCAGGTGAGGCAGGGCATGCTTGAGGGCGCCAAGGCGGGGGCGGGTACTGCGAACCTTACGGTGATGGCTTTTGATTATGGTGTGAAGCGTATTGGAGTTGCGGTTGGCAATACGCTCACTAAAGCGGGTCAGCCCTTGAAGATTATTGCGGAGCCATCTGAAGATGTTCGCTTTAGGGTGATTGAAGCCCTCCTGAAGGAGTGGCAGCCTAATCAGTTGGTTGTAGGGCTCCCGTGTCATCCCGATGGCACTGAGCATGAGATGAGCGCTAAAGCACGGCGTTTTGGCAATCAGTTGCATGGACGCTTTCATTTGCCAGTGGAGTGGGTGGATGAGCGCTATACCTCTGCGGTTTTAGAGGGTGACCCAGACATGCGAGACAATTTAGATGCCGAGTCCGCGGCCTTGATTTTGGAGCAGTATTTTCTTGAAAAGAATTGGATTAGTTGAGATGAATGCAGAGCAGTCCTATCTGAAATTAATTGGGGCTTTAAAAAAGCGTAAAGATGCCAATGAGGCCTTTGAGTTAGCGGGCCTAGCGATGGGCGGCGCTTGGATTGCGGAGCGTTTAGCGGCTGATTTAGGTTTGCCTAACTACGGCGTAATCAATGTTGCGTTTCATCGAGATGATTATGCGGAGAAAGGAATGACTGCTCTGCGTACTGCTAGCACCATGCCCACACATCTTCCTTTTGAAGTGAATGGCGCCAAGATTATTTTGATTGATGATGTATTGCTGACTGGCCGTACTGTTCGAGCAGCGCTTAATGAATTGTTTGATTTTGGTCGACCTGCGCAAGTCGAACTGATGGTTTTGGCAGATCGTGAAAATCGAGAGTTACCAATTACAGCTGATTTTGTTGGAGAGCAAGTGAGCATTCCAGATAATCAAATTTTGGTTTTAGAAAAAGATGATGCTGGCAAGTTCAGCTTCCAATTAGAGGAGCGCGCAGAATGAGCAGCAAAAATAACGCAGTGATTACTCCAGTCAATCAATTTAATGCTGCCGGTGAACTGACACACTTACTGACTTTAGAGGGTTTACCAAAAGAGCAGATTTTGCATATCTTGGATACTGCAAAGCAATTTGTCAGTGTTACCGATCCCGCTAGAGAAGTGAAAAAAGTTCCGCTGCTACGTGGTAAGAGTGTCTTTAATCTGTTCTTTGAAAACTCTACGCGTACTCGCACCACTTTTGAAATTGCTGCTAAGCGCTTATCGGCAGATGTGATTAATTTGGATATCTCTACTTCATCTACTGCTAAAGGTGAAAGCCTATTAGATACGATTGATAATTTAGTGGCGATGCAGGCTGATATTTTTGTCGTGCGTCATAGCGTCTCTAGAGCTCCGATTGAGATCGCCCAACATGTGCCTGCGCATGTACACGTCGTGAATGCAGGCGATGGCAGCCATCAACATCCAACGCAGGGTTTGTTGGATATGTACACGATGCGCCATTTTAAGAAAGATTTCAGTGGTCTGAAGGTGGCGATTGTGGGCGACATCGCTCATAGTCGTGTTGCTAAATCAAACATCTGCGCTTTGAGGACTTTAGGTTGTACGGATATTCGTGCAATTGGCCCTGAGAGTCTTTTACCGAGTGATTTGGATATGCTGGGAGTAAAGGTATTCCACAGTATGGAAGAGGGTCTTAAGGGCGTGGATGTGGTGATGACCTTGCGTATCCAGAAGGAGCGTATGGAAGCCGGTCAAGTTCCTGAGGGCGATGCTTTCTTTAAGCAGTACGGTCTTACCCCGGCGCGTTTGGCTTTGGCCAAGCCAGATGCCATCGTGATGCACCCAGGCCCCATGAATCGTGGCGTGGAGATTGATTCTGCAGTGGCTGATGGCCCGCAGTCAGTCATTCTGAATCAAGTGACTTTTGGGATTGCGGTGAGGATGGCGGTAATGTCTATCGTTGCTGGAAATTAACCCATCAATATTATTTCTAATTAATGAATCGCCCATTCAAATCCAAAAGAGCTGCAGTTATTGCAACTGGTTGGGTGGGGGATACGATTGCCTGTACTGCCGCTGCAACCTCGCTGTACGACAAAGGATTTAAAGTCACTTTTTTTACTCGTTGGCCACAGCTTGTTCCAATTTTAAAAAATGACTCTAGATTTACAGTCCGTCTTTACTGGCACTTAAAAATCATCCGAATACTTAAGCCAATCTTAAATTGGTGCTTCGATGTAGTAATTTGGGAGCCAAACAAGTGGAGCTACCAAGAGCCTTTTACTGCAGAAATTAGGAGAATTGCTGGGTGCGCCCCAATTACCGAGTACCAGCTCTTTCTAGGTCCAGAGAGAGCAATGGTCGAGGCATCACATAATTCTAGGCCCGTAATAACCATCAGCAGAGATCTTTACAAGCGTGCTTATGGTAGAGATATTGATAATCTTATTTCTCAGCTACAAACCCTTGGAAAAGTTGAATGGGTTGGATTGCTCCCTCTAAAAAATTCTAAGCACGGAAAGACAAGGGGCTTGCTCAGTGATGCAATTAGCATATTTAAAAGTGATATTTTTATAGGCCCCGAAGGAGGTTTATTATGGTTGGCAGCCGGTATTGGTAAGCCTTGCATTTACTTTACTGAAAATATTGTTGAAGTAGCTAAGCAAAATAATATTCCGAATTTAGATCACATATTGGGCAGCAAAAATCATTATCCTGATAAGGATATTTATTTTCCATTGCCTGCATATTGTAGTAACGAAGATGCAATCAAAATCACAAAAAATGCAATGAATACATTAGGAGTTCATCATGGTGAGCAGTAAATCAAATATGTACTTGGGCAATATTTTATTGATCATGCTTAGTATTCTTCCTTTATGCCTGTTCTCGGTAAAGGGATGGACAAGTGCAATTTTGTTTATTGGTTCAGCACTTGCGTTTGCCCTTGTTTTTACGAATAGCAGTGATAAGCTCTTGGATCGCAAGCAAAGCACTTGGATTATTTTAATCATGTTGATGTTTGCGTCTCCCTTGATGGCGGCAATGTTGAGTTCTGCGTTGCGCGGTGAGTGGGATTGGTCATCTTTCGATAGTTTTTCCAGATTTTTATTAGCCATTCCAATTTTTTATATCGTTTATCGGAATCATTTGAAGGTGGTGAATCAGTGGCAATATTTGATTCCAGTTTCATTAATTTTTACATTGCTAAGCACAACTTTTTTACCTGGATACAATGGTGATGAAAATCCTTTTGATCATCCCAGGTTGGCTATATTTTTTGTCGATCCTTTAACCTTGGGTTACTTATCCCTTACTCTCGGGGTGCTAAGTTTTTTCAGTATTAATATGTATGCAAGGGACAACTGGAAAACGCTTTTGCTAAAGATATTGGGTGGCATGATCGGTTTTTATATTTCCTTCAGAACCCAGAGTAGAACGGGGTGGTTGGCAATACCGCTGATTTTGTTTTTACTCTTATATACGCGCGGACCAAAAAATAGGCTTTTATCAACGCTGGCAGCTATTGCCATTTCTGCAGTAATTGCTACGGGTATTTATTTATCTTCTTCAACCGTGCAGAACAGGATTCATGATGCTGTTGTTGACTTGAGAGTTTATAAATTTAACGACCTGAATTCCGAAACATCTATTGGTGAGAGAATTTCTTTTGCCCGTATGGGTTTGTATTATTTTAAATTGAGCCCAGTACGTGGCTGGGGCTTGCGAGGTTTTCAGGAGCACGCCAATGATCCTGAGTTGCTTGAATTTGCCTCTGAAAGCACGCGAGCAAGTCCAGCTAGGGGGTCTTTATTTCATAGCGAGATAACTACCAATGCAGTTGCACATGGAATCTTTGGTTTAGCAGCCATGCTATTACTTTTTTTTCTTCCAGTAATTCTATGTGTGCGGCAATGGCGTAAAGGGGTTAATCCTCGATTGTGTGCATTTGGACTTGCTTATTTATTTTGCGTAATTATCAGCGGTCTAAGCACTGAAATATTTTCTTTAAAATTTACAGCATCCTTCCACTCGGTATTTTTAGCTTGTTTGTGTGCGCAATTATTGGCTGAAGAGGGGTCTTCAGCGGATGCGGATAGCGTGCGCTCTCATGGTTAATTTACTTTCAGCATGAATTGTGTATTTTTTACGGAGTCATCCATCAATATTGGAGGACAAGAGTTGCAGGCTTTGCAGCAAATGCAGGCTTTGAATAGAGTTGGCTATCAAACAATTTTACTGTGCAAGCCTAATAGCGCAATATTGCTGAGGGCTAAGTCAGTCGGCCTTGACTGTATTGCAGTTAATTTTAGAAACGCTTTTCACTTGCCTAGCATCTTAAGGGTATTGAAGTTAATTTTTCAATTTCGTCCAATTGCATTCATATCCCATGGAAGTCGAGATGTCCTGATCTCTACGATTGCAATCAATTTATCTCGTTGCCTTGGAGTTTCTGCACCCACAGTGTTGAGAGTTAAAACCTTTCAGCATGGGTACCCCCTTTCATTTGCCTACAATCATCTTTTTTCAAAAACCCTGACGCCCAGCAATTACTTGAGGGATAAGTTATTGTTAAATAAATGGATTCATCCAGACCAAGTTGGAACCTTGTATCCCGGAATTGATTTCTCGGCTCTGGATAGTCAGTTGGATTCATTGCCAGATCATGTACGAGATTGGTTGAAGCTTCATCCTGGCCCAGTGATATCGCACGGAGCTATTCTTAGAGGTGAAAAAGGTCATAGCACTATTTTGCAGGCCCTTGTGCGCGTTAAAGATGTTTTTCCGAATGTGCGATATTTGATTGCGGGGGAGGGGCAGGACAAGCCGCTTCTGGAGGCTGAGATTATGACCTTGGGTCTTAGTGAGAATGTCCTCATGACTGGAATTTTAAAAAAGATTGCACCTCTTCTCAGGGTGAGCGATCTGGCTGTCTTGCCTTCTTTGGTTGAGCCTTTGGGCATGTTCCAAATTGAAGCGCAATATTTAGAGGTGCCCACTATCGCAAGTAGGGTGGGCGGGATTCCGGAGACGATGTTGCATCAACAGACTGGACTCATGATAGAGGCTGGCAATGTTGAGGATTGGGCTAATGCCATTATTTGGATGTTATCCAATCCAGTGCTTGCAAGGCAGATGGCAAGGGTAGGAAAAAAAATGGTGACTGAGAAATTCTCTCTCAATGCCAATACCAAGAATCTAATAGGCTTATTTGAGAAGGGCTAACTAGATCCATTCAAAAGCATGATTCTTTCTTAAGCCATGCACAGACATCCCATGTTTTTTGACTTCCTCTCGACTAGATTGGAGTTGATGTTTTTTAGCTTGGATCTTAGCTAGCTTTCTTTGAGCCCAACTTTGATTCAGTAGCTTGTAGTTATATCGGTTAGCTAAGCCGTCCTTCTCGGATAGCCCTCTTTCTTGTTTCATGGCAGTTTGGGTAACTGAGCCGAAGTGATGTAGCCATGAGGCACCAGTGATTGAGGTTTGAATATTTGATTTTTTGAGCTCATTAAAAAATAGCGTATCTTCATAGCCAAGAAGCTTTGGGGTTGGCTGGAAATATCCGACATCCATCCATACAGAATTGTGAATGGCTAAACATACAGCGTGTTTACTTCCGAGACGATGCTCATCTTTCATTTCTGCCGTGGCTTTAAGGCTAAATGCATCAAAGTCATAATCGAGTGGACCCTCAATTAATGCAGGGCTAATTACTTTGAGGTTTTTGGATTCAGCAGCGTGAATGAGATTTTCAATCCATAACGGTGACACTAGGACATCATTATTCATAATGATGCTCCATTCACTCTGCAGCGCTAGCGCCCCCTGATTCCATGCGGTGCCACAACCGAGGTTACTTGCATTAAATATCTTTCCACCAAGGGGTAGTGTTGCAAGATAGTCGCGCGTGCCGTCGGTTGAGAAGTTATCAACCACTACCAGTCTGTCTAATGGGGTACCATGCTTAGTCATGCTGTCGATACACATTTTTGTGTATTCCACAGAGTTGTAGCAGGCAAATGTCAGGCTGTATTTATTGGGATTCACGATTTGGAAATATTAACGTTTTGTTAAAATGCATTAAAAGGAAGAATTCTAAGAATTTAGGCATTTTGCCTTGGTTTAAGAAAATCTCATACATATTCTCATCGTATTACACATAATAGCTAATCATGATTTTAATAACAGGTGGCGCCGGATTTATTGGAAGTAATTTCACCTTAGATTGGCTTGCCAATCCAGATGCCGAAGGGGTGGTGAATCTCGATAAGCTAACTTATGCTGGCAATCTGGCCAATTTAGCATCCCTTAAGGAAGATTCGCGCCATATCTTTGTTCGCGGAGACATCGGCGATAAAGAGTTGGTTGCTAGCTTATTAAAAGAGTATCAACCTCGTGCGATCGTGAACTTTGCCGCAGAAAGTCATGTAGATCGCTCTATTCATGGCCCTGCTGAATTTGTTGCTACCAATATTGTAGGCACCTTTAATCTATTAGAGTGTGCGCGTGAGTATTGGAGTGGTTTAGATGAGGCGGCCAAACAAGCCTTCCGCTTCCACCACGTGTCTACGGATGAAGTTTATGGATCATTGTCCGCAACTGACCCTGCGTTTACCGAAACCAATGCATATGAGCCTAACAGCCCATACTCAGCCTCTAAGGCTGCGTCCGATCATTTAGTGCGTGCGTGGTTTCATACCTATGGTTTCCCGGTAGTTACAACCAATTGCTCAAATAACTACGGCCCTTATCACTTTCCCGAGAAGCTGATCCCATTGGTAATCCTCAATGCACTCAATGGTAAGTTGCTGCCAATTTACGGAGATGGCCAGCAGATTCGAGATTGGCTCTACGTTGGTGATCATTGCTCAGCGATACGTGAAGTGTTGGCAAAGGGTAAGTTGGGTGAGACATACAACATTGGTGGCTGGAATGAAAAGGCCAATATCGACGTAGTTAAAACTATTTGTAGTATTTTGGATGAGCTAAAGCCACGGGTTGACGGTAAGCCCTATACGGAGCAAATCACTTTTGTTAAGGATCGCCCTGGACATGATCGCCGCTATGCCATTGATGCAAGAAAAGTGGAGCGTGAACTGGGCTGGCGTCCTGCAGAAAAATTTGATACGGGTATTCGTAAAACGGTGCAGTGGTATTTAGATAATCCGGTGTGGATTGAGGGTGTAGTGAGCGGATCCTATCGCGACTGGTTATCCAAGCAGTACTCATAAGTACTCAGTGAATAAATACACATCGCTAATGAATATCCTCGTATTTGGTAAAGATGGTCAATTAGGCAAAGCGTTCAAGGTTTTATTGGGTCAACGTATTTCTGGGTTGGGCGTTCAGCCAGTTATTTGCTATGTGGGTCGCAGCGATTGCGATCTTACCAACGGGAATGCAGTTATTGCATTGCTCAATCAATCTTCACCGAATTTAATCATTAATGCTTCTGCCTATACCGCTGTAGATAAGGCGGAGACTGAGAGCGATTTAGCCTTTGCTGTGAATGCCAAGGCCCCAGAGTTGATGGCGCAATACGCCGCCGAGCATGGAGCTACTTTTTTGCATTACTCAACAGACTATGTGTTTGATGGCGAGAAGTATGGCTTCTATCTAGAGGGCGATCTACGTAATCCTTTGGGTGTGTATGGCAAAAGCAAAGCTGCTGGCGAAGAGGCCATTGCAAGGGTATTCGCCAACACTATTGATGCTGGTGGTCAATACGCCATTTTCAGAACAAGCTGGGTATATGGCGATGGTGGTAATTTCATTCGTACGATTTTGCGTTTAGCAAAGGAGCGCGAAGAGCTTAAAGTGATTAACGATCAATATGGCGTGCCAACAAGTGCGCAATGGTTGGCTCAGGTCAGTTTGGACTTGGCGACCAATCAACAATTAGTCATTAGACGATTTCCATCGGGTATTTATCATGCAGTGCCTGCTGGAGAAACTACGTGGCATAGTTTGGCTCGATTAGCTGCACAGGCGGCTATCGATGCAGGAGTTGCTCTAAAAGTGACTTCCGATGCCATCAAGCCCATACTGGCAGTTGAATATCCTTTGCCAGCTTCAAGGCCCATGAATTCGAGGATGTCGACAGATAAGCTTCGTAAGGTGTTTGAGGGTCGAGGCGATATGTCAAAATTACAACAATTGAATCAGCCATGGAGTGAGTCTGTAAAGGCGTATGTCTCCAATTTGGCTAAAGATGGTCTTATCTAGAAAGCATCCTATGGCAGTCAATCAGATGAATCGCAAAGGTATTATTTTGGCTGGTGGATCTGGTACTCGTTTGTACCCAGTGACCCAGGCTGTTTCTAAGCAGCTGATGCCCGTCTACGACAAGCCGATGGTGTATTACCCTTTGACAACCTTGATGCTTGCAGGCATCCGGGATATCTTGTTAATTTCTACACCTCATGACACACCACGTTTTGCAGAGTTATTAGGCGATGGTTCTCAATGGGGTTTGAATATTGAGTATTGCGTGCAGCCATCCCCTGATGGTTTGGCGCAAGCGTTTACTTTAGGAAAAAATTTCGTTGGAAATAATCCGAGTGCTTTAGTGCTTGGCGACAATATTTTCTATGGCCATGAATTAGTAGATCAATTAGATAGCGCAAATGCGCGTAGTAGTGGCGCGACAGTTTTTGCTTATCACGTCAACGATCCAGAGCGTTATGGTGTTGTGGAGTTTGATAAAGACTACAAAGCATTGTCCATTGAAGAGAAGCCTCTGCAGCCGAGAAGTAGTTATGCGGTCACGGGCCTCTACTTTTATGACAATCAAGTGTGTGATATTGCCTCTTCCATTAAGCCTAGCGCGCGTGGCGAACTAGAGATTACCGATGTCAACCGCGTGTATCTCGACAAGAATGAGCTCAGTGTTGAGATTATGGGGCGTGGGTTTGCTTGGCTCGATACCGGCACACATGATTCATTGTTAGATGCTGCAGGCTTTATCGCTACGCTGCAAAAGCGCCAAGGCCTGATGGTGGCATGCCCTGAAGAAATTGCCTACCGACAAGGCTGGATCAGCGCGGATGATGTGCAAAAAGTGGCTACCCAATTGAGTAAGAATAGCTATGGTCAGTATTTAAGTAAGATTTTGAATGAGCTCAATACCTCCGCTCAGCCTGTTTCTTTATCTCATAAGAAGGTGATTGGATGAGTGTGGGTATAGCTTCACCTTCTAAGCTTCAAGTAACCCCAACGGCCATTCATGATGTACTGATCATTGAGCCAAAGGTTTTTGGTGATGAGCGTGGTTGGTTTACCGAATCTTTTAATGCGCAGGATTTTGCTGCTGCCACCGGCTTAAATGTTGAGTTTGTGCAAGATAACCATTCATTTTCTCGTCAATGGACCTTGCGTGGCTTGCATTACCAGTTAGAGCAAACGCAGGGTAAGTTGGTGCGAGTAGTGGCTGGTAGCGTATTTGACGTTGCTGTGGACATTCGCAAAGATTCGCCGACCTATGGCAAGTGGGCTGGCGTGCAATTAAGTGCTCAAAATCATAAACAGTTATGGATCCCCGCTGGGCTAGCGCATGGCTTTTTGGTCTTATCAGAAACTGCAGAGTTTCTGTATAAGACAACGGATTACTATCATCCACAAAGCGAGGCCTGTCTGGCTTGGAATGACCCAACAGTGGATATCAAATGGCCCTTGCCTGAAGGTATCACCCCGAATATGAATGCTAAAGATGCTGCAGGACTCTTGTGGGATGATGCCCCAAAGTTCTAGTGTTTTGGGGCGGGTCTTCAAAAGATAAGATAATGCCCAGATGAGCAATGCTTCATTTAATCCCTCTACCTCTGCTAGCCCGAAGATCTTATTGGTAAAGCTATCCTCCTTGGGGGATGTCTTGCATAACTTATCTATTGTTTGGGACTTGCGCGCGCGCCTACCTGAGGCGCAAATTGATTGGGTAGTGGAAGAGGCTTACGTTCATCTATTGGAGCCTTTGCGCTCCCGGGAAGGATTTCGGGGGATTGATCGCATCATTCCTTTTGGTTTGCGTCGCTGGAAGAAAAATCTACTAACACTTGCCACCTGGAAACAGTTTTCTTCTTTCCGAAAAGAACTTCAGGCAATAACTTATGATGTCTTGATCGAAACTCAAGGTTTATTGAAGTCGGCGATGGTTTGTTCTTTAGCTAAAAAGAGTTCAAATGCCGTGATTGCTGGGCTTGCTAATGCCACCGAGTTCTCAGGTTATGAGCCTCTTGCTAGATCTTTTTATAACCAATCAGTACAGGTGCCAATGCAGTGTCATGCGGTGGATCGTTCTCGTTGGGTCATGTGCTCGGCTTTAGATTGGCCATTGCTAGATCGATCCGATGCGCCGAAGTTTTATCCTGAAGCGTTTGTGCAAAGTATTCCAAAAATCTCTGTGCAGGGTTTGCGAGCGCCTTATATATTGTGCTTTCATTCAACTGCGCGTGAAGCAAAGCGTTGGTCTAATGAGCATTGGATAGCGCTTGGCAAAGATCTATCTGCTCGTGGTTACCAAATGGTTTTCCCTTGGGGAAATGCTGCTGAAAAATCGGTTAGTCAATTGCTTGCTTCTCAGATCCCTGATGCTATTGTGCCGCCAGCCTTTTCTATTGAAGAAGCATTCTCGGTCATTGCCGGTGCAGCTTTAACGGTTGGGGTTGATACAGGTTTGACGCATTTAGCAGCGGTGCTAAATAAACCCACTGTAGAGATGTATTGCGACTCACCACGCTGGAAGACCGAGGGCTATTGGTCTGACAAGATTGCTAACGTTGGAGATATTAATGCTCCACCATCGGTTCAAGAGGTGCTCGATGCCTCTCTCAAATTACTCTCTTAACGTTTTATATCCCTGGCAGGGATTCAGTTTTAGCGTAGTAAGGTGTTGATGGAGATGAGATCTTCATCTGATAAAGACGCTGCATGCGCTTTTAGTCGAATGGCATTGAGGATGGTGTTGTAACGCGCTTGTTGCAATTGTGAGCGGGTAGTAATGACTGTATCTAAGGCAATCAACACATCGATATTGATTAAGGTGCCCACTTGGAACCCGAGCTTGCTAGATTCCAGTGCGGATGTAGAGGAGCGCTCAGCCGCTTCATACGCTTTGACGCTCGCTAGACCGCCATAGAAACCGGTAAATGCTGCACGGGTGTTTTGGGCAGCAGTACGACGAGCATTGTCGTAGTTCGCTTTGGCAGCATCTAGTAGAGCAGCATTTTGACGAATTACGGAACTATTAAAGCCACCCGAGACTAAGGGGATATTTATCTGCAAGGCAATGGTGTTGTTATACACATTGGTTTGCGCGGGAGTGTAGCTATTTGGAGTTCCGTTTGAGGTATTAAAGCCACTCGTTCCTACTAAGTTAACAGTAGGGTAATTGAGTGCCTGAGAAGCTCTATAAGTACTTTCCGCGAGGTTGACTGATAGCTGCCCTGCTAGTACGTTGAAGTTCGCAGTCTCCGCTTGCAAAATCCAGTCATCCAAGGTTTGGCCTTTAGGTAGCTGTGGATTGACGCTATCCGCAATCGGAATGCCATTGCTATCTTTACTCTTGGTGCGAGGGTCTTTTAAGACGCCATCGATTTTGGCTTCTTTAGTAAGCGGCTTTAAAGGTCCAACAGGGTGTCCAACTAATTGCTCTAAGACGCCACGTTTCACAATGAGGTCGGCTTGGGCGGCAATCTCTTGAGAGTTGGCTAAATCTAAGGCAGCTTGCGCAGTATTAACGTCAACAATTGTGGCTAAGCCGGCATCAAATTTTGCTTGAGCAATCTCTAGCTGCTGTTTGATTAAACCTTTTTTATTGCGATATAACTCAACGTTATCTTGACTAGTTAGAGCATCAAAGTAGGCTTGTGAAACACGCAGAATTAAATCTTGTTGTGCCAAGAAAAAACGCATGTCAGCAATTTTGGTATTTAAGTCACCTTGATTAAATGCTTCAAGGGCTGCGATATTAAATACGGGCTGAGTCAGCGTAACGGTATAACTTTTCTGATCAAAGACTCGGGAGTTGCCTGCATTGCTGGCCACATTGGTAGTCCCGACACCGTGCTGGTAGTAGCGGGTGCCGCCTGGGGTGGCATTGGCTTGTGGAAGTAGCAGGGACAAACCTTGCCAGTACAGCTCTTTACTGGCTTGATAGTTAAAACGAGCAGCATTTAAAACCGGATCACTAAATGCAGCTTCTTGGTAAAGCCGAATTAAATCAGTCGATTGAGCGGTATTCGCTGCGCTATTGCCGTTGACATTAGATGGCGCCCCATTGGTCGGAATAGCTTGCTTGGGCAGGGTAACCATTTGCGGGGGCATATCTAGCCCAACCAAGGACTGGGCGCTTACTGGGGTAGGTAGGGCTGGCCTTGCGCCATTGGCGTTTTGAGCAAATGCATCAAGAGGCAGCGCGCTGAGCCCGAGAGCCTGACTCAGGATTAAACCAAAGGTGGTTAGCTGAGAGAAGCGAAAGCGTGTTGGGGTCATCTAATTCGGTTACTTTTCAAGGTGCATGAAGTTTAAGGCCTATTTCAATAGAGCGTCTCATTTGCACCTTATTTTGCCAAATCCTAGGCTAACCCTCATCTATCTATAAAATTGCGCCTATGGATCTAATTTTGCTGGCTAAAGCAGTAGTACTGGGAGTGGTGGAGGGCTTAACTGAGTTTTTGCCAATCTCCAGCACGGGACACCTTATTTTGGTTGGCGACTTGCTCGACTTCAATGATGAGCGAGGCAAGGCCTTTGAGGTCATTATTCAGTTTGGGGCAATCTTGGCCGTTTGCTGGGAGTTTCGTGAAAAGCTCTGGAAGGTCGCCTCAACCATCAAAAGTAGCGCTATTTCTCGTCGTTTTGTCCTCAATCTGCTGATCGCTTCGATTCCGGCAATGGGCCTGGCATTTGTATTTGGCAAGCATATTAAAGCGGTATTGTTTGCTCCGGTTCCGGTGGCAAGCGCTTTTATTTTGGGCGCGTTGGTGATTTTTTGGGCGGAGCGCCGTCAGACCAAACTCATGCATTCCCCGGCTAAGATGCATATTCAGTCGGTAGATGATTTAACGCCCATGGATGCCCTCAAGGTTGGCTTGGCGCAATGCGCCGCCTTAATTCCGGGGACCTCCCGTTCGGGCGCAACCATTATCGGCGGCATGCTCTTTGGTTTGCCTCGAGCGGTGGCTACCGAGTTTTCTTTCTTCTTGGCAATCCCTGTGATTGGCGGTGCTACAGCTTACGAACTGCTCAAGCTTTGGAAAAATCCCGTCTCCTTATCGGGCGATTTCGCATGGGCGATTGTGGTTGGCTTTATCGCCGCCTTTATCTCTGCTTTTGTTTGTGTGCGTTGGTTGATTCATTATGTCGCTGGACATAATTTCATCCCATTCGCTTGGTATCGCATTGTCTTTGGACTGCTTGTCTTAGTCAGCGCTTATAGTGGTCTGGTTGCTTGGTCTCACTAATTCCAACATTCATTATTAATAGACGCAGATTGGAGTAAATATGGATGCATCGATTGACGCTATTACTAATAATATTCAGCTGGCATTGGCCCCTGTTTTTTTATTGACTGCTGTTGCCACCTTAATTAATGCAATCTCTGCTCGCTTGGCTCGATCAGTAGATCGTATGCGCGCTATTCAGCACAAGATTCAGGAGGGGGTGGTAACTGATCAAGCGATCCTGATGCATATGATGCGTGAAGCAAATGAAGCAAAAATTCGTGGTCGTTTATGTACTGCCGCTATCTTCTTTGATGTCTTAAGTGGCGTATTTATTTCTTTAACAGTTCTGGAGCTGTTTTTCTTCCAAGCTGGTGCTGTACGCTCCTTGCAGGCTACCTATGTTATCTGGACATTTGTCCTTGGCCTAGTATCGTTTATGACATCTCTGTCTATTGTCCTGGGTGAGGTGGTCTATGCCTATCGCTCAGCAGGGTGGAATACACCTTTCTCTAAATAAAGGTATTAGCACAGTGACATTTCCTAGAACAGATCGTATTCGCTCTTTTGTATTGCGGGCAGGCAGAACAACCGCTGGTCAGCAGCGCGCTATTGATGACTTAGGCCCTCAGTTTTTGGTGCCTTTTCAGGAGCTTGTATTAGATCTTCCTCAGGCATTCGGCGGTTCATCGCATCCCAAGATATTAGAGATTGGTTTTGGCATGGGTGAGACGACCGCCAAAATTGCCGCCTTGCGTACTGAGGATGATTTTCTGGCGATTGAAGTTCATCCACCTGGTGTTGGGGCTTTGCTCAAATTAATCGGTGAAAACCAGCTCACTAATTTACGTTTGATTCGTCATGATGCTGTTGAGGTACTGGAGAAGATGATTGCTCCCAATTCTTTAGATGGCATCCATATTTATTTTGCCGATCCTTGGCATAAGAAACGTCATCATAAGCGTCGCTTGATTCAGTCGGAGTTCGTGAAGCTGTTAGTTTCACGCTTAAAGCCTGGCGCCTATTTGCATTTAGCCACGGATTGGCATAACTATGCCGAACAAATGCTCTTGGTTTTAAATGCAGAGCCTACCCTCATGAACACCTCTACCGAGCAAGTGCAGGTAGAAACTTTCTCGGCTGAAGATGTGGCGAAGTCCGAAGATTCAAAAGAATTCAGACCTACCTTGGAGCAGCTCTGCGCCAAGCATCCTGGCTATGTGGAGAGGCCGGCTTACCGACCCATTACCAAGTTTGAGAACCGTGGCATCAAGCTTGGTCACGGTGTTTGGGATTTGGTTTACAAGAAGAAGTAATTTAAGAAGATAAGAAAATATAAACAATAAAGCCGCTGGGGGTCACTTCATGGTTGCGGCTTTATTGTGACTGAATGATTTCAGAGGCCCAAGCAAACGTACTTCATTTCGAGGTATTCATCCATACCGTAGACACTACCTTCTCGCCCTAGGCCAGATTGTTTAATGCCTCCAAATGGACCCACTTCGTTGGAGATGATCCCGGAGTTCACTCCCACAATGCCGTACTCTAATGCCTCTGCCGCCTTCCAGATACGGCCAATATCTCGGCTGTAGAAGTAAGAAGCTAGGCCAAACTGGCTGTTGTTAGCCAGCCTGATAGCTTCCTCATCGCTTTCAAACGCAATGATGGGGGCTACTGGGCCAAAGGTTTCTTCATAGGTAATGAGCATGTCATTAGTGACATTAGACAAAATAGTCGGCTCATAGAAAGTGCCGCCTAGTGAAGAGCGCTTACCACCGCTCACTAGCTTCGCGCCTTTGCTCAGCGCATCAGCTACATGTTTCTCCACCTTCTCTAGTGCGGCTTTCTCAATCAGCGGGCCTTGGGTAGCGCCGGCCTCCATGCCATTACCCAGCTTAATGACTTGAATGGCTTTAGCAAACTTCTCGACAAATTGATCGAGCACATTCTTATGTACATAGAAGCGATTGGCGCAAACGCAAGTTTGACCGGAGTTACGATATTTGGATGCCATTGCACCAGAAACGGCTGCATCGATATCCGCATCTTCAAACACAATGAAAGGCGCATGGCCACCAAGTTCAAGCGCTAATTTTTTCACTGTGGGTGCGCACTGCGCCATCAAAATGCGGCCCACTTCTGTAGAGCCAGTAAATGATAGGTGGCGAACTACAGGTGAGGCGCAAAGTGTTTTGCCAATCGCAATGGATTGATCGGCATCTGCCGTCAGAATGTTGATGACGCCCGCAGGAACGCCTGCACGCTGTGCCAGCTCAGCGAGAGCCAAGGCGGATAGTGGAGTCAGTTCGGCTGGCTTAATGACGATAGTGCAACCTGCGGCCATGGCTGGTGCAATCTTGCGAGTAATCATCGCAATCGGAAAGTTCCATGGAGTAATCGCTACGCAGACACCAATAGGTTGCTTCATGACGATCAGGCGTTTATCACTCCATGTAGTGCTTGGAATAGAGCCCGCCACGCGTTTTGCTTCTTCTGCAAACCATTCAATAAAGGATGCGCCGTAGGCTACCTCACCAGTTGCCTCAACCAAGGGCTTACCTTGCTCTAAGGTCATGAGGGTCGCCAGATCTTGAGTATTCTGAATAATGAGATCAAACCATTTGCGCATGACGCTGGCACGTTCTTTAGCAGTTTTACTTTTCCAGCTCTGGAAAGCGCTCTCTGCGGCTGCGATGGCTAACTCTGCATCTTTTGGCTCAAGATTGCTTACTTGAGCGATGTGTTCGCCCGTAGCTGGATTAGTCACTGCAAAGGTATTGCTAGACTTGACCCAGGCGCCGTTAATGAAGGCATCTTCTTTAAATAAGCTTGGGTCTTTGAGTAAGGTGCGAATATCTATTTTTTGCATGACAAAGTCTCCAAAATCGGTCTAGCTATTGATGATTAATGGCTTAATGTATTTGATGAATTCATTTTATCCCTCAGATGACGGTAATGAAAAACCCCTGGACTCTGATGGAGCACAGGGGTTTAGTGAACTGCCTGAGGGGGTTATTTTGATTTAGCCCGCCTGAATCTCCGTACTTCTGAGCTTTTGAGCTAGGAGGTCTAGTACGCCATTGACATATTTATGACCATCGGTACCGCCAAAGGTTTTGGCAAGCTCTACGGCCTCATTGATAGCTACCTTGTATGGAACAGATAAGTCGACAGCCAACTCATAAACACCGATTAATAAAGCGGCATGCTCTACAGGAGAGAGTTCATTAATAGGGCGATCAAGCGCAGGAGTAATAATGCCCTCAAGTTCATCGGTACGCTCTAGTACGCCGGCAAAAATGCCTTGAAATAAATCATGCTGGCAACGACGAAAGCCAGGATCTTCAGCTAGCTGTTTAGCGATCGCTGCAGCATTTGGTAGGCTGCCTGCACGACGCATCACCAGGCTTTGATATACGCCTTGTAGGGCGTATTCACGAGCGCGACGACGTGGCGTCAGTGAGCGCTTTGGCGCGCTTGCCACAGGGGCTTGTGAGGTTGCGGGTGTCTTAGTCATATCAATCATTACTCTTCGCTAGGATTGATTTCAAAATCAATGTCTGGTGTGAGGGCTAATGCCAAGTTGGCCATTTCGACAACAGCTTTAGCGCAATCAGCGCCTTTCACTTGAACGCGCACTTGGGCTTGCTCATCGGTATCGCAAGTGAGTACGCCATTGGCGATTGGTAAACCAGACTCAATGGAAATGCGGGTGATGCCAGCAGCGGATTCATTAGAGACTAATTCAAAATGATAAGTCTCGCCACGGATCACAGCGCCCAAAGCAACTAAACCATCAAATTCGCCAGTCTCAGAAAGCTTTTGGAGTGCGAATGGAATTTCTAATGCGCCAGGCACGGTCACTAATTTGATATCAGATTGAGATACGCCTAACTTGATGAGTTCTTCAATGCATGCAGTCGTCAGTGCAACGCAATGCTCTTCATTAAAGCGCGCTTGCACGATACCAACTCGTAGATCTTGACCATTTAAATCAGTGGCCAACACGCCTACTGCAGATTCATTATTTGATGTATTCATGATACTTTCGGAATAGCTTATTGGTTAGATTCAAAAGGGGTGTAGCCAGTTACTTCTAGCTTATATCCAGAAAGACTTGGCACTGGGCTCGGGTTTGCCAGCAAACGCATCTTCCCTACACCAAGATCTTTGAGGATTTGCGCCCCGATGCCGTAGGTGCGGAAATCGGTTTTGCGCGCCGGCGCTGCCCCTGTATTTTCAGGCTGGGTGCCGTTGAGTTTATGAAACTGTGCCAACCAATCCGCATCGCCTGGAGCTGCAATACCAGAGGCATTGAGTAAAACAGCCACGCCAGCAGGTGATGCAGCCAGTTTCTGGAGTGCTTGTGCAAGCGGCCAAGAATGGGTACTCACATTAGCATCCAAGAAATCCAACGCTGTAAGGGGTTCGTGAACGCGTACCAAGGTTTCCGCGCTCTCTGAAGGCTTGCCATGAACTAACGCTAAGTGAATGCATGAGCTTGGAGTATCGCGATACACGATACCCTGGAACTTGCCCCAGGGCGTCACAAACTCGCGCTCACCTTCGCGCACCACAATGCTTTCATGTTGACTGCGATATTGAATGAGGTCGGCAATACTGCCAATTTTTAATTGATGTTCTTTTGCAAACTTTAGCAAATCTGGCAAACGCGCCATGCTGCCATCGTCTTTCATGATTTCGCAAATCACGGCAGTCGGTGAGCAGCCTGCCATAGCTGCTAAATCACAACCTGCCTCTGTATGTCCAGAGCGAATTAATACGCCACCTGGCTGCGCCATCAATGGAAAGATATGGCCTGGTTGAACAAGGTCATTCGGTTTGGCATTGGCTGCAACAGCAGTTTTGATGGTGTGGGCGCGGTCTGCTGCCGAGATTCCGGTAGTAACGCCGGTGGCCGCCTCAATGGAGACGGTGAAGTTGGTGCCCATCGAGGTGCCGTTATCGCGCACCATCAAAGGTAGGTTGATTTGTTGGCAACGTTCGCGTGTCAATGTGAGACAAATGAGTCCACGACCATGTTTGGCCATGAAATTCACGGCTTCAGGTGTGACATGGTCGGCGGCGAGCACTAAATCGCCTTCGTTCTCACGATCTTCTTCATCGACCAAGATAACCATCTTGCCGGCTTTCATGTCGGCAACGATTTCTTCGGTGGAGGCGAGAGTATTTTGCATAGCCCTCTATTTTAAGCTGAGGAGGCATTTTTGGGTCCCGCCCTCTACCCTGAGGCCAATATCCAGCTTTTCTGACGATCGGCACCCATCCAGTGCCTATTTTTTCCAGATATGGCTTAGGAAAATAGCCAATGCCCAACATTTCACCTGGATCAGCTAAACCCCCTCAATCCATTGGACAAAGCAAGGGTTTTGTCTTGTTGGAAGTTCTTGTGGCTATGACCTTGGTTGCGACTAGTTGGATCAGCCTAGGAAATACCTATCAAAAATTAGTGCTTGGCATGGGGCAGGTACGAGAAAAGCGCGTGCAAATACAAAAGGAGTTGGATCAACATGAAATCGCCCAAGCTGAAGCATCAAAAGTGCGTTTACCAAAAGAGGGCGTTCTGAATGAGTCTATTGGAATGTCTCGTCGGATTCGCCCTGTGCCTCATCTTGGTAGGACCATTATTAAAAAATAGTGGAGAGCTTATTACCAAACAAATTGAACTTGAGAAAACCCAATCACTCGCGCTTGAAGCGGATCGTGCTTTGGAGTTGATCGGTCGAGCTATTCGAATGGCTGGATATCAGAATTCACCAAATCCATCAACTCAGAAAACACAACAATCAAAACATGGCTTTATACAAATTCAGAAGAGCGTGGGATTTCGTGGTTCAGATTCGATCATGGTGAAACATGAAGTTTCTAAAGGAGTAGATTTTGATTGCATTGGCAATGTCATTAGTAAAGAGCGCACTAAGCAACATTTGGCTCAGCATGGATTCATAGTGGATCGACAAGCAAGCATTCCGAAAGGTATGCGAGTCAATGGTGGCTCGCTGATTTGTCAATCACTGGATCGTCAAGGTCGCATACAAAACACCACCTTAATGAATGGCATTGACCATTTATCGATTGAGCCGACACAGGCTGGCTACCAGGCCACGGGCCTATCTGCTAAGGGTGCGCAGACATTCAGGGTGAGGTTAGAAATGACTGATGGCGCAAGGATTCAACGCGCATTTGAACGTACCTTCTCTACAAGAAACTTCTGATGATTATTGCTTGGGTCTTATCGCTACTCATGCTACTTGCCTCCTTGGTCAATATTTTGGAGCGCTCTGTTGCGCTTGAGCTAGTTGCCCTGAATACTGCTACTGATTCTGGAAAGAAATTTATTGCTGCAGAAAAAGCGCTTTTAGAGTGCGAGCAACATTTAGAAAATATTGCCGCAATCAATATCGCTTGTCATATTCAGTCGGCCGGAAAAAATCTCTGGCTCATTTCTACTAAAGAAAATCCCACAATCGAAATCTTGGTTTCATTGGATGAAAAAACTAAACAAGTGACCCGCTTAAATTGGCGCCAAGAATTTAAATGAATGGCATGAATGAAAAACAGAATCAAAAAGAAGTGAAGCGTTTAGGAAATGAGCGCGGCGGCAGTTTGCTCGAATTAATGGCTGTAGTGCTATTAGTTGCCATCATGGCGGTGATGTCGATGCCAGCACTCCAACATCACATGACCACTCGAGAAATCGACACTATTGCCCGTCGCTTTATTACCCATGCGCAATTTGCTCGAGGACAAGCTTTAACGCTTGGCATTCCGATTCAGATTGCCCCTATCACTGGCAATTTGTGGGATGAGGGGTGGGTGGTGAAAAATGCCTGTACAGACAAGCGGGCATCAGCAACCTGTGTCGAGCGGTACTGGTTTTCTCAGGGCGATATTGCACCCATCTACTTTAAGGGTGGGGGTAAGCAATTTATAGATCCCCACAGCTCGAAGCGGGGGATTTTGTTTAATGCGGCAGGCGCCGCTAAAACTGGGCAGGGAGGTTTTGTGGCTAATCGCCTCATACTGGGTCATGAACAAGACTCCAGCCTTGAGCGCCAACTGATTCTGGGTAGTGGTGGCCGCTGGCGTATTTGTGATCCCCAGCGGGATACTAAGGTCTGTAAATAGGAGAATCCCTATTTTCATCAAGTCTAATACATTGTTTTTAAAGAATGTTCAATGTAAAATTATACTTTTAATAAATACATTGAACATGTCTTCACCCGAATATTTTCTGAAAATTTCTGAGAGCCAGAGTCGTCAATATATCGATGCGGAGACGGTATTTTTAGCGCTAAGAGAGGCTGTTGCAAGTGCTGCTGAAGTACGAGGATCGATGATTTGGCGAGAGCTACGAGGAGTGAAGTATCTCATTCGGACATCCGCCTCAAGCGCACAAAGAACTATTGGTCGATTTTCTCCGGAAACCCAAAGTATTTACGATAATTTTATGGCTCGTAAGCGTAGCTTAGAAGCGCGAGTAAGTGGACTTAAGGGACAATTAAAACTTCAGCAACGCTTAAATCGAGCTCAACGTGTTGGGCGAGTGCCGAATTTATTGGTGGAGCTTTTGAATGTTCTGGAGAAGGCTGGTGTTGCTGAGCATTTTTTAGTTGTTGGGACGCACGCTATATATGCATATGAAGCTGCAGGGGGTGTTAGGGTTTCTGAAGGAGCCATGGCGACGCGAGATGTAGACCTTCTATTTGATACGCGAAAGCGTTTGGCATTTTTTTCCACCATTAAAAGCGAAGGATATTCCTTATTGGGTTTGATTCGCAAGGTCGATTCAAGCTTTGAGCTTGTATCGGATCGACTTTATACGGCACGCAATAATGATGGCTTTGAGATCGATATTATTCGTCGCCCAGCATTGGAAATAGATCCCCACCCTCTCAGAATGAGTGAGGATGAGGGTGATCTGTGGGCAATGCAGGTTTCAATGGGAGAAAAGCTAATTTCTTCACGATATTTTAAGCAGATGATTGTTTCAAGCTCTGGAGAGATGGCCTTAATGCGCACCATTCATCCTGCCGACTTTGCCCGCATTAAGCTTGAATTATCTAAGCAACCGGGAAGGGATCCTAATAAGTCTGGAAAAGATTTTCTACAGGCCAAAATCATTAAGGCTTTGATACATGAATATTTGCCACATTTAAATAATATTTCTCGTTAATCGGTTTTAATAGACCCATGTATACCGCTGTTGATCATCAATTGATGAGTGAGGCCTTGGCCGAAGCTCAAAAAGCCCTCTATTTATCCAATCCCAATCCTCGGGTGGGTTGCGTCATCGCCAAGGATGGGCAGGTGATTGGTCGAGGCTATACCCAAAGAGTGGGCGGTCCTCATGCGGAAGTGCAGGCCTTGGCTGATGTGAGAGCAAAGGGCTTGGATCCCACTGGAGCGACGGTCTATGTCACCTTAGAGCCTTGCAACCATACCGGCAGAACCCCGCCCTGTGTTGATGCTTTGATTGCTGCCAAGCCGGCTATGGTCATTGCTGCCATGTCTGACCCAAACCCTTTGGTGGGTGGTAAGGGCTTAGAGCGTTTAAAGGCCGCCGGAACAGAGGTGCGCTGTGGCTTATTGGAAGCCGAGGCTAAAGCGCTTAATCGGGGATTTATTTCTCGGATGACGCGAGGTTTGCCTTGGGTGCGAATGAAGATCGCTACTAGCTTAGATGGCAAGACTGCACTCCCTAACGGCCAAAGTCAGTGGATTACGGGGCCACTTGCAAGAGCGGATGGTCATCACTGGCGCGCTCAAGCCTGCGCCATTTTGACTGGTGTGGGGACAGTCAAAGAAGATGATCCAACGCTCAATGTGAGGGAAGTAAAGACAGAACGTCAGCCATGGAAAGTGATTGTGGATTCCAAATTGGAAACACCGCTAAACGCCAAGGTGCTTCATCAAGCTGATCAATCTAGAGTCATTCTGGTTTGCGCATCACTCGATTCCCCAGTCGCGAAAGAAAAAGCTGCAGCCTTTGAGGCTCTCGGTGTCGAGGTGATTGCTATGGCCAATGCTCACGGCAAAGTGGATTTACCAAAACTATTCCAATATCTCGCACAAGAGCGTCATATGAATGAAATCCATGTGGAAGCAGGGTTTAAATTAAATGGTTCTTTGCTTCGCGAAGATTGTGTTGATGAGTTGCTACTCTATTACGCCCCTTTCTTTATGGGTGAGGGTATTGGCATGGCAAACATTTCTCCTTTAGGGGTATTGGATCAACGTCAAGATTGGCAAGTGATTGATCAAGATATGTTTGGCCCCGATATCCGTTTGCGCCTCATGAAGGCTTAATTTTTATTAAAAGCATTACAACTTAAAATCCTACTATGTTTACTGGAATCATCACTGCCGTTGGCAATATCAAAAGCGCTCAAGCAAAGGGCGATGGCTTGCATCTGTTGATAGAAGTGCCCGCAGGGTATCTCGATGATGTGGCTCTCGGCGACAGCATTGCAATTCAAGGTGCATGCATGACTGCCACCCAATTGACTGAGAATAGCTTTGCCTTGGACATTTCTCGTGAGTCTTTGAATAAGACAGTAGGCCTCGATAAAGTGGGTCCTGTAAATCTAGAAAAGGCACTACGCCTGAATGATCGTCTAGGTGGTCACTTAGTGAGTGGGCACGTTGATGGGGTAGGTAAGGTGACGCAGTTTGCGGCTGTGGCTCAAGATGCTTATGGTTCATGGTTGCTACAAATTGAGGCACCCAAAGAACTCGCGCCATTCTTAGCTTACAAAGGATCAATTGTCGTGAATGGTGTTTCACTGACAGTCAATCAAACGCAAGATACTCAAGATGCTTGCTTGGTCGATATCAATATCATCCCCCACACGCTTGAGAACACCACATTAGGGAAGTTAAAACAAGGCGATGCTGCCAATCTAGAGATTGATTTGATCGCGCGTTATGTAGCGCGGATGTTAAGCAAATCTACCGTTTGACGATTAATTGTTGAAACTTTAATTAAGGCCTCGTAGGTGCTTGAGGGTATTAGATAAGCTCTAATTCTGCCATTTTTTGTGAGACCAATCGGTTGCAACTTCACAAGACCAAAGACGCCATCGAAGTCTTGGTTTAGCTTGTATACCGGAATCTTTTTAACTGCGGATTTTTTGGGCATATCCAAATTATAAGAGTCGCGATTGCTGCGGAAACCGTATAGTCTGGCAGGTTTTAAGCCCTTACTACCAATAGTCCCAATTTTGGAAGTTACATCAAGAGGCCGAGCAACCCTTGAAATCTTGGTACGACGAGGCAGTGAAGGCTGATTGGCAATCACCCCAAGATATTAAGAGTCAGTATAGAAATGCAAGTTTCATTGCTAATAACCGAGTGGTTTTTAATATCAAAGGAAATAAATATCGCTTAATTGTTGCAATAGCCTATCGCTTTGGTGCTCTCTACATTAAGTTCATTGGGACTCACGCAGAGTATGACAAGGTTAATGCCAAGACAATTGAGATGGAGGTCATATGAAGGAACTGAAACCGATTCGAAATGATGCGGAATATAAATCTGCGTTAGCAGAGATTTCTCAGTTGATTGACAAGGAGCCAGCTCCCGGTAGCAAAAAGGCGGATAGATTCGAGGTTCTTCTAATGCTGGTGGAGGTTTATGAAGCAAAGCACTACCTAATCTCCCTGCCTGATCCAATCGAGGCTATTAAATTTAGAGTGGAGCAAGCTGGGTTAAAGCCAAAAGACCTTCAACCTATGATTGGCGGATTAAATCGGGTGTACGAAATACTGAATCGTAAAAGACCGCTGACATTAAAGATGATTTGGAATTTACATACCATGCTGGGAATTCCCGCTGAAAGTTTGATTCAGCAGGGCGCGTAATTTTTAATTAGACGATGTTTGATAGCGCGTCGGATCGCTCAGATTGGCCTGTTTAAAGCCTGCATGCCTTAGGCGACAGGACTC
The DNA here is from genome assembly GCF_018688235.1 of Polynucleobacter sp. AP-Nino-20-G2. Taxonomy (NCBI): domain Bacteria; kingdom Pseudomonadati; phylum Pseudomonadota; class Betaproteobacteria; order Burkholderiales; family Burkholderiaceae; genus Polynucleobacter; species Polynucleobacter sp. AP-Nino-20-G2. The sequence goes on from NZ_CP061313.1 coordinate 259,313, forward strand.
GCATTCACCGCAGGCTTCACCCAAATCATTAGCCTGGTAGCAGGAAACAGTTTGTGAATAATCTACCCCTAGCGTAGTGCCAAGTTGAATGATTTCCGCTTTACTCATGCTGATGATGGGCGCGTGTACCCGAAAGCGATTTTCATCATTGATAGCTTCTACGCCAGCCTTGGTGGCTAGGTTGGCCATAGCCTCGAATGAGGCAACGTATTCTGGGCGGCAATCTGGATAGCCAGAGTAATCCACCGCATTGGCGCCGTAAAAGATATCTAGTCCACCCAGTGACTCTGCCCAGCCTAATGCTAGTGAAAGCAAGATGGTATTACGGGCAGGTACATAGGTAACGGGAATTTCTTGATCCTTGCCCGGAGTAATAGGTACATCAATGCTGGAGTCTGTTAAGGCGGAGCCACCAAAACGCGTGAGATCTAAGTTCACTACCTCATGGCGAACGACGCCCATTTTCTTGGCAATATGTTTGGCTGCCGCCAACTCTGAGGAGTGACGTTGTCCATAGCCGACTGACAAGACGTAAGGAGCGTAGCCTAAATCCTTCGCTAGGGCGAGGATCGTGCTGGAATCTAAACCACCGGAAAACAGAATGACTGCAGGAGCATTGGGTTTACGTGGAGCAATATTCTGAAAGGCGGCAGACAACGATGACATGGTGAAGACGTCTCTTTGTTAATTGGCTTACTTCGTTGCAGCGATCAGTTGCTGTGCGTCTTTTGCTGACTCGGTGTCTGGATATTTGCTGATGATCTCGCCAAATGTTTTCTTGGCCGCTGCTTTATTGCCGCTTTCCAATTGCGCATTACCGAGTGTCAACATGGCCGACGGAATGCGTGGATGATTTGGATAGCGCTTAATGAGGCTTTGTAATTGAGTGATAGCGCCGGTGTAATCTTTATTGGCGTATTTACTATTGCCGCTCCAAAAGAGCGCAAGCGGTACATAAGGGCTCTTGGGATAGCGATTAACAAAAGCTGAGAAGCCTTCATCGGCCTTCTTCAGATTACCCGTCTGAAACGCTTTTAAAGCGTCGTCATACGCTTTTTTCTCGCCAGGCTGTACTGTGCCACTGACGCCTTCAACTGTGGCAGTGCGAGGCTCAAAATTACCCAAGCGAGTATCGAGATCTTGGTAGTAAGTCTTTTGGCTAGTGCTGATGTCTTCGCCTTGCTTCTCCAGACTTTCTACCTTGCCACGTAACTCTGCATTATCAGCCTTGAGTTTCTCAATCTGGTTTTGTAAATCCATTTGAGTAGTGGCGAGCGACTTACGTAAATCCAAAATGGCCTTACGCGCATCATCATCGGCAAAGAGTGCCCATGCATTGCTAGATAAACAAAGAGTGGCAGCACTTAAACAAAACGCTCGTAAGAGCGTTTGTTTAAAAGAGTGATTGAGCTTACGCATGAATCTTAGTTCGTGATGTAAACAATGTCAGCACGGCGATTCTCGGCCCAAGCGGCTTCGTTATCACCATCTGCTTTTGGTTTCTCTTTACCAAAACTCACCGCCTCCATTTGGTCATCAGAAACACCCATTAAGTTGAGCGATTTGCGTACTGCATCTGAACGACGTTGACCCAATGCCAAATTGTACTCAGCTGTGCCACGATCATCGGTATTGCCTTGGATGATGATCTTTTGCTTTGGATTGGCTTTCAAAAAGCTGGCATGCGCAGAAAGTTGTTTTTGGTATTTAGTTTGAACAGTGTATTCATTGAAATCAAAATACACGCTACGTTGGAAGAGTGGGCTGCTTGGATCATTCCATGGCTGTGAGCCATAGTTACCGTTGCTACCATTGGCGCCATCAACATCATCTAGTTTGACGCTTGAGCAAGCTGCCAAAAATAATGCTGTTACACCAACGAGCGTGAGTGTCGCGGCACGGCGTGCGATAGAAATCTTCATGATCTGTCCTTTTTCCTACAAACGAAGTAACTAAATAAGCTAATAGCCAATATTATGCCTCTAAGAACGCAATATTGGCTATTTAGCCGGAATCCGTCAGTAATTTACTGAATGACAGTTTTGGTGATTTCTTAGTCCATAAATGGACCCCAAGATGGCTGACGAACATCGGATCCTGGGATGCTTAATACCTGTTTGGAGTTGCCATCTACGGAGACTGCCGCTAAGACCCGTTTGCCACCCACTTTCGTGGAATAGAGAACATAACGGCCGTTGGCGGCAAAGGAAGGGGACTCATCACTCGTACCGTCGGTGAGTGCTTGTGAGTCACCCGTTGCCAGGTTGAGGATATACAGGCGGAATGCCCCACCAATATTGGCGATATAGGCTAAGTACTTGCCATCTGGCGAGATGCGCGGGGATGTCACAAAACCTTGTTTATAGGTAATGCGTTTAGCGCCTTCAGCTTGCTCACCTTCAGCACTCATGCGATAGATCTGAGGATTGCCACCACGATCGCTCGTGAAATAGATATAGCGACCATCCGGTGAATATTGCGGCTCGGTATCGATGGTGTAACCACGGGTCAGGCGGTGTAAGCCAGTGCCGTCAGCATTAATGCCGTAGATCTGGGTATTGCCGTCTTTAGAAAGAGATACCGCGAGTTTCTTGCCATCCGGTGACCATGCAGGCGCGCTGTTGTTCCCCTTTTGATTTGAGAGGGAAATACGACGGCCAGTGGCCAACTCATGGACATAGATGACAGGCTTGCGGTCTTCAAACGAAACGTAAGCCACTTTCTTGCCATCCGGTGACCATGATGGAGAGATGATTGGCTCACCACTGTTCATGGCATTGCGGATGTTTTGACCATCCGCATCGGAGATGACTAAGCGATACCGCTTGCCTTCTTTAATGACATAAGAAAGGCGTGTCGAGAAGATTCCGCGCTCACCTAGTAATTTATAAATAATGTCATCAGCAATTTTGTGGGCTACAGCACGCAAATTATCCGCGCTGGAGTTGAGGTTGAGGCCGCCTAAACTCAGAGACTTGCGTACATCAAATAACTTGTAACGAATCTCAAACTGCGATGCGCCAGTTTGTACTACTGAGCCAACGACTAAAGCATCTGCACCACGCGCAGCCCAAGACTTATAGTTTGGTGTGCCTTCGTCACTCTCGCTCGCATTACCGTTTTCAGTATTTTTAAAGTAACCACTGCGCGCTAAGTCTTGACGAATGATTTCAGTAACGCTGGTCGGTAGCTTGTTTTCATCTTTAAAGCGCATCACGGCGATGGGATAGAGCGACTGTCCGACACCAGTGATTTCAATATTCATTTGTGCCAGTGCTGGTGAGCTTAGACCGGTCATCGACAGCATCACTGTCAATACCGCTATAACGAACGACATATATTTCTTAGCTACTTGCAACATGCTTTAGTCCTTGGGTTTAAAGGTCAGCTTAACTTCTCTTTGAGGAATTTTGCCATTGTCGTCTTTTGGCAGACTCTCTGCCCGGGTAAGTGCGAGTAATACCGCGCGATCCCAGCCGGTATTGCCGCTAGAGCTCACTAGATCAGTGCTCAAGATAGCCCCATCGGGCGCAAGATTGACTTTAACGACTGCCGCAGGATTACCGCTAATGGACTCTGGGTTAAACACAATGAGTGGTTTTACTTTCTTCACCACTTTATCTGTCCAACCGGGGGGCGCATTGCCGCCACCGCCAACGCCACTACCACTGGTGCCACCGCTACCACCTTCAGCACCGGCGGCTGCGCGTAAGCGTGCCAATTGATCGGCACGCACTTTTTCAGCAGCGGCATTGGCTTTGGTATCCGCAGGAGTGGCTGCCTTAGGAGACTCCACCTTCTTAGCTGGCTCAGTCTTTTTAGGTTTCTCTTTTTCCTTCTCCTTGGGCGGAGTTGGCTTAACTGGCTTGGGTATTTCTTTCACCACTTCTTTTTTAGGAGGCTCTTTTTCGACCTTCTTTTTCTTGATGGCGATGTCAGCCGCTTCTTCTTTCATTTCCGTTTTGACTTCTGGCTCAACGGGCGCCTCGACTTGCTGACTAGCATCCCACAGCTCAACCTCTACTCCGGAAGGCGTGGAGTTATTCCAGCTAATACCAATCATCAGAAAAGCGAGTAAACCCAAATGCGCGGCAAGCGAAAAACTAAAAGCACGTTTTGTACTTTCATTTTTAGTTAGACGACCTCGTGAGAAGTTGGGGCGAAAAGTGTGCGCGCTATTCATGTATGAAAGACAAAGAGCCTTACTGACTCTTTACTGCGAGGCCAACACGCTTCACACCGTTTTCTTTGAGCTTTGACATCACCTCCATCACTACTTCATATTTGATGGATTTATCAGCGGCAAGCACAACGGGTTGCTCAGCAGATTTTTCTGCTTGCGATCTAGCAAAGGCACCAAGTTCAAATTTATTCAAAGTCTGAACCGGATCACCATCTTTGCGAACAATGACATTCTCATTGGCGTCGATGGTTAAAAAGACGGGTGGCAAAGATTGCACTTTTGCGCCGCCGACAGTAGGCAAATTGACGACGCCAGGGTTAACCATTGGCGCAGTCACCATGAAGATGACGAGCAATACCAGCATCACGTCAATGTAGGGCACCACATTGATGTCGGCCATTGCCCGACGCTTAGAGGATTTTCTGAGTGAGCCAGCCATACTTATTTGCCTGCAGTTTGACGTTGCAAGATATTGGTGAACTCTTCAATAAAAGTTTCAAAGCGAATAGAGAGGCGATCCACATCGGTGGCCGCGCGGTTGTAAGCCACCACTGCGGGGATCGCAGCAAACAGGCCGATAGCGGTGGCGATCAGGGCCTCGGCAATACCAGGGGCTACAGCAGATAAGGTGGCGTTCTGTACGTTTGCCAGACCGCGGAAGGAGTGCATGATTCCCCATACTGTGCCAAACAGGCCGATATACGGGGATACAGAGCCTACTGAAGCCAAGAATGGGAGATTAGCCTCTAAGGCATCCATTTCCCGCTGGTAGGTGGCTTTCATGGCGCGGCGGGCGGCATCGATTTCACGGACTTTCATGAACTCTTGCATGCCTGCTTCGAAGATATGCTCCAAAACGGCATCGCTGCGGGTATTGCGTTGGGCGGCATCCAACAGCACCCCCAAGTCTCCACCAGACCAAAAGTCACGCTCAAAACGCTCGGTATCGCGTCTTACCCCCCGCAGAATGGCGGTTTTCTTAAAAATGATGGTCCATGAAGCTACAGACATTCCCAGTAATAACAACATTACTAACTGGACTAATAGGCTGGCATTAAGGACTAGAGAGAGGAATGAGAGGTCTTGTGTAGGTGTCATGGTGGATTTTGTATGATGTAGGTTGATTTTACTAAGTTAATTCACTCAGCAATACAACTTGATCAGGATTATCACCATGTTCGACCGCCAAAACACCTTAGCCAAAACCGACCCAGAATTGTGGGCAGCGATTCAGAATGAGAATCAGCGTCAGGAGGACCATATTGAGCTGATCGCTTCTGAGAACTACACCTCTCCAGCTGTCATGGCGGCCCAAGGCTCCCAGCTGACCAATAAGTACGCTGAAGGCTATCCAGGTAAGCGTTATTACGGTGGTTGTGAATTTGTGGACGTTGCTGAGCAATTGGCGATTGACCGTGTAAAAGCCCTCTTTGGTGCTGAAGCGGCAAACGTACAACCGCATTGCGGCGCGTCCGCCAACCAGGCAGTTTTCTTGGCCTTCTTGAAGCCTGGCGATACCTTTATGGGTATGAGCTTGGCCGAAGGTGGTCACTTGACTCACGGTATGGCATTGAACATGAGCGGTAAGTGGTTTAACCCAATCGCCTATGGCTTGGATAAGAACGAAGAGATTGACTACGAGCAAATGGAGCGTTTGGCTCGCGAGCACAAACCAAAATTGATCATTGCTGGCGCATCTGCTTATTCCAAAAAGATCGATTTCGAGCGCATCGGCAAATTAGCCAAAGAGGTGGGCGCGATTTTCATGGTGGATATGGCTCACTATGCTGGCTTGGTTGCCGCTGGTGTGTATCCAAACCCAGTGCCACATGCTGACATTGTTACCTCTACTACCCACAAGAGTTTGCGCGGCCCACGTGGCGGCATCATCTTGATGAAGGCTGAGCACGAGAAAGCCATTAACTCTGCGGTATTCCCAGGCTTGCAAGGAGGTCCTTTGATGCATGTGATCGCTGCTAAGGCCGTGGCATTCAAAGAAGCGCAAGAAGCAAGCTTCAAGGACTATCAAAAGCAAGTAGTTGCCAATGCAAAAGCCTTGGCTGAAACATTGATTGAGCGTGGTCTGCGCATTGTGTCTGGTGGTACAGACTCTCACGTGATGTTGGTGGACTTGCGCGCCAAGAAAATGACTGGCAAAGAAGCTGAGCGTGTATTGGGTGAAGCACACATTACTTGCAACAAAAATGGCATTCCAAATGATCCAGAAAAACCAATGGTGACTAGCGGTATTCGTTTGGGTTCACCAGCGATGACAACGCGTGGCTTTAAAGAAGCTGAAGCACGTCAAGTCGGTCATTTCATTGCGGATGTTTTGGACAATCCAAATGATGCTGACAATATCGCTAAGGTGCGCGCTCAAGTTGCAGAGTTGACAAAGCGTTTTCCGGTCTACGGCTAAGCAAGCAATTAACGAAACTTAAACGTAAAGAAGAGCTGCATTGCGCTGCCCCTTTTGCCATAACGACGATACCCAGGTACTCGATACCAGGGTATCGGACGAGGGCGATACCATTCGCCGCCGCCGCCGTTGCGCCAAATGTGACAAGCGCTTTACGACCTACGAGCGTGTAGAACTAGTTCTACCGGCGATTGTTAAAAAGAACGGTAGCCGCGTTGAATACAGTCATGACAAGCTAGTAAGCTCGGTAAAGCTGGCCTTACGCAAGCGCCCCGTATCTTCTGACTCTGTTGATGAATCCATCGCCCGCATTGAAGAGAAGCTACTCAGCTTAGGCGAGAAAGAAATCCCGAGTGAACGCGTTGGTGAGCTTGTGATGCGTGAGCTCAAGCGCTTAGATAAGGTAGCCTACATTCGCTTTGCTTCAGTCTATCGAAGCTTCGCTGATATTGAATCCTTTGAGAGTGCGCTCAAGGAGTTGAAATAGATCCATTGGCAATGGTTTTTGCTTAACCGCTACCAAAGGTTTAGGAATTCTAGGTAAGGTTATGTTTTTTCATAACCTTACAAAATAACTTCCAACCCTTTTCGTTCAATTAAAGATAAAAGTTTTAAAGACGTCCCGCTCGGTTTTTTATCGCCAGCCTCCCATTTTTGAATGGTCGATAGGCTGGTGTTCATGGCCAATGCGAAAACAGCCTGACTCAAGTAGGTTTTGCTTCGTAGCTGCTTGATTCGCTTGGCAGTCATCGGTTTTACCTCTAAATGTCTTAAAGCCTCAAACTCCTCCATGCTTTTCTTGGTAATGACACCGGCTTTGTGAAGACCTCTCACGGTATCTGTCATCTCTTCAATAATTCGACTTTTTGTTTTATTTAACATTATTTGTTAGCTCTCCGGTCAGGATTACTTCTTCGATATCTTGATCAGTCAGGCATAGCAGCCTACTTGCTGCGCCTTTAAATGAATCAACTCATCATCGTCAATATTGCCTTTTTCATTCTTTGCAAAACCAAACAGAAAAAACCATTTTCTAGATAACTTTCCCGCCACCAATGTTCTGGCGCCAGCTCTTTTGCTCATGCCCGGTAAAGCAATTCTTTTCTTAAATACGTTTCCGCCAAGATCTGCATTAATGAGGCCGGCCTCCATCTCAGCAATTGCGAAGAGTGGATCTTGATCTTTCAGCTCGGTTTTTCTCATCCACTTAGCAAAATTTTTTGTCTTGAAGGCACGTTTTTTGGTCATCAAAAACTATACCACTAAGTACGCTAGTTAAATAATACCCCTTTCCTGACAAAGAAAAAGGGGCTGCAAGTGCAGCCCCTTTTTTAAATGGTAATAGTAGGAGTTATTTAAGCTCTGCAAAGATTGAAGCAGTGATATCTTCAACGCTACCCGTACCGCTGACTTTGCGATAGGCTGGCGCCTTCACCTTGTCGGCAGGGCTGCTTTGCGTAGCCCAAGTCGAGTAGTACTCAACCAGTGGACGTGTCTGGTCGTTATATACCTGTAAACGCTTGCGAACCGTTTCTTCTTTGTCGTCATCACGCTGAATCAAAGCTTCACCAGTGACATCATCTTTACCTTCCACTTTGGGTGGGTTGAAGGTGACATGATAGGTGCGACCTGAGGCCGGATGTACACGACGACCGCTCATGCGATCAATGATGGCATCAAATGGCACATCGATTTCGAGAACGTAATCGATTGGCACGCCAGCATCTTTCATCGCTTGTGCTTGAGGAATGGTTCTTGGGAAGCCATCAAATAAATAGCCTTTGCTGCAATCAGGCTGAGTGAGGCGATCTTTGACCAAGCCGATGATGATGTCATCAGATACAAGGCCACCTGCATCCATAATCTTTTTAGCGGCAATGCCGAGTTCAGTTCCCGCTTTTACAGCAGCGCGCAACATGTCGCCTGTTGAGATTTGTGGAATTGCAAATTTTTCGCAAATGAACTGAGCTTGAGTTCCTTTGCCAGCACCTGGTGCACCGAGCAGAATCAACCGCATTGTTTTCCCCTTAGAAGACCTTCATTGTCCCGTATTTTTTCGGGTTCCTTTGTTACCAATTCCTAGGATTATCCCCGAGAACCCTTAAGGCGCTGGATTATGGGTCAGGCGCCCAAGATGCGGCGGACTCGCTCCAGGTCTTCGGCCGTATCCACCCCAGCTGGCGGGGCTTCAGTGGCGGTATGCACGGCAATGCGGTAGCCATTCCAGAGGGCGCGAAGCTGCTCTAGCGCTTCTGCCTGCTCAGGTGGAGCTGGCTCAAGCCGGCTGTACGCCTGCAAAAAGTCAGCCCGATAGGCGTAGATCCCTAAATGGCGTAAATGCGTCACGGATTGCTCAGTACTTGGATCGCGCACAAACGGAATGCTCGCTCTGGAGAAGTACAGGGCCTCGCCAGAGCGGTTGAGAACCACCTTAACGACATTGGGATTAGTGATTTCAGCCTCATCCGTAATAGGTACCGCTACGGTTGAGATGGCGCAAGCGGGGTGATCAGCTAGAGACTGGGCAACCTGGTTAATGAGTTCTGGAGGAATGAGGGGCTCATCGCCCTGCACATTCACAACCAGAGTATTTGCTGGCAGCTTTAGCAATTGTGCAACTTCTGCAATGCGATCGGTTCCTGTTGGATGATCTGGGCTGGTTAGCAGGCACTCAATACGGTGCTCATCACAGGCTGCTTGTATTTCAGGAGAGTCTGTTGCGACTACAACGCTTTGCGCTAAAGATTGCTGGGCACGTTCAGCAACACGGATCACCATGGGTTTGCCGCCAATATCGGCTAGCGGCTTGCGCGGCAAACGCGTGGAGCCCAGTCTTGCTGGAATAACTACCAGAAATTCAGGGGGCTTGGGGCTCATGGACGAAGATGAATTATTGACATTCATCAGCGGTCAAGCTGCGTGCTTCTTCCACCAACATGACCGGGATGTCATTGCGGATTGGATAAGCTAAGCGATCCGCTTTGCAAATAAGCTCATGTTTCTCGCTATCTAAATACAAAGTGCTTTTGCATAAAGGGCAAACCAAAATATCGAGTAAGCGCTTGTCCATGTCTAATCTTTATTGTTTATAAGGTGTATTGATTGGGATCGGGTCTTTGCAAAATCGATTGCAACCAGTCGGCTAAAGCATTCGGTAGATCTAAAGTCATTGGTACCACCCAGATACGCTCATCCTGTGTTGAGGAGCATTTTACGGCATCCTTCTCCGTAATCAGAATGCATTCCGAATTGATGGCGTTGAAAAACTCTGGAGTGAAGGTACTGTGATCGGGTAAGCCAATCGATTTAGCGGCAATACCTTGTTTGAGCAAATCATCGAAAAAGCGTTGAGGATTACCAATCGCTGCAATGGCAGTGATTTTGTTGGGGAGGTAGGTGTCAGCGATTGCAGCTAGTGACTGAGTGTTACTAGGATTGACGAGTTGATAAGGTATTCCTAATTGCGCGCCTAAGGTAAATGCGCGTCTTCCTAAGAAATACTCATCTACCGCCTTGGCTGAACTGCCAACCCCAGTCATGAGAGTTGCATCGCGTTCGCGTGTCGCAGGCTCACGTAGTGGGCCAGCTGGCAATAAGAAGCCGTTGCCTTCACCGCGAGCATCTCGCACCACGAATTCAATATCACGCCCACCTTCACGCGCGGGCCAACGAGCAAGGCTGCGATGCTGCAGACCATCATCACTGATGATGACGTTGATTGAAGGATCTTGTTTGAGGAGCGCGCGAATACTCTCAACCCGTTTTGGATAGACCCAAATCGGAAATTGATTTTTCGTACGTTTAGCAATGAGCACTGGTTCATCACCCACTACCGTAGGATCAGAATCACTCTGCACTGGAGTGGGCGCGCTCAATGTTCCTGCGCCATAACCTCTGCTAATAATTGCAGGCTTCCATCCCATGCGAGATAAGCGTTCAGCTAAAGCAATCACAATGGGTGTTTTGCCTGTGCCGCCTACGCGGATATTGCCCACAATAATCACAGGAACTGATTGTGGTTTTCTTCCGCTAATTCCGAGATCATTCATGAGATCAAGGATGCGATTAACTAAGCCATAGGCCCAAGATAGCGGCCATAGCAGTAGGCTGGTAGGACCACGTCTCTCCCAAAACTTGGGCGCTTTCTTGAAGCGAGTGGTAGATTTAGTAGCTGGCATTAAAAGTAATTTAAATGCTTTTTACTTCTTTGTCTGACTGCTGAAAACAATATTGGATAGATTGGCATCGCGAGCAGCTTCTAGGGCGCTCATGACTGCTTGATGGGGTGCTCTCGCATCCGCATCGATATTGACTTGAATGTTGTTCTCTTTATTCGCGCTGTTCTGATTTAACAGGTTCAGTGCATTGCTGAGTTGACTGCGGTCAGTGACTTTCCCATTGACTGCAAAGCGTCCATCGCGACTTACCGCAATATGAATTTGCTTGACTTCAGTTTGGCTGGCTGCACCATTGGCAGTTGGAAGGGTGATTGCTAGTTCTTGATAGCGCGTAAAGGTAGTGGAGATCATCAAGAAGATGAGTACTACCAAGAGCACATCAATAAAAGGAATGAGATTGATCTCCGGCTCTACCGGAGTGGATTTCACGCCCAGCGAAAATCGACTCTGATGATTCTGACGGCCAAGACCATTGTTGAGCCAACTCATTTTGAAGTGGCGGAGTTGGGGTACAACTTCTTAAACAGCTGACGAGTAAATTCTTCACACTCATGTTGACGTTGATTAGCCATCGCACGTAAGCCACGCCATGCAGCTAATGCTGGAATGGCAATCAGTAATCCAAATGCGGTGTTGTAGAGCGCTACAGAAATGCCATGGGCTAGCTGTTGTGGGCTGCCGGCGCCACCACTAATGGCGCCTTGGCTGCCAAAGATCTCAATCATGCCCACCACAGTGCCAAAGAGGCCAAGCAGGGGTGCCACAGTAGCAATCGTCGCCAATGCGCCAAGATAGCGATCAAGCTTTAAACAAGTAGCTTGCGCGCTAGCTTGTAATTCTTCTAAGGCGTCATCTGCAGAGCTGCCAGCGGTCTTCTCGCGCAGGATGCAGGCAAAGAGCGACCCTACCGGAGTAAGCTGGCTAACAGTCGTGATTTCTGCTTCAGTCACGCTTTTTTGCTGGGCAAGGGTGTTTGCCAACCCAAAGACGGTTTCCAGGCTGTCTTTGGGAAAAATATGAATTTGGCGCAAATACCAGGCTCGCTCGAGCATGATGGCTAGGCCAATAATGGAGATGATGAGGAGTGGCCAGATAGGCCAGCCGGCAGACAGTAAGATTGAGTACATAAGCTCAGTACTTTAGCTGAATTAAAAACCCGTTTTCTGAAAGTCAGCCTGTGGATAACTCTGTGCAAAACTTTCTAGGAAATGGCTTGTAAGTCCTTGATTGATCGTGAGAGCGCCTTATTTTGGGGGAATTTACTCAAAATTGGGCGTAATAATTTATGATATAAATCAATAAGATAGAGATTATCTGTTGGATTTATGAGACGATTCGGGTCAGTAATTACTTACTTATAGTACTTAGCCCCAATGCAAATTGGCTTCTGTGGATATTTATTGCCCTCCAAGCCTGATGGTTCTGTAGAAAAAGAGAAAAAATGTCGGAAATATCAAGGGAAATTCTGAGTGTTGGCGATCTAAACCGCGCCATTGCGAGCTCTTTGGAGGAGCGCTTCGATACTGTATGGGTGAGCGGGGAGATTTCCAATTTCAAGGCATATGACAGTGGGCACTGGTACTTTTCACTCAAAGACGAGGAGGGGCAGATTCGGTGCGTGATGTTCCGAGGTCGCAATGGGCAGGTAGGTTTTATGCCCCAGTCTGGGGATTTAGTGGAGGTGGCTGCCAATCTGGGGTTTTATGTCCCGCGTGGAGATATCCAACTCACAGTGCAAAGCATGCGTCGCGCTGGAATGGGCGGTTTGTATGAAGCCTTCCTCAAGCTGAAAGCTAAATTGGCCAAAGAGGGTCTATTTGATGCTGAGAACAAGCGCCCCATTCCAAGTCATCCAAGAGCCATTGGTATCGTGACTTCGCCACAGGCGGCCGCTTTAAAAGATGTCTTAAGTACCCTAGCTAGAAGAGCGCCACATATTCCGATTGTGATTTATCCAACGTTGGTGCAGGGGCCAGATGCCCCCGCGGGGATTATTGCCGCACTCAAAGCGGCTGAACAAGAAAATGCGGTTGATGTCATTTTGATGGTGAGGGGTGGCGGCAGTATTGAGGACCTCTGGGCATTTAATGATGAGAAGTTGGCGTATGCGATTGCGCAATCACCTATTCCAATTGTCAGTGGTGTTGGTCATGAAACCGATGTCACGATTGCTGACTTTGTTGCTGACTTGCGAGCGCCGACCCCGACGGGCGCGGCAGAGTTGGCGGCACCACGCCGCGATCAAATGTTGCAAGAGCTTGATGCCATCATGCAAGCGTTGTTGCAAAGAGTGAGCCAGCGTGTAGAGCGAGAAGCTCAAACCTTGGATCAATTGGCTTTGCGCTTAGGCCATGCTTTGCCGAACCCAGATCGCATGCGCGAACAAATCGCCAGTTGGCAACAACGACTCAACCAAGCGTGGGCTGTGCGAGTAGAGGGCTGGAAGCGCAACCAAGGCCATTACCAATCTCAACTAGAAATGCTCAATCCTCAAAGAACGCTAGAGCGTGGCTACGCAGTCATCTTAAGTAAAGACGAGCAAGCAATGCATGCAGTACGCAATCCCAAAGAGCTCAATACTAAAGATGCATTCCAAGTGCGCTTGGCAGAAGGTCAGGTAGAGGTCGAGTTTTCAAAGATAAGGGTGGATTAATAAGCTCGCTCGAAGAAAGCTCCCGCTGGCACCTTGAAACGTTTTGCTAAAGAGTGAATTTGGCGCACGTTAAGTTGCCGAGCACCAGAAAGAATTTGCGAAACAACGCTTTGGTTCCCTACCTCAGGTAAATCAGATTGCTTGAGATTGTTTTGTTCCATTAAAAATGAAAGAAGTGCCTGGGGTTTGGCGTCTGGGACATCAAAATGCTCCAGATCATAGGCTCGAATTAACTCGCTTGTGAGTTCAAACAAATCAAGAAGGGGATGTTTCTTAGAGGATCCAATGACATCACTCAGCATATCCGCAAGTTCAACCATTTTCAGATATTGTTTTTCAGAATGAATGGGGCTTAAGTCAACGGTTTTAGAAAGCGCTTCCCAGGCTTTTTGTAGATCATTTAAGTTCATTTTTTCCACCCATCTTCGTCATAGTCTTTATGAGTTAAAACGGCTTTGATGTAACAAAGCTTTCTCTCAAACTGTAAGTAGGCAACCAAGCGATATTTATTGCCGCAAATATTAAAAACATATAAATCACGAACCTTGTCTGCAGATGCAAAGACTTGCTTCATTTCAGAAAAATTCTTAAAGAATCCAAACTCCATCAATTTCCGCCATGCTTGGAGTGGCTCTTGTGAATCTTTATGCTTGGCTGAAAACTCTAAGAGACGGCGATTTGAAATAACTCTCATGAGAAATTATATTGCATTTTGCAATATTACAAATAAGAGAAATGTTGATAACCATGATTGCTTTAATGTTGGTGAAGGTGACTATGATTGATTGCTCAATCAATACAAGCAAGCCCCATCCGTGCACAATCCACCGCATCCCGGTTTAGTCATCAAAGAGGACATTCTTCCAGCATTAGGCATTGATCCGGCAGAGGCAGCTGATTTACTAGGCATTGCGCGGATTGAATTTATCGCCGTAATTCATGGGGAATCAGAAATTACGCCAGCAATGGCAGTGCTCATAGAGCGGTGGCTAGGGGTTGATAGAGGGGGCGCGGCCAGCGTTTGGCTGAGACAGCAGGCTACGTATAACAAGCACTTACGCTAACTAAAAAATATTTGGCTCAATCTCAAGCTGAACGCCATAGACTTCACGCACTTTGTCTTGAATAGATTTAGCTAAACCAAGAATATCTTCAGCCGTGCCATCACCATGATTGACTAGAACCAAAGCTTGATTTTGGTAAACGCCGACAGGCCCAGCCCGTAGACCTTTAAAGCCGCATTGATCAATGAGCCAACCAGCGGCAAGTTTACGCATACCCGCTTGGTCTGGATAAGACACTAGTTGGGGATATTGCTTTAGCAGATCTCCATATTGCTGATCAGGAACAATGGGGTTTTGGAAAAAACTACCAGCATTACCAATGACTTTAGGATCGGGCAATTTCTGTGAACGAATGTTGCATACCGCCGTGAAAATTTGCTGCACAGTTGGCTTGGCATCTGTAGCGGAAAACTGTTTGGCTATGTCGGCATATTGAAGTCGCGGTTCCCAAGCTTTGGGGATTTTAAAGGCGACCTTTGTCAAGATAAATCGATGGGGATTTTGCTTGAAGTAGCTGTCGCGATAAGCAAATCGGCAGGCTTCTTTTGGGAGTGTGACAAAGGCATGGGTCACGGTATCGAAAGCTTCGATGCTGTCAATAAAGTCGGCAACTTCCGCTCCATAGGCTCCAATATTTTGAATGGGTGCTGCGCCAACTGTTCCAGGTATGAGGGCGAGATTCTCAAGGCCTGGCAATTGCTGCTCTATGGTCCAGGAAACAAATTCATGCCAATTGACTCCAGCGCCTACCGTAATCAAGGCATTGCTTTCGTCAGACTGGGTGATCTCTTGCCCGGGGATATTCATGAGCAGGGTTGCGCCAGGCAATAGCTTGGGCAAAATCACATTACTGCCACCACCAAGCACTCGCCAAGGTAATTTCTGTTCTGCGATTTGCTGCATCAGCCCCGGAATTTGTTCTGCGGCAGTGATCTCATAGGCCAATTCCGCACAGACCTCAAAGCCAAAGGTATTGCGATGCTTTAAGCCCATATTGGGCGTCAATTTTGGCGAGTTGGGCGCATTTTGTGCGGAGTTCATGCCACAATCTTATTCGCAATCGTATTTACTGAGGTCTTTCTGTTCCAAAATGAGAGAAAGTCCAAGAGCCCAATAGATTTGCCGGAACAGAGTATCCAAGATTACTCAAGATTAACTAAGGAGTTGATATGCCATCATTTGACGTAGTGTGCGAACCCGACATGATTGAGTTGAAAAACGCGATCGAGCAGTCCAATAAAGAAATCACTAATCGCTTTGACTTTAAGGGCTCCGATAGTCGCGTTGAGCAAAAGGATGAGACTTTGATCCTCTTTGGTGATGATGACTTTAAATTGGGTCAAGTGCGGGATGTGCTCATCAGCAAGATGGCTAAGCGCAATGTGGATGTGCGTTATCTCAAAGATGACAAAACTGAGACCATTGGCGGCGATAAGCGCAAACAGACTATGAAAATCCAGAAGGGCATCACTTCTGAGCTGTCCAAAAAAGTAGTGCGCATCATTAAAGATAGCAAGATCAAGGTGCAGGCCAGTATTCAGGGTGATGCAGTTCGTGTCACGGGCGGCAAGCGTGATGACTTGCAAGAGACCATGGCTTTGCTCAAGAAGGAAGTCACTGAAGCGCCTTTGGGCTTTAATAACTTCCGTGACTAAATCTAAAGCAAATTCTTGTAAGCCCATTCCTCAGTTTGCAAGCGAGCAAGAGGAGTGCGCCTTTTGGAAGCAGTACGATACCTCTAGTTGCTTTGATCTATCAAAGCTTCTTCGCGTTGAGAAGGCTCAGCTTAG
This sequence comes from Polynucleobacter sp. AP-Nino-20-G2, assembly GCF_018688235.1. Lineage (NCBI taxonomy): Bacteria > Pseudomonadati > Pseudomonadota > Betaproteobacteria > Burkholderiales > Burkholderiaceae > Polynucleobacter > Polynucleobacter sp. AP-Nino-20-G2. Next base: position 275,600 of record NZ_CP061313.1, read on the forward strand.
TCATTTGGTTGCGAATTTAGCTGACTAGGCCAACATTCACCCAAGGGGGTGGTTGAGTACGTTAAGCGGCTACGAATCTTTTTGGATTAAAAGGTTCCTTTTTGGAACTTATGGAGCTATAATGGATTCATCTCAAGGAGAGAAGCATGTCTATTAACGTTAAATTATCTGAAAATTTGGTGGAGCAGGCTAAAGCTTACGGGCAAATTGAGCACCGTTCGGTGCCCAAGCAAATTGAATACTGGTCACAGATTGGTAGGGTTGCTCAAGAAAATCCAGATTTACCGTTTTCTATGATTCGAGAGATTTTGATTGCGGATCAAGAGCCGATCATCGGCGAGTATGTATTTAGTTGATGCGCTTACTCCTGACGGCCTCGTTTGTAAAAGCGATAAAAAAATTACACCCACATCAAAAATCTGAGTTGGATGACGCGGTCAAATCTATTGGTTCAGATCCATCCATTGGAGAGGCTAAGGTTGGAGACCTATTGGGTGTACGAGTTTTCAAGTTTCGACTTTCACAGCAACAATGCCTGCTGGCTTATCGAATTTTGGATGAAGAAAGTATTAAGTTATTGACTTTTGGCCCGCATGAAAATTTCTATCGTGACTTAAAGCGGCAGGATGATTAAGTTGGGTTTTATTCTAAGTAATTTGAAACATTATTTAGGCTTATTGTGACTACTGATCAGAGTCTAACTCCGCTGCATAAGCCGTCGATTCCATCGGTAAGCCAAGAGGCCATTGAGCGCTTCTGTGATGCTTGTTGGCTTGAGGATGGGTTGGCGCAAAACAGTTTGTCCGCCTATCGCCGCGATTTGCTACTCTTGGCCCAGTGGCTCTTTCAAGAATCTGGTGCTGATCTTTACAGCGTTACAGAAAAAGATCTCACGGCCTATATAGCGCATCGTCGCGCTGATAAGGCTACGACAGCCAATCGACGTCTGACTGTCTTCAAGCGCTTTTATCGCCACGCCCTTCGTATTAATTTAGTGAAGAGTGATCCTTGTATTGGCTTGCGCGCCGCCAAGCAGGCACTACGCTTTCCGAAGACATTGAGTGAAGATCAGGTGACTGCGTTACTCAATGCTCCTGATATTGATACTCCGCTGGGATTGCGTGATCGCACGATGTTGGAGTTGATGTATGCCAGTGGCTTACGTGTCTCAGAGATTGTTTCTCTCAAGACAGTGGCATTGGGTTTAAATGAGGGTGTGGTTCGGATTGTGAACGGTAAAGGCGGTAAAGAGCGCCTGGTGCCGTTTGGTGGAGAAGCAGGGCAGTGGTTGCGTCGTTATCTGGCTGAAGCCAGAACGCCTTTGCTGGAGGGTAAGACCTCGGATGCTGTCTTTGTAGGTCGACATACTGGAACAGGTTTAACGCGCCAAGCCTTTTGGGCATTAATTAAGCGGTATGCCACGATTGCCAATATTCCTGTGGCTTTGTCTCCGCATACCTTGCGCCATGCTTTTGCGACCCATTTACTCAATCATGGCGCGGATTTAAGGGTAGTGCAACTGCTTTTGGGCCATGCTGACATCTCTACTACGCAAATCTATACCCACGTGGCTAGAGAGCGCCTTAAATCCATTCATCAACAGCACCACCCGCGTGGCTCCTAATATCCCGCCCACCAAAGATCGAACTCTCGATACAAAAGTACATAAGTGATTAAGATAGCGCTATGGATTTCAACCCGAACCTCAGTCTTTTGTTAATTCCGCTGGCCTATTTCATCGGCTCGATCTCCTTTGCGGTAGTGGTGAGTAAGTGCATGCGTTTGCCTGACCCCTATTCTTATGGCTCAGGTAATCCTGGTGCTACGAATGTTCTCAGGACGGGTAATAAGCTGGCCGCTGTTCTGACATTGATCGGCGATGCTCTAAAGGGTTACTTTGCCGTGATGTTGGCTAGAGTTCTGCTGGGTGATGAATCATTAACTTCGACGCTCAATTCTTGGTTGCTGTGCGGAGTGGTGCTCGCAGTGTTCTTGGGGCACCTGTTCCCAGTCTTTCATGGCTTTAAGGGTGGCAAGGGTGTCGCTACCGCTTGCGGTATTTTGTTTGGTATTAATTGGATCCTTGGTTTGGCAACTTTAAGCACCTGGATCATTGTGGCGATGTTCATGCGTTATTCCTCGCTTGCTGCATTGGCTGCTGCGATATTCGGCCCAATCTATTTCGTTTTCTTGTTTGGCTTTCAGCCCATGGGCATTGCACTCTTGGTTGTTTGCTTCTTGTTGATCTGGCGCCATCGTAGCAATATTAAAAATCTGCTCAATGGCACGGAGTCACGCATCGGTGCAAAAAAGGCAAAACAAAAAGCAGAAGCCATTGCCCAGAAAGAGCCTCAATCATGACCATTGCATTTGCTTGCGTACTCTTTATGGGTTTGTTGCCTTATGTCGCAGCAGGTATCGCCAAGAAGGGTTTTGAGGGTTATGACAATGCCTCGCCTCGTCAGTGGCTAGCAAAGCAAACTGGCTTTCGGGCACGTGCTAATGCCGCTCAAGCCAACCTCTTTGAATCGCTCCCCTTATTTTTTGCCGCAGTCATCATTGCCTCTATTTCTCACGCACCGCAAGGGAGGTTAGATTTATTGGCCTTAGGTTTTGTAGTGGCGAGAATTGCTTATCTCATTTGCTATGTAGCGAATTGGCCTACCGCCAGATCAACGGTTTGGCTGGCTGGTATTGCCTGCGTCGTAGCCATTTTCTTTCAAATTTAATTAGAGCAACTAAGTCAACTTATTCAGCTAATTCACAGAAGCAATTAAGCAAAGTAAGTTACCCCAATCTTTTCTCAGGAATATTCCAACTTCTATGCCAACTAAAAAAACTCCCCCTAAGGCCGAACCTAAAAAGACAGTCAAGACGGTCGCTAAAAAAGTTTCAACTAAGACATCAGCAAAGCAAGTGCCAGTTAAAAAGGCGCAGGTCAAGAAAGCTGCCGACAAAAAGAGTGATGCAGGCACTCCGTTGTCAGTAGTGATTCGTCGTCGTATCGAAGCTCAAAAAGCACGCTTTCATGCGAACGACAATATCTCTAAATTTATCGAGCCTGGTGAATTAGATGGCTTGGTAGATGAAGTCGCTGAAAAGATGCAGGCAGTATTAGAGAGCTTGGTGATTGATACTGAGAGTGATCACAACACCAAGAGCACTAGTCAGCGAGTTGCAAAAATGTTTGTGAAGGAAGTATTCAATGGCCGCTATATTGAGCAGCCGACTCTCACAAAATTTCCTAACGTCAGTCGCCTTAATGAGCTGATGATTATTGGACCAATCACGGTTCGTAGCGCTTGTTCTCATCATCTATGCCCGATCATGGGCCGTATTTGGATTGGCGTATTACCAAGCAAGGAGTCTGCCTTGATTGGTTTATCTAAATACTCACGTCTTACCGAGTGGGTGATGTGTAGACCTCAGATTCAGGAAGAGGCAGTGGTGGAATTGGCCGACATGCTGGAGAAGAAAATCAAGCCAATTGGTGTTGCTATCGTGATGGATGCTGATCATTTCTGTATGCAGTGGCGTGGTGTAAAAGATCGTGACTCGAAGATGGTTAACAGTGTCATGCGTGGGGCTTTCTTAAAAGACTCCAATTTGCGTAGAGAGTTTTTATCTTTGCTTGAGAAGAGATAAAGCAGAAGATGGCAAACCACTCATCTGGTCACAATTTACCTAAAGTAGTCATCGGGGTTTTGCTAGTCTCTACGATGTTGGGGTGCTCCACATACCCAGACATTAATGATGACCCCGCCAAAAACAATAAGGCTACTTTTCGTCAAGACGTCATTGAGTGTGCGCAAGCCTATCCCGAAGCAGGTTCAGGGGTGTTCATCAAGCAACGTATTAGTTGCATGAATCTCAAGGGTTGGCATTAGACCTGCATGTTAATTTGAGGTTGAGAACAATTCTCAACAAAAAACACATATAAATCAATTACTTATATCGCCTATAGTTGAGTAATTCCATCTGATCTATGATCCTCCTAGATTCAATTTGAATGCAAATTTCGTTTCATTAAAACCTCTGGAGTCAATATGAAAACTACCCGTCGCCAATTTATGATTTTGTCCGCTGCTGGTGCTTGCACCTTGGCTTTGAACAGCAATTCTCAAGCTCAAGCAATGGTTGCTGAAACTGATCCACAAGCTGCTGCTTTGGGTTACAAGGCTGACGCTTCTAAAGTAGATAAAGCAAAGTACGCTAAGTATGCTGCTGGTCAAGAGTGCGATAACTGTGCTTTGTTCCAAGGTAAAGTTGGCGCGGCTGCTGGCGGTTGCTCACTGTTTGCTGGCAAGCAAGTTGCTGGCAAAGGCTGGTGCTCTGCTTACGCTAAAAAGGCTTAATGCTACATTTGCTTCTGTATTAACTAAAAAAGCTGCTTCGGCAGCTTTTTTGTTGGATACATGGATTACTTCAACTGCATGCGGGATTATGATCGGTCAGCTATAGCAAAAGAAAAGCATGAGACACAAATACAAAAATCTACTTAAGCGTTACTCCTTTTATTTGGGTGGGGATCAGCCTCATGTTGCTTGGGTGGAACGAATTCGCTCTGTTTTTGGGGCTCTTATTGGTCTGATGTTAGTACTCACTATCGCTAAGTACCTTGGTGAGCTTGGTGGTCTCGATGAATGGCTCATGGCCTCCCTTGGGGCGAGTGCACTTCTCGTTTTTGCGCTGCCACAGAGCCCAATGGCTCAGCCTTGGGCAGTTATTGCGGGCAATACATTGTCTGCTTTGGTTGGAATCTCCATCATTCATCTGGTGAATGAGCCCCTCTTGGCTATGCCTTTGGCTGCCAGTCTATCTATTTTGGGAATGTTTATATTGCGCTGCCTCCATCCACCGGCAGCAGCAGTGGCCATGATCGTGGTGTTGGGGCATGTCATGCATTACCGCTACGCATTTTTCCCGGTCATGGTGGATTCGATGCTATTGGTCTTGGCTGGGGCGGTTTACAGTAATTTGACTGGTAAACGCTACCCCAACAGACCAAATTAATCCTTTAAAAACAATACTTTGTAATTATTTTTGCTTGGTAGCGGCAATAGAGGCAATACAGTCTTTAATGCCGTAGTTGTGATACTTGCCTGCATTTTCCTTTTTCAGGGATTGGGCGCACTCGATCACAGAGTTGCGAACATTGATTTTTGGGGTGTTCCCAGCTGACATGTTGACTCCAATAGTTTTAGTTATAGATCCAGCATCCATATGAACACTTTGATATCCATGCTGGGTTACAAGGGGTGATTGATAGCCATCACCCTCCTAGTTTAATTCTAATAAATTCTTGAAATCTGTGTAAAGCCCAATAAAGCCAAAGTGAGTAGATAAAACCTTTAAAATCGCCACATACTTATAAAAATCATAGAAAAACATAAAGGTTTTATCCGCCTCAACATGACCAGCACCAGATCCACCATTTCGGTTATTCCTGTCATTCTGTGTGGCGGCTCTGGAACGCGTCTTTGGCCTTTATCTCGCTCAGGCTTCCCAAAGCAGTTTTTAGTGCTTTCAGGCGATGACTCCAAGCAGAGTTTGTTTCAGCAGGCCATTCAAAGAATTAATGCCATTGGCGAACAGCATCAGGGCGGAGTCAAAGAAACCGCTATTGAATTAGGTTCCACGCTGATCGTGACCAATGAAGAACATCGCTTTTTGGCGCTAGACCAATTGCGAGAGTTAAAAGACATTCATGCGATTTTGTTGTTAGAGCCGGTGGGGCGCAATACGGCACCTGCTTTAACTTTGGCGGCGTTTCAGGCGAAAGATGCTGGTGAGATTGATCCTATTTTGGTGATTACTCCGGCTGATCAAACCATTCAAAATCAAGCGGCTTTTATAAAGGCGTTGCAAGATTGCGTTGCCGTTGTGAATGCCGATGACAGTAAAAAAACCATTGCCATCTTAGGTATTACGCCAATAGCACCAGAAACAGGTTATGGCTATATCATGCGCAATACGAAACAAGGTAGCATTGGTGAATACGCTGTAGAGCGCTTTGTAGAAAAGCCAGATGTTCAAACAGCTCAAGCGTATTTAGCGGATGGAAGCTATCTGTGGAATAGCGGCATGTTTGTCATGCGAGCGAGTACCTGGCTATCTGCTTTAAAAGAGTTTCGTCCGGATATCTTTGGCGCCACAGAAACTGCTTGGGTTGCTAGAAGTTCAGATGAAGCTGGAGAGACTGAATTTATCCGACCCGATAAAGAAATCTTCCAAACTATTCCTAGTGAATCCATTGACTACGCAGTCATTGAAAAGTGCCCCGAGTCAAACAAGTTCAATGTGAAGATGGTGGAGCTCAATGCAGGTTGGAATGATCTAGGTGCTTGGGATGCCGTGTGGCAAGTGGGCAAGCAAGATGAAAATGGCAATGTCACCAGTGGTGACGCTATAGCAAGTAATTCTAGAAACTCACTAATTCATTCGAGTAGCAGGTTGGTAAGTGCAGTAGGGGTAGACAATCTCATCATTGTTGAAACAGCTGATGCAGTCTTGGTTGCTGACAGAAAAAACAGTCAAGACGTTAAACACATCGTCAATCAGCTCGAATCTCAAAAGCGCGAAGAAAAGAATCTCCATCGCAAGGTGGCAAGACCTTGGGGTTGGTATGACAGCGTAGATGAGGGTGAGCGCTTTAAAGTAAAACGTATCCAAGTAAAGCCTGGAGCTAGCCTCTCACTACAAATGCATCATCATCGCGCAGAGCATTGGGTTGTGGTGAAGGGCACCGCAGAAATTACTAATGGCGATCAAGTGATCATGTTGTCTGAAAATCAAAGTACTTATATCCCCCAGGGGCAAACTCATCGTTTGGCAAACCCTGGCAATACCCCGCTAGAGATTATTGAGGTGCAGTCCGGTAGTTACTTGGGCGAGGATGACATTGTCCGTTTTGAAGATACCTACGGTAGAAGTTAGTTTAGAAATTAAAAAGTTAAATATATGAGCAAACAAAAAGTCGCCCTGATCACCGGCATTACTGGGCAAGATGGATCTTATTTAGCTGAATTCCTATTAGAAAAAGGCTACATTGTTCATGGTATTAAGCGCCGTGCCTCTTCTTTTAACACTGAAAGAATTGATCATCTTTACCAGGACCCGCATGTCAATCATCCAGATTTGATTTTGCATTACGGCGATCTTACTGATACCAGTAATTTGGTGCGCATTATTCAAGAATGCCAGCCTGATGAGATTTATAACTTGGGTGCGCAGTCCCACGTGGCTGTTTCATTTGAATCTCCTGAGTACACCGCTGATGTTGATGCAATGGGCCCCTTAAGAATGCTGGAGGCTATTCGTATTTTGGGTTTAGAGAATAAGACTCGCTTCTATCAAGCCTCTACTTCAGAGCTCTATGGTTTGGTACAAGAGATTCCGCAAAAAGAGACTACGCCGTTTTATCCACGCAGTCCTTATGCGGTCGCAAAGATGTACGCCTATTGGATCACTGTGAACTATCGTGAAGCTTATGGTATTTATGCTTGTAATGGTATTTTGTTTAATCATGAGTCCAAGCGCCGTGGCGAAACTTTTGTTACTCGTAAAGTGACTCGTGGCTTGGCCAATATTGTGCAGGGCTTAGAAAAATGCCTATACATGGGTAATATTGATGCCTTGCGTGATTGGGGTCATGCAAAAGACTATGTCCGCATGCAATGGTTAATGTTGCAACAAGATCAACCAGAAGATTTTGTCATTGCTACTGGTGTGCAGTTCACTGTTCGTGAATTTATTACTCGCAGCGCTAAAGAACTTGGTATTACCTTAAAGTTTGAGGGCTCTGCCGAGAATGAAAAAGCCATTGTTGTTGCAATCGAAGGTGACAAAGCCCCTGCTTTAAAAGTAGGCGATGTGATCATGCAAATTGATCCGCGTTACTATCGACCTACTGAAGTCGAAACCCTTTTGGGTGACCCAGCAAAAGCTAAAGAAAAATTAGGGTGGGTGCCGGAAATTACGCTTGATCAAATGATTGTAGAGATGGTAGCTAACGACTTAGATCGGGCCAGGCAGCATGCATTACTTCATAAACATGGTTACTCAGTAGCTGTGGGTAAAGAGAATTAATTGCCATATGACGAGCTCTGATTTAAATCAAAAGATATATGTGGCAGGTCACCGCGGTATGGTGGGGTCAGCCATCATCCGTAATTTGCAAGCTCAGGGTTATCAAAATATTGTTACCAGAACGCATGCAGAGTTAGATTTAACCAATCAAGCGGCGGTGCGATCTTTCTTCGAGGCTGAAAAGCCGAATCAAGTCTATCTAGCCGCTGCCAAGGTAGGCGGCATTCATGCGAACAATACCTATCCAGCAGAATTTATTTATCAAAATTTGATGATGGAGGCTAACGTCATTCATCAAGCATTTGAGGCTGGCGTTAAAAAGATCTTATTTTTAGGGTCGAGCTGTATTTACCCTAAATTAGCCCCTCAGCCAATGATGGAGGATGCGCTACTCACTGGAAAGCTAGAGGAGACAAATGAACCTTATGCAATTGCCAAAATTGCGGGAATTAAACTGTGTGAGAGCTATAACCGCCAGTATGGTCAGAGTTACGGAATTGACTATCGATCGGTAATGCCAACCAATTTGTATGGGCCTGGGGATAATTACCACCCAGAAAATAGCCATGTGATACCAGCACTCATCAGAAGATTTCATGAGGCAAAAATAAGTAATGCACCCGAGGTCGTGATTTGGGGCACCGGTACCCCAAGGCGTGAATTTCTCTATGTTGATGATATGGCGGCTGCCTCAGTCTTTGTAATGGATCTGGATAAAGCAATCTATGACCAGCACACGCAGCCGATGCAAAGTCACATTAATGTGGGCTTTGGGAGTGATGTCACCATCACCGAACTAGCAGAGGCGATTTTAAAAGCGACGGACTACAAAGGCCAGCTGATTTTTGATTCCACTAAGCCTGATGGCGCTCCAAGAAAGTGGATGGATTCAACAAGACTAAATCAATTGGGGTGGTTTGCAAAAGTTGACCTCAATTTAGGGCTAAGCATGGCCTATGAGGACTTCTTAAGGGTTTCAGTTGATTAATTTAATCGCCCTAACTTTTATAATGAGATAATAGGGTCGATTTAATGGTGAAGGTGTTTAGTGGGTAATAATATTCAACAGTCAGAGATTAAAACTCAGGTGAATGATGAAATTTCTCTGCTCGATGTCTTATGCTTCTTTAAAGTCGCCTATAAAATCATCTTGGTTTTTGGTGTAGCGGGATCGGTCATCGCTTTAGCCTACCTAGCGGTGACCCCAAAACAGTACGAAGCGGTTGCTCAAATTGCCATGGCGCAATTTGGTGCTGCTAACAACAACCTGAATCCGCTAGGTATCAATATTGAGGACCCATCTCTCTTGATTGCTCGGCTATCCTTGCCAACCAGTTTTACTCCGCAGGTTCTTAGCAGTTGTGGTAAGGAAGATACTACTAATCCAGGGGCTAGCTTAGCCAAAGCGATTAAATTAGCGCCGCCTAAAGGGGTTGCTAATGTGGTTGAGCTCAAAACCTTTGGCCAATCACCAGAAGCAGCTTCTACCTGCACACAGGCAATCTTTGAGTTGATTAAAGTGACCCAAGCTCAAATTCTCGCACCCTATATTGAAGAAGCTAAAACCAAGTTAGCAGATGATGAGGAGCGCCTAATCAAGGCTAAAGATTTGGTTACAAAGGCCGATAAGACAGGCCAAGCAGTGGGCGCAGCCTACCTTTCTACCCGGGATGAGATTCGCTATCTTTTAGACGAAATCACCTCCCTCAAAAATGTGGTGACCGGCAACCAGAATAGAGCCACGCGCTTAATTGCCCCGATTTATGTGAGCGACACTCCAATTGCCCCCAAGAAGCGGGTAGTTCTAATTGCTGGATTGTTGGGCGGACTCTTTTTGGGTCTGCTGCTAGCCTTGGCCGGCCAGATGTGGATTAAGCTCAAAGCAGATATGCAAGAGCAAGAGCAAGGGCAGGCGGTACGATGATGCAGGGTTCTGGGCAAATGCAGGCACGGGATCGGGCATTAGCGGGCTTGAGTGGTAACTTTGTTGTTACTGAAGATTATAAGGTTGTGCCAGGTCTGATTTTTTTGACGAGCTATAAGAAAAAACGTTTTACGTAACGTATCTTATGAATGTAATTTTTAATTAATTTTTTCCATCTCCTTAAATACAATAAATGTTTGAAAATAAAAGTATTTTAATTACTGGCGGCACTGGTTCTTTCGGGCATGCATTTGTTGCCATGACGTTGGAAAAATTTAAGCCAAAAAAATTGATCATTTTTTCCCGCGATGAAATGAAACAGTGGGAAATGGCTAAAATTTATGGGGCTGATCCACGTATTCGTTTCTTTATTGGTGATGTCAGGGATAAAGAGAGATTGCACAGAGCTCTGCATGGCATCGATTTTGTGGTGCATGCAGCCGCGACTAAAATTGTTCCTACTGCTGAATACAATCCTTTCGAGTGTGTCAAGACTAACATTAATGGCGCCATGAATTTGATTGATGCTTGCATAGACCAAGGTATTAAGAAAGTTGTTGCTTTATCAACGGATAAGGCCAGCAGCCCAATTAATTTATATGGCGCTACAAAGTTGGCGTCCGATAAACTATTTGTCGCTGGAAATTCTTATGCTGGTGGTCAAGAGACTAGATTTTCTGTTGTTCGCTATGGAAATGTAATGGGGTCTCGTGGATCCGTTATTCCTTTCTTTATGTCTCAAGCAGATTCAGGAAGGCTTCCAATTACTGATACGCGTATGACGCGTTTTATGATTAGTTTAGAGCAGGGAGTAGAGTTGGTTTGGCACGCTTTTCAGGATATGGTTGGTGGCGAGGTTTATGTAAAAAAGATCCCCTCGATGAATATTGTGGATATTGCGAAGGCTGTCGCTCCTAATGCCGAACACGAAATTATTGGCATTCGTCCAGGGGAAAAGCTCCATGAGCAGATGATTAGCCCAGAGGATTCCTATCATACTTATGAGCATCCTGAATATTTTAAAATTTTACCCGCCATCCATCAGTGGAGTTCTGACCCACTGCGCATTAAAAATGGAGTGAAGGTAGTAGAAGGCTTTAGTTATGACTCCTTGAGTAATCAACAAAAGATGAGTGTGTTAGAGCTTCAGGGTTGGATAGAAAGTCACCGCGCAAAAATTGGGGCAATTTAGTAGTGAGAAATATCCCCTATGGCCGACAAGATATCTCAGCTGGGGATATTGACGCTGTTATTAATGTCTTAAGATCTGATTGGCTGACCCAAGGGCCAGTCGTGCCGCAGTTTGAAAATGCTATTACAGAGTACTGTGGCGCCAATTTTGCCGTCGCTGTAAATAGTGCGACATCTGCCCTTCACATCGCCTGCTTATCTCTGGGATTGGGGTCTGGTGATTGGCTTTGGACATCTCCGATATCGTTTGTCGCCTCGGCTAATTGCGGTTTGTATTGTGGTGCGCGAGTTGATTTTATTGATATCGATCCTCTTACATATAACCTCTCTATGGATGCTTTGGAAGAGAAACTTCGTATAGCAAAAAAGAAGGGTGTCTTACCCAAGGTAGTTGTACCCGTACATTTTGCAGGTCAATCTTGCGACATGAAAAGAGTGCGGCAATTGGCCGATGAATACAACTTTAAAATTATCGAGGATGCATCACATGCCATTGGTGCAAGATACCAAAATGAACCAGTAGGAAATTGTCGATATTCCGATATTACCGTTTTTAGTTTTCATCCAGTCAAAATTATTACTACGGGTGAGGGTGGGGTTGCCGTTACAAATGATGCGGAGTTGGCAAGTCGCATGCAAATATTTAGAAGTCACGGAATTACCCGAAATTCAAACGAAATGATGAATCAGAATGTTGGTCCTTGGTACTATGAGCAAATTGAGCTTGGCTTTAATTACAGAATGACAGATATTCAAGCGGCCTTAGGGTTAAGTCAGCTACAAAGACTGAATGAATTTGTTGAGGCGCGGCAAAGTATCGCTAAAAAATATAATGTTGCTTTAGCTTCTTTGCCGGTGACTATCCCTTGGCAAGATCTAGATAGTTATTCCAGTTTTCATCTTTATGTAATTCGAATAAAGACGGATGCGATTAAAAAGACCAGGCTTGAGGTTTTTGAGAGTATGCGCGCCCTGGGTATCGGGGTAAATGTTCACTATATTCCGATCTATCATCAACCTTTCTTCAAGAATCGTCATGGATTTGATATTGGTTGCTGCCCTAATGCGGAGGCGTATTACAGGGAGGCAATCTCTTTGCCTATGTACCCCTCATTAGTGGATGCTGACTTTGATTATGTGGTTGCCTCACTCCGTCAAGCTTTAGGGATTAAATATCAGCCATGACCCATCAGTCGCTCGGTAAAATTTTGGTGCTGATTCCTGCAAAGGCTGGTTCAGTTCGCTTGCCTCGTAAGAATATTCGAAATTTTTTAGGGGTTAGCCTTCTTGGACGCGCGATTAAGCGAGCTCAAAATCTTTCTTTAATTGATCGAATATGTGTCAGCACCGAGGATGATGAGGTGGCCGATGAGGCACGGAAATTCAATGTCGACATTCCTTTTATGCGCCCCGAAGTTTTATCAAAAGATCCTGCGGGTGTGGTTGAGGTGGCTTTGCATGCTCTTGAATGGTTTGAATTACATGGTGAGGCTTTTGATACTCTGATTATTTTGCTACCAACCTCCCCTTTTTGTAAAAGTTCGGATATTGAAGGTGCAGTAGACGTATATCTAAAAACTGGTGCCAAGTTTCTGATGAGCGTCTCACGTGAAGTGCATTCACCCTTTAGTAGCCTTATTTTAGATGATGGATGGTTAACACCGCTCCATCCAGAATACTTAAATCAAACCGGGTCTCGAAGCAATGCGCTAGTTCCTTTATTGGCAAGGTGCAATGGTGCAATATCGATCTGCAATGTAGAGGAATTTAAAAAAACTAAGAATTATTATTCCTATCCTTTGGCGGCATATGAGATGCCACTAGAGCGCAGTATTGATATTGATACCGAACTTGAGTTTCAATTTGCAGAATTTCTTGCTAGTAGGATGCCAGAGCTTGTTGAGTAAAATTATCTTTAGGGTCGATGCTAATCCAGAAGTTGGTACTGGCCATTTAATGCGCTGCATGGCCTTAGCAAATGCTGCCGCTGCCGTTGGGCTGTCAACATGCTTCTTTGGTTTTATAGAGGATGAAATTCTGATTAACCGTCTTCGAGCTTTGGGTCATAAGGTTTCATCCTTAGATAGAGCCGGTAACTTAGGGCGCCTTTTACCGGAGGATGTTAACCCCTTGGACTGGGTAGTTTTAGATGGGTATGAATTTCAGTCAACGGATCATAGGGCCATTCGAGATTTAGGATGTCGATTGCTTATCATCGATGATATGGCGAATCTTGATATTTACGATGCAGATATTATCCTAAATCAAAACTTTTCACATGCCTCATATAAATACAGGGTTGTGTCCAATGCTAAATTGCTAATGGGCCCCGCCTACTCATTATTACGTAATGAGTTTATTGACTACAGTAGAGAGCAAGTGTCAAGAGGTAATAAGAATTTATTAATCACTCTAGGGGGGGGTGCCGAAAAGAGGGTGATGCTTAAGGTTTTAGAGGCACTGAAGTTAGTAAAAGACTTTGAGCTTGATATTTTTTTAGTGGGTGGTTCAAGTAATTTGCATTGGAATAAGGCGCTAGAAAATATTGATATCCTTAATAAATATACCAGGCATAAAATTAATGCTGCTAGATATATAGAGAATATGGCAGCATTAATGGCGTGGGCAGATTTTGCAATTATTGGTGGCGGCACAACAACTCTTGAGGTTGCATATATGGGCCTTCCATCACTGGTTATTACCCTGGCGGATAATCAAAAAGATACTGCAATTGCTATGGCCAAGGCTGAAGCTGGAGTATCTCTTGGGTGGTACGAAACATTGACAGCTGAAAAAATTGCCTTAGAAATTTCTAATTTTGCTAAAGATAAGTCATTAAGGAAAAAAATTAGCGTCGGTAGCATGAGGCTGGTTGATGGTCAAGGTGCAGCAAAGGTTGTTAATGAGATGATGATGTTTTTATAATTGGCATAAACGCTATATTTTTATCTGTTAGTCAATTATTTGCGAAAAATATTTACTAGAGATCTATTTGTCCCACTCCCTTCTATTAAGACTATTCTCTAATTAAATATTTTATTTGAAATGAGGTTTTTGAAACAGCATCACAAGATGATACTTGTCTAAAATTAAAAATTTTCAATGCCTCTGAATTTGTACGACAAAATATGTCTGCGAACATATTAATTGAATGAATTCTAATTTTTTAGTTTTCATCCTGAATTGACAACCAACGAATGCTATAAATATTAACTGTGCCCTGATTTTTAATAAGCTTTGTACGCATCTTCTTATGATTTATATGTTATTGATTTTGAGAGTTACTTTCTCAGGATTCGTATCAAATTGGAGTTAAATTAGAATAGATATTGTGGGGTTATCACAGGTTTTCTTTCTTGAATATCTAAAAATTTCTTTTAGTGAATTTACAGCTAGCCCATTCAGTACCATTTTAGATAATTCAATATCTATGCTTAAGAAAGGGAGTGCTTTCACTTTTGCCATCACCAAACTCAAGTACTGTAATAGCCCTCCTATGACTTCAAATATTTATAAACATAGTAGGCGATATCGATCAACGGCAAAGCTGAAAGATATATACTGCATGGGTCAGGATGTAACTAAATTTTGAGGAATTTTAACGACTCCTGGGGCTTCTTAATTGCTTTACTGTAATTAATTGATGGCTAATTATTTAGTCGATTCTCCGAGGGTTATTTTAAGGAAGAGGGTTAGTAACATGGTCAATGGTATTGATATTGCTGGGCAATTAGTTGGGTCCGAGCTTCCCCCATTTATTGTTGCTGAGGTTGGAATAAATCACAATGGTAGTCTTGAGCGCGCCCTAGAAATGATCTCAGTTGCGGCTCAGGCCGGCTGTAATGCTGTGAAGTTTCAGACTTTTAAGGCTGCTGAGTTTGTTAATGACGCATCTCAAATGTTTACATATAAGTCACAAGGGGTTGAAGTCACTGAATCTATGCTTGCAATGTTCGAGCGCCATGAGCTCCCTGAAAGATCATGGTCAATTATCAAAAAGGAATGTGAAAGAGAGGGCATAATTTTTTTATCTACTCCTCAAAATTTATCAGATCTAAACACTCTTGTGAAATTGGGCATTCCTGCAATCAAAGTCGGTTCTGATGATTTCACAAATCTTCCCTTAATAAGAGATTACTCTAGATCGGGATTGCCCTTAATTCTATCTAGTGGTATGTCTGACCTATCAGATGTGTATCAGGCTCTTGAGGTAGCGGGGGTATTTGAAGGTTATCCAGTAATTCTTTTGGTTTGTACTTCACAATATCCCACCCCGCCAGAAGATGCTAATCTTAGGCGAATTAGCACTTTACGAGCTGCATTTCCAATGGTTCCTATAGGCTTTTCGGACCACACCCAAGGTTCGTTAGCATCAAGTTTAGCCGTTTCATTGGGCGCAGTTTTCTTTGAAAAGCACTTTACTTTATCCCATGATCTGCCAGGACCAGATCATTGGTTCTCTGAGGACCCAATTGGTTTGGCCAATTGGGTGAGAGATATCAAGACCGCGAAGGTGATGCTTGGAAGTCCACTGGTACGTCCAACCCAAAAAGAAGGGGTCTCTAAATTTGAATTTCAGCGTTCAATTGTTGCGTCCGCCGATATTAAGTTTGGCGAAAAATTCACAGAAGCTAATTTATCTATGAGAAGAGTCTCAGGTGGTGGAGGGTTTCCTCCCAGTATGTACTTCAAGCTTCTAGGTAAAACTGCTTGGCGTGATTTTTCAAGATTTTCAAGTATTGAGTTCTAATTAAAAGAATTATTATTTTTTATTCAATTGCATATATATAGTTCAATCCTTTAGCCCCACTATCTCGAATACAATCTACAGGTAAAGTTAATTAACTAAAATAGTTATAATAGCTATATTCATCATCTACATGATTAAGTATAAAGCCGCATTTCGAAAAGCATTTCTTGCTTGCTAGATTGGTATTTTTTATGGAGGCCTTCAGCGTTGCCACTCCATATCGCCCCTCTAAAAATAATGACATACTACCCTGCAAAATTTGACTGCTTATCCCTTTTCCGCGTATTATCGGATTCAAAATCAGACTAGATTCATAGACCCCTTGCCCAAGCTGGTCAAAGCGAATGAGAGCAACCCTCTGAACATTTTTTATTGCAATATATAGGCAGCGTTTATCGTTGACTAGTGATTTTTTGAACCACGCAACATGACTAGAGTACGTAAATTGATCAATATTTTTTGAGTTAGCTCTTGTAGCACTATCGTTTTCCCAGGTGTAGACGTCTTTACAGTCGGAACAATTCGCTAGGCGGTAGGTAATATCTTGTTGTTTAATGTAGACCATAATTTTTTTTGATTGATAAATAATCTAGAGGCTGTAATATGATTTCACTTCTGCCGTATGATGTTTAAGATTTTCCAAATAAACGGTTTTTTTTTAGTTTTTTTCAATCTAGATGAGTATTTATTTAACCTTAATTTTTTTTAAGATTTTTATGCTGTAAAATGATTTACACATGATTCTAACAGCCCATCAACCCTGCTATATTCCTTGGCTGGGATTTTTTCAAAAGCTTGCTAGTGCAGATTTATTTATTTATCTTGATGAAGTTCAATACCAGGTTAATGATTGGAATAACCGCAATAGGATTAAAACGCACCAAGGGGCTATGTGGCTTACCGTTCCAATATTGCGAAAAAATCATTTAAATAAGAAGATAAAAGATGTCGAGATTAATGCTTCTGAGCCTTGGGGCAAGAAGCATTGGAAAAGCATACAAAATGCATATTCAAAAGCCCCATTTTTTTATCGATATTCAGAATTTTTCGCAGATACTTATGACAAAAAATGGTATTCATTGGTTGATCTTAACAGATACATGTTGGGCTGGTTTCTGGAAACTCTGAAGATTCAGGTTGAGGTTAGACCAGCTTCCAATTATCAATTTGTTGGTAGGAAAGGAGACTTAGTCTTGGATATCTGCAAGCAACTTCACGCTGAAAAATTTATTTTTGGCGCATTAGGTCGAGATTACGCAGATTTAGAGGTATTCAAGCGAGAGGGCATTGAGACAGTCTTTCAGGATTATGCTCATCCGATATACTCGCAATTACATGGTGAATTTACTCCCAATTTAAGTGTGATCGATTTAATTTTTAATTGCGGGGATGAGAGTAAAGACATCCTACTCTCTGGTAACACAACACCATGGGAATTAGTTAAGTAAATTTTAGGGGTAAATATAATGCATGCCAAGGCAAAACACATCAAAATTGGATCTAGATTAATAGGGCATGGGGAGCCCTGTTATTTGATTGCTGAAGTTGGTACAACTTGTATGGGGGACCTAGATAAGGCTCTTGAGCTTATAGCTGCGGCAAAGTTTGCAGGCGTCGATGCAATTAAATTTCAATTGATCGATCCCGATCAATTATCCGATGATAGTGTTACCTATCCAATATCCCAGAATGGTGTGGTAACCCAAGCGTCCATGAAAGAAATGTTTCAGAAATTGGTGTTTGATGAGGCAAGCTGGAAGGTAATTGCTGCAGCATCTAGAGATGCGCACCTGGATTTCTTTGCGACTGTGGATTATATCGACGGGGTGGATTTACTTGATAGGTTGGGTGTCAATGTTCATAAAATTGGTGCCTGGGATTCAACTTACATGCAATTAATTAAAAAAATAGGAAATACTGGAAAGCCTATGTTTGTTGACCTAGGCCCTATAACGCAGCGGCACTTGGATGACTTAGTTTCTTGGTATAAAGAGGCGGGTGGTGGCGCCGTCTTATTTATGCATGACTTCCACACCGAGAATGATGTGCAGATGCATTTGAGATGTATTAGTAAGCTTAGTGAAATGCTTCCTTGGCCAGTTGGTTTTTCTTCGCCAGCTCACGACCATGATTTAGATATCGCGGCTTTGGCTTTGGGTTCGGCCTATATTGAAAAGAGATTGATATTGAATCGCTCAGACTTTACTTTCCATGCTCATGAATCTTTGGAACCCAAAGAGCTAAAACTTTGGGTTGATCGAATACGGCATGTAGAAAGGGCTCTTGGGCAAGCAGAAATTATTCCCTCTGACAGGGATATTCAATTAAGTAAAGAGCACTTTAGAAGTATATGCTCTGTTGAGCCAATTAAATCCGGAGACATCTTTACTTCCGCCAATATTGGGGCTAAGAGGCCTGGAACAGGAATGCCAACTAGTATGCTGAATACTTTATTAGGCAAGAGGGCGGCAAGAGACATACCAATTAATACTTTAATAACCCCAAAAGATTTCTCATGAACGTATTGATAGTTGTTCCGCATCCAGACGACGAAGTGTTGGGTTGCGGAGGATCGATTGCACGTCATATCGAGCAGGGCGATACTGTCTCGATTCTTATACTTGCGGAAGGCATAACCTCTCGTGCAGACTCTCGTGAATTAGGGATGGACCCCAAGAGGTTGGAAGCTTTGAGGAGGGCTACATTAAAAGCTAGCAAAATTTTAGGTGTTAAAGATACCGTACTTCATAATTTTCCGGATAACAGGATGGATAGTTTACCGCTTTTAGACGTTATAAAAGTTGTTGAGAAGCATGTGAAGCGTTTACAGCCTTCTGTTGTGTATACAACATTTTCAGGTGATGTAAATATAGACCATCAGATTTGTTTTAGAGCAGTTGTTACGGCATGTCGTCCTCAGCCAGGAATGTCCGTTACAACATTGCTTACATGCGAAACATTATCCTCTACTGAGTGGCAGCCGTCAGTGGGCTGTACCCAGTTTTCGCCTAATTTTTTTATAGATATAGGTGCCACCCTCTCAATTAAATTGAAGGCACTAGAGGCATATCAGACCGAGCTTCGGGAATGGCCGCACCCTCGTTCAATAAGTGCGGTGGAAAATCTAGCGAAATATAGAGGAAGCTCTGTAGGGATCCATGCCGCTGAGGCTTTTATGTTGGCACGTTGTATTTATTGAGAAGAAATCTAACCTTTAACCTCCTTAGGTAAACATTACAAGCAATAGAGATATTTGAGTTAATTTCCAAGTTATGGCTTCACCTCGAAATGAGAAGGCGGATACAGTCGGAATTTTTCTTTTTTGGTGACCGTTTCTGGGCTCTCCGAAGTAATAAGTATCGGTGAGTCGATTACGTTTTTAGCGACACCAACATCGCGCAAAAATTTATTTGGAATGGTTTTATGACGCAAAAGTAGCTAATGCACTAGAGGTTGTCATTTCAGGAATGGGCATCCAAGATGAGAGTTTTTACATGCTAATTGCATGACTAGCGTCTCAATTTATGATCTTACAATTAAATGCAAATACCTAAAAAATAAATTAGATCAATGCAAAGCTATATTTCCAGAATATAAATGAAATTGTGATTGACGGGCTGTTAAAATATCAATTTAGTTATGAGCTAAGAACTGGCATGACTAAAGAGGTTTGGTAAAAGGGTTAAGGAGAGCATTTTGATTGATAGACTAATTAGGCTGAAGAATGGATCCCCCTTTTTTGGCGCATTAATAAGAACAATTAGATTTCCCGTTGATTGCTTATTGTTGGTCTATGGGGCAACTTACCATAAACTCTTTGGCCTAACCCCAAAAATATCGCATCTAGCTTTGGTTAGGGTATTTATTTTTACCGACGGAAAAATGAATGATTTAATTTCATTTTTCTTAAGCATAGTTTATCCCCCCCTTCATCTGCACTCATTATCAGATGGTCTTTTGGGGGGGGTTGCTGAATCTGAATATCATGAGATTCAGTCCAAACTCGAAAAGGATGGCTATTACGTTTTGGAAAATAGACTCTCGGCTCAATACTGTGAAAAATTGGAAGCAAAGTTATCAGACCTCAGTTATCAAATCAGGGGTGATAAACTCAAGCCAGAAGAACTGGCTAGATTATATAAATACGATCGAAGTAATATTATTGCACCTCACTATGTTCTCGAAAGAAATGCTGTCACTAGTTTGTCGGAAGTTCAGGAGCTTATTTCTGATCCAGTACTCATTCGCATTGCTCAAAGCTATTTGCGGTCCCAAGCAATTTTTACAGGCCTTACCTTGGACTGGACGCCCCCATTAGGTGGAATTAAAGATGATGCTGCAGCCCAGTTATATCATTGGGATATGGAGCGAATTAAGTGGATAAGATTTTTTATATATTTAACTGATGTTGATCACGAAAGTGGTCCGCACTGTTTTGTAAAAGGCACTCACTTAAGTGGAAGCATTCCAAGAAATTTAATTAATCGTGGCTACGCAAGAATTTCAGATGAAGAGGTGCTCAATGTATTTGGTGCTACTCGAATTCTGGAATTTGTTGGTAAAAAGGGAACCATAGTTATAGAGGATAGTAGGGGCTTACATAAAGGATTGGGCGCAATTTCTAAGGAGCGTCTATTGATGGCTTTTGAATTATCTAATTCAACATTTGGAAATAACAAGCGACACACAATAACTAAAATTCACAGCCCCCGTTTCCGTGACTTAATTGCGGCCTACCCACGCTTATATTCTAATTTCGATTTTAATGAAGTCTAGTAAAAAGGCATTTGGGGAATGAAAGCGCCCAAAATTTTTAAATTACTTCTGCAATTATGGGGGTGCATCTCTCCAAGGAGGAAGTTTCAATTTAGCATTATGTTTTGCTTGATGATATGCGCGGCATTCGCCGAAATTATTAGCATTGGCAGCCTCATTCCATTTCTGACGATTTTAACAACGGCTAAAGATATTCAGGTAAACCCAACTTTTTCTTTGATTAATGCTTACCTTGGTAGTTATACCACCCCAAAATTATTATTTATATTAACCCTTTTATTTTGCATTGCTGCAGTCTTAGCTGGAGCCATGAGGATAGCGGTGCTGTGGATTAGTACGAGGCTTGCCTTTATGGTCGGGGCGGAATTAAGTTATTCTGTATATTTAAAGGCGCTCCACCAACCTTACATAGAGCATTTAAATCAACATAGCAGTGAATTAATTGAAGTTGTTACCGGAAAAGGTAAGACGCTAATCTATAACGTCATTCTGCCAGTAGTGAATCTAATCGGCTCTTTTATTCTTTTAATAATTATTCTAGGCGCCTTAGTCTTTATGAATCCTTTGGTTGCATTTTCTGGGATTTTTGGATTTGGCTCAATTTATTTCATACTGATATTGATTTCTAAGAGCCGCTTGCAACAAAACAGCTATTTAGTGGCGAGGAACTCATCTAGGGTTATAAAAGCGTTGCAAGAGGGTGTTGGTGGCATTAGAGATGTCATCATAGACAAGACGCAATTGATTTATGCTGAAATTTACAATGCGCTAAATGTCCCTCTGAGGAGAGTGGAGTCAAACAATATTTTTATTACACAGTCTCCTCGTTACTTTGTTGAGTCGCTAGGCATTGTTCTTATAGCAGTCATTGCATATCTACTCACTCTTAATTCAGCTGGGATTAACTCAGCAATACCTATTTTAGGGGCCATGGCTTTAGGTGCGCAGCGATTAGTTCCAGTTTTACAAATGACATATGGATCATGGTCGTCACTTTTAGCCAGTGGAAATACGCTGGAAGACACTTTATTTTTTTTGCATAAAAAGATACCAGATGGGTTGCAAGATAGCAATTTAAATAATATAACTTTTATGAGTAAGCTTGAATTAGAAAATATTTTTTTTAGATATAAAGACACTGCATCATGGGTATTGCAGGGGGCAAATTTATCCATTGAAAAAGGCGCTCGAATTGGATTTGTTGGTAAATCTGGTGCCGGAAAAACTACCTTTATTGATATTATCATGGGACTTTTGTCGCCCGATAGTGGTCAGGTAAGGGTCGATGGAACTTGTCTTGGTCATCATAATGTTGACTGTTGGCAAGCACTTATCGCCCATGTACCTCAAACGATATTTTTAACGGATGCTTCTTTTACAGAAAATATCGCATTTGGAGTTCCGAAAGATCAAGTTGATCATGATCGTGTTATGGATTCAGCTGAAAAAGCTCAATTGGCTGAATTAATTAATTCTCTCCCCGGAAAATATGACGCTAATGTCGGGGAGCGGGGCGTGCGACTATCAGGGGGGCAGCGCCAAAGAGTTGGATTAGCAAGAGCGCTCTATAAAAAGGCAGAAATTATCATCTTTGATGAGGCTACCAGCGCGCTTGATGATGAGACGGAACGGGCCATTATGAAGTCAATAGATATGATTGATAGGCAAACTACTATCATCATTGTGGCCCATCGGTTGTCTACGTTAAGATTGTGTACAAGTATCTATGAGCTCAAAGATGCTATTTGCTATTGCCTCGGCACCTATGAAGAGATGATCTTGAAGGATAAAAAAAATAAAAATTATGATTAATGATGCTGTAACCCTTACAAATTTAATCTAAAGAAAATTATTACTTATTAGGGATGAGATGAAAAAATGGCAGATATTCAAGAAGTTTCATGGTGATGCTCGAGTATGTCTTATTATCTGGAATGCAAAGGATCGGGAATATTTGTATCGGGCTATGAATAACGTCGATTTTGTAGTGCGTGCTACTACAACAAAAATTGTCCCTAACGCCGAATGCAGTTCTTTTTTAGGGCATAGAGATCAACATTTACAGGGCAAAGAATCTCATCGATGCGTGTATAGATAAGGGGGTAAAACCGTATTAGTAACGTTGAGTGATAAGGATAGTAGTCCAATTAATTTAAATGGAGCCACTATACTTATTTTAGGATACCTATTTCGCTGCATGATACGCGATTTTCTGTGGTGAGGTATTGAACTTGATGGGGTCTATAGAGTATGTAACCCTATTCACTTAAACATTGCAAGATAATGAGATTCTAATTACTAATTAAATAATACCTAGCTTCATAAATACTTTAGAGCAAGGTGTTGAGCTAGTATGGCACGCGTTAAATGATATGGAGGACAGGGATTTATGATTTTAGAGATCTGACTTTAGATAATAGGATTGTTCAATAGGCTGTGAGCTGTGAGTGTTGCGGGTCGCCCTATACAGAATGCTAAAAAATTCACTATTTTGGATTTTGAAGTACCATCAGGCAATTAATTGTGGTTGTAAGGGGCAGATAAATCATTTAATCAAAATTCGCAAGTTGATATATCTCAAAACTTAAAGACTAAAATGATAGCGTTAGATTATTATTCCTCAGAAATGAGACATTGGCAATATGCTTTAACGTTAAAAGCTGTTGAGTATTTAGATGGGTTGGGTGTAAGGCGGTTGAAGTTGTAGAGGCCTTTATATTAGTTGGAAAAATTATTAGTAAAATTTAAATAGTTAGCGAAGAATGAATATAGCAGTTATTAATTTCGATGCAAATCTCGGAATGTATCATGAGAGCCTATTGTTTTTTCAACGCTATTTAGAGATTGATAATACGATATCGATACTGGGGTGTTCGGGTCACTTAGGTCGATGTACCAACATTATCTCCTTAGGCATTAAGGCGGATCAATACTTGCCTGATACGTTGCGTAAAGAAACTTGCAAAAAGTGCATAAGTAAACAAAATCAACTCTCTAATAATTCTCAATTTAGATTAAATAATCAACTAGACCAATTAAATATTGAACAGCAAAGAATAATTGATGGAATTAAAGAAGAGGAAGTAAGTGATTCCAGAGATCTACTGCGCATTCGGTATTTGAATGTGCCATTTGGAAAAATTGCATTCTATGACTTTGCAATGCATAATAAAATCGATGATAAAGTTAAGATTAATAAAGAACAAATTGCTAATTTTAAATTCCACCTTATTGATGTTTTTAAGGTTTGGAATTTTATAGATAGAATCTTAATCACTGAAAAATTCGATGCTGCAATTTATGTGAATGGCAACTATAGTTTAAATTCTATTGCCAGGGAAAGATTTTTAAAAAATAAGATTAGATGCTGGTCTATTGAATACACATTTGCAAATACTGCAACAGAAAAAAGGGTTTATTTGGAGGAAAATCGGCTAGTTCACTGTAGAGAGTGGCCTTCCTTTACCAGAGTTTCTCAGGGCTATAAATGCATTATTGCAGACACAGAAGTTGCATTAAAAGGATTTAGATCTCGATTTAGAGGGGTTGATCATAACAGTTACACCAGCCCGTCTCGAACGACTGATTGGAAAAGCTTCGATGAGTTTAGGGGTAAATTTGAGCAATTAGCATCAGTTTTTATTAGCAGCAGTGATGAATTAAGAGTTCATG